>JAEZAS010000092.1 GCA_023430365.1 Planctomycetota bacterium
TTCCGCAGCCTTGCGCCGCATGTTTTCATCTTCTTTGCTCCGATTCATGAGGAATTCAGATGCGTCGATTCTATCGGAAGGAAGCGTTTACCCTCGTCGAGTTGCTGGTCGTGATTGCGATCATCGGCGTGCTCGTGGCCCTGCTGCTGCCTGCCGTGCAGTCGGCCCGCGAAGCGGCGCGGCGGATGAGCTGCTCGAACAACCTGCGGAACATCGGCAAGGACGGCGCCTTCGTCCGCCAGTGGCTGGCTCCGAGCACTTCGAAGCCGCAGAACCTGCCCGTCGAGCAGACCCGCCGCCTGAGCGATTTCACCGACGGCACGTCGCAGACCATCCTGTTCGCGGAGAAGCAAGTTCACGCGACCGTCTGGGGCTCCGCCGGCGGCGACAACGAGGCCTGGAACAACACCGGCTGGGACGTCGACATCGTCCGCTTCGGCAGCGAAGTGCCGCAGCCCGACAAGCTCCACCCCGACAACACCCAGGCCGCCTACTGGTCGAACAAGTTCGGCAGCTCGCACCCAGCCGGCGTGAACGCGGCGCGAGTGGACGGCTCGGTGGGCTTCATTGCCTACAACATCGACGCCACGACCTGGCTGCGTCTGTGCACGATCGCCGACGGCAACGTCATCACCGAAGCAAACTAATCGAGGCGGATCTCAACGTCCTTACCTCAAACAACGACAACCACCATCCTTAGAAAGGACACTCCAGATGCTCAAGCACCTATTCCTGGCCTCCTTGCTCGCCATGCCCTTCGCCCTCGGCTGCGGTGGCGGCGCCGAAGCTCCCACCTCGGTCTCCGAAGATGATCGAAAGGCGATTGAAGAGCAGGAGAAGAAGGTCGAGGCGGAAGAGCGCGCCCACCAGGCTTCGCAGGGGAAGTAAGCCTGCGAGAGATGACGCGGGTCGGGATGGCAGGCCATCCCGACCGCGGTTGTCATTTCAGCGAGAAAGCAGTGAGAAGCAGCGTTCCTGCGCGGGGCTGGCCCGGCCGCTTGGGCTTTAGCGCCTGGCGGCGGCGGCTGAGGCGGGCACTTCGAAGTCCATCGTCGAGTTCTCTTTGGGCAGCTCGACTTCGGTCCGGTATTCGGGAAAGAGCGGCTTGCCGTTCACCCGTTCCTCGTCGATCTTCACGCCGTCCAGCCCGACGATCCGCACGACCATCGGTCCGCCGATCGTTCCCTGGCCTCCGGCCGCCGACGTGTCGAAAGCCCCGTCCTTGATCTGGGCAAAGCCCGAAGCGCCGGAGTTGCCTTTGCTGCCGTCGGGATCGAAGTAGATCGTGCCGACCGGGATCGGCTGGTTGTTGAACGTCACCTTGCCCGACAGGCGATAGCCGGTCGAATCGCCGCCGCAACCGGCGACGGAGACCATGAGGGCCAGCGCGGGCACCAGAGCCAGCACGCGCCTCCGCGGAACCAGATTACCGATACTCATCTCTATTCCCCCCAATAAAAAACCGGCGTCGCGAGTCCTCGAGGAGGTGTCGCGACGCCGGCCGATTTTTCGTTGTCAAACCAATACCGATCGTCGCCAGGTTTACTGGTCGAGGGTTGCGCTCTCACCCATGTTCATGCTCGCCAGCGCCTTGAGCAGGCTGAGGTCGGTCGTCTTCGAGACGAACTTGACGCTGCCGTCACCCATGCCGAAGTTGCAACCGGCGGGGTGCTGCGAGCCGAAGCTGATGTCGTTGAAGTTGTTGCCCGTGGTGTAGTGGGTGCTGCCAATCGCGTTGGTCAGGTTCTTCGTCGTCGCCGAAGCGCCGTTGAAGCCGCGGACCCAGCTGCGGTAGGCGTTCGGCACACCGATCTCGACCATCGAGCGCTCGCCAGTGACGAACGTGTTCGACGTGCCGTCGGTGATGTCGGCCATCCGCTTCGGCGGAATGGGGCTGGAACCTTCACGGACCAGACCGAGGACACCGTGCGTCGAGTAATGGGCGTTGCCGCCGGCGTTGACCGAGGTGTAGTTGACCGTGGCGCCGTTGATCGCGCCGCTGCCGGTCGGACCCATCACACCGTAGTAGTGCGTCACATGGTTCGGCTGACCACCCGAGACCTCATTGGCCTGCGGGGTCTTCGCGGTCGATCCCGAGGGACAGTTGAAGGCCTTGATCTGGTAGCTGGCCACGGCGAGGTTCACCGCGTTGTCCCAGGGCAATTGGAAGTTGTACTTGTCGTACAGGTTCTGCTGTTCGATGTAGGGGAGGATGTGGACCAGCCAGTTGGTGCCGGTGATCAGCGTGGCCGTGCCATTGGTCGGAGTCGGCTTCTGATAGACCTGCTCTTGGGAGCCAGGGGGGAAGTGTCCCATCGTGTCGTGGAAGTTGTGCAAGCTCAGGCTGAGCTGCTTCACGTTGTTCTGACACGACATGCGCCGGGCCGCTTCACGGGCAGCCTGCACAGCGGGGAGCAACAGCGCCACGAGCACGCCGATGATGGCGATCACCACCAACAGTTCCACGAGCGTAAAGCCGGTACGCCCGGCCGAGCGAGAAGGAGAGGTACGCAGCATCGAAACGAAGGCTCCACTACGCGAGAGAAGACAACCAACAAGAAAAATAAATCAATAAGTCATTGCCCGCCACAGGACGAACCCGGGGCGCATCCCCAACGGGGACAGGCAGAAAATCGCGAGACTCTTTAAACACCAAGACGGTGGAGGGCGTCTGTTCCTGCGATTCGCGACTGCAAGCGAATCGACTTTCGGCCATCCACTTCACGGTGCTGATTGAAACGCCTCAGCGCACCCGCGGGCGCGCATCTCGCTCAAGCATTAAACCAGCGACTCGTACGTTGGTTTCGCGACATTTACCGATGGACAGTCAGTCAAATATCGGCTGAGCAGTTTATCCTTGCACGGACCCCCGTAACGGACAAGACGTTAGCGCACCACCGGATTTGCTCTGCGGAAGTCCGCAGCGGAAATTCGCGGGCCGTTTGCACACAGAACCCCCATTGGCGCCCATCCGAACGGGTGATGCATCGGCTGCAAAGCGGTGATCCGCGACACAAATGCACGAGCGCCGGTTAGTGCGCGGAGCTGCAGTGAACCGCAGATTGCGCTGTGCAGAC
>JAEZAS010000095.1 GCA_023430365.1 Planctomycetota bacterium
TCCCAGCGTACTCGCTTCGCGCATCATGGAAGAGACCGATCTCAAGGCGCTCACCTCCGACGAATTCTTCTGGTTCAACATCAAGTACTACCTGGAAAACACGGGCATTCCCGTCAACTTCGGCATCACGGTGGCGCTCGGGTTCATCGTGGGCGCGGCGATCGCCGGGCAGACGTTCTACTTGTTCACGATCGAGAACCTAAAGCAGTTCGGCAGCCTGAAGGCGATGGGCGTAAGCAACCTGCGGATCATCGGCATGATCCTGTTGCAGGCAATCCTGGTGGGAATGATGGGCTACGGCCTTGGCATTGGGATGAGCGTCGCGTTTTTCGAGGCGACCAATGCGAGCGGGATTGCCGACTTGCGCGGCATGTATGTGCCGTGGCAGGTGATGGTCATTACGGCGGTTTCGGTGGGTTTTATCGTCATTGCGGCGAGTCTGTTGAGCATTCGCAAGGTGCTCGTGCTGGAGCCGGCCGTCGTGTTCAAGTGATGATTGGTTAGCGCAGCTGTTTCGAGTAGCGGCATTTTTATGACACCCTCGATGCAATCCTCGACGGCAACACAATCCGGCGCCACGGCTGTCGTATGCCGTGGTGTGACGAAGGTGTACGGTCAGGGAGACACCAAGGTGCCGGCGCTGCGCGGCATCGACGTCGAAATTCCGACGGGTGAGATGACATTGCTCGTGGGACCGAGCGGCTGCGGCAAGACGACGCTCATTTCGATCATCGCTGGTCTGCTCGATCCCACCGACGGCGAAGTGCGCTTGCTTGGCCATCATCGGAGAGACTTGAAGGGCGGCAAACTGGTGCGCTTTCGCGCTGAGAATATCGGTTTTGTCTTTCAGCAGTACAACCTGCTGCCAGCGCTGACGGCGGCGGAGAATGTGGCGGTTCCGTTGCTGATCGCCGGCGAGAACCGAGCCAAGGCGGTTCGCCGCGCGGCGGAAGTGCTCGATCAGGTCGGACTCGGCGACAAAGTCTCAGCACGACCCGCCCAACTCTCGGGTGGTCAGCAGCAGCGTGTCGCCATTGCGAGGGCACTCGTGCACAGCCCACGGCTGCTCGTCTGCGACGAACCGACGGCGGCGCTCGACGCCCACTCCGGGCAGCGGGTGATGCAGTTGTTGCGTGACACAACCGTTCAGCCGGGGCGAGCGGTGATCGTGGTGACTCACGATAGCCGCGTGTATGAGTTCGGAGATCGAATCGTGAGCATGAGCGATGGTCGGATCCAGGACATTCAGCAGCGTGGAACAGCGCCGTTGATGGCAACTGGGCATGGAAGATCAGTGCACTGATAATCCGGGGCAGAGAAGGCAGGCAGAGATCATGAACGTGCTACGTTGGTTTCTCGGAACAGCAAAGGCGTATGTGCTGCCGGTGATCGCCGGGCTCATGCTGCTGTTTGCGGGGTATCACATCGTCAACTCGCAGACTCCGCTTCCCAAGAGCGCTCCGCCGGTCTCACCGGCGCGTTCGCCGTTCGATCATCAAGTGGCGGGGCTCGGCATCGTGGAGCCGAGGACGGAAAACGTCTCGATCGGCTCGCCGCTGGCCGGTGTGGTGGTGAAGGTCTTCGTCAAGGAAGGCGACCGCGTTCACGCAGGCCAGCCTTTGTTCCAACTGGACATCCGCGAGGCGGAGGCGGCCGTGAAGGTCTACCAATCCATGCTCGACGCGAGTGAGGCTCAACTCGAACGACTGGAGCAAATGCCGCGACCCGAGGAACTGCCGCCCATGACGGCGCAGATCAGCGAAGCGAAGGCCAATCTGCGGCAGAAGGAAGACGCGATGAATCGCAGCAAACGCCTGGTCGACAGCGGGGCGGTGCCGCACGAAGAATACATTCAAAACTCGCTGACTGTGGATAGTTTTCAGGCCAAGCTGAGCTATCTGGAGGCACAAGACAAACTATTGCGGGCGGGAGCCTGGGGGGCGGACAAGCAAGTCGCTCGCGCTTCGGTCGAGCAGGCGCGCTCGCAGTTCGAGCAGGCCAAGACGACGCTCGAGCGACATTTGATCACGGCGCCCGAGATGACCGACGAGGCGGGGGAGCCGATCTCTTGGGAGGTGCTCAAGGTGAGCGTGCGTCCTGGCGAATTCGTCGGCGCTCCGGCAAGCAAGGAGCTGATCGTTCTGGGCGACACGGGAAAACGGAATGTTCGCGTCGACATCGATGAGAACGACATCCCCCGCTTTCAGCCGGCTGCCACCGCGATCGCCTATGCCCGCGGCAGTATGGAACGGGAGTACCGATTGAAGTTCGTTCGCGTGCAGCCCTTTGTCGTGCCGAAGCGCTCGTTGTCGGGCGACAATATGGAGCGTGTCGACACCCGCGTGTTGCATGTGATCTATTCGCTCGACGAAGACGATCGCAGCGTCTTCGTCGGCCAGCAGATGGATGTGTTTATTCGGGTTGAGGAGCCACTGGCACGCAGCGAAGGCGCTATTCCTAACTGACTTCGCAGTGGACTCCAGGATGACGCTGTCACCAGTGCCGCTGGTGTCCGTGTGGTTCGAGATGAACGAGGACGTCGCGGAGCATCGGAAACTGCTCCAGTAATCGGTCTTTGACCACGTGGCCAATGTGGTGTCCTTGGGCGACGGTCATTTCGGGCGGCACTTCGATGTGAATATCGGCGAAGTATTCCAGCCCTGACTTGCGCAGCCAGAGTGTCTCAACTCCAGCGACTCCCGGCGTCGCTTCGGCGGCGGAACGGACGGCGGTGACCAGGTCGTCATCGGCCTGGATATCCATCAACTCACTGGCGCTGCTGCGAAAGAGTTTTACGCCGGTCCAAACGATGGCCACCGCAACAACGAGCGCGGCGACTTCATCCGCCCAGAGGTAACGGTCACCGCCGAAGCGAACGGTGGCCAGACCTAGCAGCACTGCCAGTGAGCAAAGTGCGTCGCTTCGGTGGTCCCAGGCATTGGCCACGAGCGAAGCGGAACCCGTACGCTGGGCAACACGAACCTTGTAGCGGTAGAGTCCCTCCTTCACGAGCACACTGCCACCCGCGATCCAAAGCGTCCAGGCGGGGGGAATGCCATGGGCGACGCCCAGGCGCCGGAACGCTTCCCAACCGATGCCGAGGGCCGACACAATGATCAGCACGGCGACGTTGGTGGCGGCGATCGCCTCAGCCCGCGTATGGCCGTACGGATGCTCGGCGTCCGGGGGCTTCTGAGCGAAATGGAGAGCAAATAGTACGACGACCGACGTGACCAGATCCCCGAGTGAGTTCACGGCGTCGGAGACGAGAGCGAAGGAACCGCCGAGCAAACCGCCAGTTAATTTGGCGGCGGTTAGTCCCAAATTCACACCGATGCCCAGCAGCGAGGCCTGCATGGCCTGACGATACAGTTCGGTCCGGGCTGGGTTGGATAGCACGAGATTTAATGAGCAGGTTGCAATAATCGGCGATGGACGCTGACAGGCGCCTATCTTACTCGAAGGCGGAAATAAGGGGGCTGCAGTGTGGGAGACTTCTACGGCAGCAAGCGAGCAATCCCGCCGCAGGCCGACTCGATAACAATCGGGAGGAAGGCGCCGTCTGTAACTTGAACCGGTCGGGGAATCCCGACGAAGGACGTTTGTCGCTGTCGCGTTCTCACATTCGATGGTCGATACAAAAGGGACTTGCCGGACGCCTGCAACCAATTGACTTGCACTGATGCAACCGCTGTGAAGTCGTGCGACTGATTCAGTCCTAGCGATTCGTGCGATCGCGTAAGAAAGTCAGTTCAGCGGGTCCGTGTGGTATAACCACGTTCGGCGGGGGAAGCGGAATCTTTGAGCGACACCTCTCCGGGCGATATAGGAGGCTTGCCATGCAGTTGGGGATGATTGGCCTGGGCCGGATGGGGGCAAACATGGTTCGGCGCCTGATGCGCGGCGGGCATGAGTGCGTCGTCTATGACGCGTTTCCGGCGGCGATCGCGACGCTGGCTGCCGAGGGTGCGATCGGCAGCTCGACCCTGGATGAGTTCATCGGCAAGCTGACCGCCCCGAAGGCCGTCTGGCTCATGGTTCCCGCGGGAGTCGTTGATGCGACGCTCGATCAGCTTGTGCCCAAGTTGAAGGCCGGCGATATCGTGATCGACGGTGGGAATTCGTATTACATCGACGATCTCCGACGGGCCGCCGCCCTGCGGACGAAAGGCATTCACTATGTCGACGCTGGCGTCAGCGGCGGCGTATGGGGTCTGGAGCGTGGCTACTGTCAGATGATCGGCGGCGAAAAGGAAGTAGTCGCCCACCTCGATCCCATTTTTGGCACTCTGGCGCCAGGCAAAGAGGCGGCGCCTCCCACGCCGGGGCGTAAGAGTGTCGGCAGCACCGCAGAAAACGGTTACCTGCACTGTGGTCCCAACGGCGCCGGCCACTTTGTAAAGATGGTGCACAATGGCATCGAATACGGCGTGATGGCCGCCTACGCCGAAGGGCTGGCGATTCTAAGAGACGCCAATATTGGGAAACGCGAGCATGCCGTCGATGCGGAGACGACCCCGCTGCGCAATCCAGAGCACTATCAATACGATCTTGATCTCCGCGATATCGCCGAACTCTGGCGGCGCGGCAGCGTGATCGGGTCGTGGTTGCTCGACTTGACCGCGGCCGCACTACACGAAGATCCGCAACTCGGCAAGTTCTCGGGCAGAGTGTCCGACTCCGGCGAAGGCCGCTGGACCGTGAAGGCCGCCATCGACGAAGGTTGCCCGGCTCCGGTCCTTGCCAATGCGCTGTTTTCCCGGTTCGAGTCGCGAGGCGAAGGTGACTTCGCGGACAAGCTTCTGTCGGCGATGCGTTATCAGTTTGGCGGCCACGTCGAGAAGCCAGCGGGTGGCTGAGAGGTGGTCAGGTCTGCAGCAGTCGCACCACGAGGATCCCATTCATGAGCCTGCCGCATTCCGACGCCCTGGTTTTCTTTGGAGCCACCGGAGATCTGGCCTACAAAAAGATCTTTCCTGCTCTCCAGGCGATGATCCGCCGGGGGCGGCTGAACGTGCCCATTATCGGCGTGGCGAAAGCCGGCTGGGGGCTCGAGCAGTTTCGCGCGCGAGCTAAAGACAGCCTGGAAAAGCACGGGGGAATCGACTCCGCAGCATTCCAGAAAATGCTGAGTCTCTTGCGATACGTCGATGGCGACTACAAAGACCCGGCCACCTTCACGAAACTTCGCGAGGAGCTGGGCGACGCGAAACGGCCAACGCACTATCTAGCGATTCCGCCGGCCCTGTTCGGGCTCGTCGTTGAGCAACTTTGCCATGCCGGATGCTCTGTCGATGCGCGGGTTGTGGTCGAAAAGCCCTTCGGCCGGAATCTTCATTCGGCGCGCGATTTGAATCAAACCCTGTTGGCTGCGTTCGACGAAAATCACATCTTTCGGATCGATCACTACCTGGGTAAAGAGCCGGTCCAAAACCTGCTCTTCTTCCGCTTCGCCAACTCGTTTCTGGAGCCGATCTGGAACCGCCGCTATGTGGAAAGCGTGCAGATCACCATGGCGGAAGCTTTTGGTGTGCAGGGACGCGGCGCCTTCTACGAAGAAGCGGGGGCGATCCGGGACGTCGTACAGAACCACATGCTGCAGGTGCTTGCCCACCTCGCGATGGAACCACCTGCCGGTTCGGATAGCGATTCCGTGCGCGATGAAAAGGTAAAGGTCTTTAAATCGATTCCCGCTCTCGAACCACGAGATGTCGTTCGCGGCCAATTCCGCGGATATCGTAAAGAGCCAGGCGTGGCCGCCGACTCGCAGGTCGAGACATTTGCTGCTCTTAAGCTGCACATCAACTCCTGGCGCTGGCAGGGAGTTCCGTTCTACATCCGGGCCGGCAAGAACCTGCCGCAAACGTGCACCGAAGTCTTTGTCCGCCTGCGCCGCCCGCCGTCGATTTTTCCGGAGTGTTGCATCGAACCGAACTACGTCCGCTTTCGTTTGAATCCGGATGTAACCATCGCGTTTGGGGCCATGAATAAGACTCCGGGGGAGCAGATGATCGGGGTGCCGGTGGAGTTGGTTCTGAGTCATCAACCAGGCGGCGACGAGATGAGCGCCTACGAGCGACTGCTCGGTGACACACTGGAGGGAGATGCCACACTCTTCGCACGCGAGGATAGCGTCGAACACGAATGGAGAATTGTCGAACCCGTCCTCGGATCCGTGGTGCCTGTGATCGAGTATGAGCCGCAGACGTGGGGGCCAGCCGAGGCCGATCGTGTGATCGCTCCCGGAACATGGCATAATCCAGTGATGGGGCCGGCCATGCGTACGGACGAACTTGCCAAGGTCGCTCCTCGACGTGTCACTCCGGATGGAGCACCGGTGGAACAACGCTAAACCAGACATGCAGGGTGTGATGAAAACTGAGATTCTGCCTGACGCCGGTTCTGTGGCGCGCCGTGGAGCGGCGATTGTTTTGGAGCAAGCGCGTTCGGCTATCGCTGCGCGGGGACGATTCACCTTCGCAGTGAGCGGTGGGACCACTCCGTGGCAAATGCTTCGGCTCATCGCTAGTGAGGATTTGCCGTGGGAAAAGGTCCATTTTGTCCAAGTAGACGAACGCGTCGCGCCTGACGGACATGAAGATCGCAATCTCACTCATCTCTCGGAGGCCATGAGAGGGCAATCGCAGCTTCCGGCTGCGAACATCCACCCCATGCCAGTTACCGAAAGCGATCTCATCCAGGCATGCGACCGTTATGCCGCTGTGCTCGCCGATCTGGCAGGTGAACCACCGGTGATCGATCTGGTACACCTTGGGCTGGGGAGCGATGGACACACGGCTTCCCTCGTTCCTGGTGATCCAGTTTTAAAGGTGAATCAGCAGGACGTCGCGACGACCGGAGAGTATCAGGGCCGACTGCGAATGACGCTTACCTATCCGGCGATCAACCGAGCGCGACACATTCTGTGGCTGGTAACGGGGGCGAGCAAAGCGGAGATGGTGTCGCGCATGGTGGACGCCGATGCAGCCATCCCTGCTGGACGTGTTCGGCAGTCCGGGGCGATTCTAGTCGTGGATGATGCCGCCGGATCGCACCTCGAAATCGCCAGTCGGCAGATTGATGAGGGAGAGGACTAAAAAATACGGTTGAGGCCGCGCTAGTGCGACTCAATTCGATGACATCGGCTGCTGTGCCGAGCGACCATCGATTGGTGAGCCGGCGATTGGGATTGTCAGGGTGGGCAGCTTGCGGCCCAGTAATTTCGACAGTATATCGCTCAGCGGATTGAACGCCGACCGACAGATCTCCGCGACTTCATCGTACTCGCTGGCCGTCGTGACGGCTTCGGCTGCGGACAGCGCCGAATCGATGTCCGTCGCCAGGTTGCCCGGTTCGGTCAAGAGCCGTCTGAGGTCACGAATCGACTGATTGAGGTCGAGCGCGATCGACCGTGCGTAGTTGGTCGCGCGATTCTTCAGGGCCGACTCCAGCAGTGGGTGCGCCCGGCTCAGTAGGGATGCTATCTGCTGGGCGATGAGCACTTCATCGGAGGGCAGGGCGAATGGATTGCCTTCCTGGCGATCGATGAGTTCGAGCAGCCACTCGAGCTGCGCGAGATGTCTGCGATGTGCCAACCGGTTTAGCTGCAGCGGACCGGTTTCGTTCTCGGCGCAATTGGCATAGCCACCGGCGACGCTATTACGAGCCATCAGCAGCGCCGTAAAGAAGTGCATCTCCTGCGATTTGTGCTGGGCATCGGCGGAACGGCGAAGCTCGTCTCGAGTTTCTTCAATTTCCAGCCGTTGCAGCTCGAGCTCGCGAGTCTGAAGTCGAATCGCCCAAATGACGCCTCCGAACGCAAGCGCGGCAAACAGGGCGTTGACGAAACCGAACGTATTGGCGAAGTCGCTCGCGTCGTGCAAGTCTCCCCACAAGGCCGTTGGCAATAAGCCAACAAGTAACCAGAGAATCAGTATTCCGGCAAAGAGTCGCCAGGGAAGGTCCATGAGTCACCTTGCGAACGCAGATCCGCATTGCGGACCAGAAGGGCAATAATTGGGTGTAGTGTACTTTCCGTCTGATGAGAACGCATGTCTGGCCCGGCAGAGGCGGCTACTCCGTGAGAAGTCGACCTACGGCCGGTTGGCTCGAAAAAAATGCCTTCCTGGATAAGCCCGAGTTAGACGCATGAGCGATCGTAGCTCTTAAATCGCCTAGATCAGGCGACCATATCACAACGTCGGACCAGGCTTCCGGCTGATAGTGGATACGGATCCGGGCTTGTCCCTTTTGGAGTCGAAAGGTCTTGTGGCTCGGCCATGCTCGTCCCGTTGGATGCTCAACCAGTCCAGCAGTCAGCCGACGGATTTGCTTCAGCGAACAGTTCAGTTGTGCTCGTGCTGTATAGCCTCCGGAAGGATGGTCCCAGATCCAACCGAAGACAAAATCCGAAAACCGGTCCGCCGCGGTTCGCCAGCTCTCCCTACCATCCGTATCCAGTAACCGCACGAGGACTGGCGGATTGGCCTCCTGAACCAAATCGAACGCCCAAACGCGGTGCCCCTGCTTCTCCCGTAGAAACACCAAGCGAGGTTTTCGAATGCCGTGCAGTGACTGGATGCTCGCCGTCAGTTTCTTGATCGACAAAGCCTCTCCGGTGCTTCCGGGGCGATTTAACAGCGAAATTCCGTTTTCGAGCGAGAACCATTCCACTGCCGCTGCCGGCAGTGACAACCCCGCGGCGCTGGCCTCAACCTCCAGCAGTCGTCGATTGGACTCCGAGGGAAGCGGCGCGAGCTGGAGCAGGTCGAAGGTTGCCTGGTGAAAACGTAACCGAGCCATTGCTGGAGATTGCCGCCTAGGGCAAGTACATATCGATCAGTACGGTCGGTTGGATGGGGGTGAGCTTCGTCGGGCCACAATCGGCGGGAATCAGGATGGTCTGCCCTTTGCCGAGTGGTTGCTCGGTGGCGTCGCCAGTCACTTCAATTGCTCCTTCGAGGACACTGACAATATGAAACCGTCGGTCGCCGCCGTGCAGGCGAGCGGACTCGATGCGCCAACGGTCGAGAACGAATTTGTCGCAGGCGACAAGCCGTTCCCCGTTTTGCTGGTCCAGCGCACGAGGTGTTTGGGGGATGACGGGCCCGTGGTCGTAATCAATCGCCGACAGACTTTCCTCAATGTGCAGTTGCCGCGGCTTGCCGTCTGAATCAAGCCGATTCCAGTCATGCAAACGATAGGTCGTGTTGCTCGCCTGCTGGATTTCGGCAATGACAAAGCCGGGCCCTAGGGCGTGAACGACACCGGCTGGGATGAAAAGGCAGTCGCCCACCGCGGGCTGCACTTGATGCAGGCATTCCTCGATCCCGCCTCGGCGCAGTTCCTGCTCGAGGCTTTGTCGATTGAGGCCCCGCTCGAGACCGGCGTAGACGTACGCCCCGGGTTCCGCATGCAAGACCAGCCAGGCCTCCGTCTTGCCCAGGTCGGGAGGGTTTAGCGTGGAAGCGGCTTCATCGTCCGGATGCACCTGAACCGAGAGCACCTTGCTGCTGTCGAGGAACTTAAAAAGGAGCGGGAAGCGGCTGGTCGGATAGCCCGGGCCGAGGAGCCGAGAACCGTATTCGGCCGTCAACTCCCCCAAGGTCTTGCCTTGGAGCGGTCCTGCGGCTACCCGTGACTGATTGGCTCCGTGGTCGACCACTTCCCAACTTTCGGCGAAATCATTGCCATCGGGGAGCTGCTTGCCGAGCACCGTCTCCAGTCGCCGTCCACCCCAAAGATATCGCTTATAGAACGGTTCAAAACGCAGCGGATACAGTGGGGGCATGTTCGGATCGGCCAATAGGACAGGGAATTGCCGCGGTTGCTGCTACTTGACTTCGCGATTATGATGAATCCAAGTCGTCGGGGCTATGTCCCTGGCGACACTCACCTGGTACGGCAGCTTCCCACCGTACGCTCCTGGGCCTGCTTTGGCGGGCCTTCTCCCGGCTAGAGCCTGCAATCGGGCGACCATCACGCACGTGGGCTGGGATCGAAGTACGCACTGCCAGCGAACGGTAAGTTCGTAGTTGGCGGTGGTGAACCCTATCTGGAGCTCCGTCCATGGCAAAACGCACGAACGACGATTTGTTCGAAGGCTCGACGATGACTTTCGGCGAGCACATCGAGGAACTTCGTGTGTGCTTGTTCCGTGCCCTAGCCGGCGTCGCGGTCGGCTGCGTCATCGGCTTTTTCATGGCTAACTCGGTAGTGCGGTTCTTTCAGAGCCCGCTAGAGAACGCCATGACCAAGTACTACCTCGACCGGGCCATGGATCAACTCAAGGAGCTCTATCCGGAGGGAGTGCCCTATGAAGTAGAGCAAATGGTCGTGCGCGATGGGCTCGTGCCCGATGAAATTTTGTTGGAAACCAGCCGGCTGGTAGAGAATCTACGCACATCCTACGGTCTGCCTTTCGAACTGCCGATCACGTCGTACCAGTTTGTCACAGACGACCTTTCGAGTGGGCTGGAGCGACAGCTTGCCTCGCGGATCGTTGAGGCGGGGGCGACCGACGCTCCTTCTCCCGAGCGCCGTATTTGGCTGGAACTTGACGAAACGCAGCAGGCAACGCTCCGCCGAATCGCTGAAGGAGAGGGTGCGGTATCCGCCAAGGATCGAACGGCCTTAACAGGCATTTTGAATTCCATCGCCGACAGCCCGAATCTCGCTAGCAGCAAAGAATTCGCCAGTTTGGAAGGCATTCATCCTTCCACCGTCGAGCGGCTCCGAAGCGAAACCGAGGAAGCTAAGGAAGAGGAATTGAAGAGCGGTCCGGGAACTGACCGGGTTGCCCGGCTCAACAAAATGCTGCTTGCGGGCCTGTTCCCCAAGGAACTGCGAGCGCCACGGCTGAATATGGTTTCGCTCCCCACGTGGAGGCCAGTGAAGGTCCGCTTTCAGGTGCTGAACGCCCAGGAGGCGTTCATGATCTGGATGAAGGCGGCCCTGGTGACCGGCATTGTGATCTCGGCGCCATGGATCTTTTATCAGATCTGGATCTTCGTTGCCGCCGGCCTTTATCCGCACGAGAAAAACTACGTTTACCTCTATCTGCCAATCAGCATCCTGCTCTTCCTTGCTGGGGCTTCGCTGGCTTTCTTTGCAGTATTCGAGCCAGTTTTGAACTTCCTGTTTCAGTTCAACCGAGGCATGAATGCCGACTTCGATCCTCGTATCGGCGAGTGGCTTAGTTTCGTGCTTATTCTCCCGCTGGGCTTCGGTGTGAGCTTTCAATTGCCTCTTGTGATGCTCTTCCTAAATCGGATTGGGGTTGTGTCGCTCGATCTTTACACCGGTCAGTGGCGCATCGCCATCCTGATTATCTTCCTGGTCGCGATGGTGCTGACCCCGGCCGATCCGATCAGCATGCTCTTAATGGCTTTGCCCCTGTGCTTGCTTTATCTGATCGGGATTTTGATGTGCAAGTACATGCCCCAGGGACGCAATCCGTTTGCCGAGGCGTACGAGCCGTAGCCAGCTGTCAGCCATCTGCGTTCGGAACCCTCCGTAAACCATTCGGCTTTCGCGGGACGACATAACACGAGTCTCCCGCGATTTGCTAGGTTGAACGGAGCATCCGAATCGCGGAATCTTACCCTTGAACCCGACTCAGAAATCGCTCTTTGATACGGCGCCCGACCCGTGGGAGCTCGATGCCGCCCACGAGCAGTCGGTCGTCGATGTGGTCTTTGCGGAGCAGCCGTTTGGCCCGTTGAGCTACCGGCTGCCCGACAAGCTTCGCGAGCGGGTGGCGCCAGGACAGCGTGTGCAGGTGCCGCTCGGGCGTGGCAACCGACCAATGGTTGGGTATTGCACTGCCGTGGAAACAAGACCGGTCGCCGGCCGGCCGCTGAAGGAGATACAGGCAGTCGTCGATCCTCAGCCGCTCGTTTCCCCAGCCATGCTTCGGCTGACTGCCTGGATGGCCGAGCACTATTTGTGCCCCTGGGGACAGGTGCTCCACGGCGTCGTTCCTGCGGGTGTTCGCGGTCAGGCGGGAACGCGGGAGATGACTTTCCTGAGCGTGCCAGCCGATGTGGCTGCCAATCTTTCCACCCTGCGTTTACCGGCCAAGCAACTCGACGCCTTGCGGGTGTTGATAGCTGCTCCTCGTCCGCTGACTCCTCCCGAACTAGCCCAGGCCGCTCGTTGTACGCTGGCACCGATCAATGAGCTGCGCAAGAAAAAGCTGGTCCAGGCCGAGGTTCGGCGGATTCAGCAGATGGAACTCGAAGAACTGCCGACGCCTCGTGAAGAACACCTGCATCTGAATGAGGACCAGCAAGCGGCTCTCGACCATATTCTGTTCGCCTTGCGCGACCGCCGGCATGAAACGGTTCTCATGCACGGAGTCACCGGCAGCGGCAAGACTGAAGTCTACATCCGCGCGATCGACGAAGTGATCGGCTTCGGCCGGCAGGCCATCGTCCTCGTGCCCGAGATCAGCCTGACTCCTCAAACCCGCCAGCGCTTTCGCTCCCGATTCTCCAATGTGGCCGTGTTGCATAGCCATTTGAGCGACGCGGAGCGCCATTGGCACTGGCAACGAATCAGCCGAGGGGAAGTTCAGGTGGTTGTCGGCGCGCGTAGCGCCGTCTTTGCCCCGACTCCGAATCTGGGCTTGATCGTGATCGATGAAGAGCACGATCCTTCGTTCAAACAGAACGAGACGCCCCGCTATCATGCCCGCGATGTTGCCTTGCAACGTGCCATCGATGAACGAGTGCCGCTGGTGCTCGGTTCGGCGACTCCTTCCTTGGAAAGCTGGGATCACGCGCTGGCTGGGCGTTTCCGCCTGGTGGACATGCCCAAACGCGTCAGCGATCGTCCGCTGCCTGATGTTGCAACGATTGATTTGCGCGACGAGTTCCACAGTCGACAAAGCCGCGGCGCAGTCAGCCGGCCCTTACACCAGGCGATCGACCTGTCGCTCAAGGAAGATGGCCAGGTCATCCTCCTGCTGAATCGTCGTGGTTACTCGACCCACATCCAATGTCCGAGCTGCGGCTACGTTGCCCGCTGTCCTCAATGCGATCTCGCGCTCACGCATCATCGCGAAGGGGAAAAAGTGGTTTGTCACTACTGCGACTTCGAGCAGCAGGCCCCCGCCCGATGTCCGGAGTGCACGTTCGACGGGATTCGCTACAGCGGCTTGGGCACCCAGCGGCTGGAAGCGGAGATTCGCTCTCGATTTCCCGGTGTCCCGGTGCTCCGCATGGACAGCGACACAATGCAGCGCCCGGGCAGCCACGAGAAGGCGCTCGCGAAGTTCAGGGCAGGGGAGGTGAAAATCCTTCTTGGGACGCAAATGATCGCTAAGGGGCTCGATTTTCCAAATGTCACGCTCGTCGGGGTCATCAATGCCGACACCGCCTTGCACCTGCCCGACTTCCGCGCATCGGAACGCACCTTTCAACTTGTCACCCAAGTAGCCGGCCGAACCGGGCGAGGTGACAAAGGTGGGCGGGTTCTCGTTCAAACGTTCAGCCCCGACCATCCCGCGATTCAGGCAGCAATTCGCCACGACTATCAGATGTTTGCGGGCGCGGAGCTTCCCGTTCGGGTAGAGCACGGTTTCCCCCCGGCTACCGTCATGGTTCGCCTGATCGCCCGCGGCGACAGCCAGCCGGCGGTAGAGACCTGGATGCAGGCGACTGTTGACGCCTTGCGGACGGCACTCGACGGCAAAGAGATCGACTACCGCTGTCTGGGGCCAGCGCCGTGCCCGATCGCCCGCTTGCGCGGCAAGTTCCGTTACCACGCTCTGGTGTCAGCCGCGGCAGGGGACGAACTTCGCAGCGCGGTCCGAGAGGTGATTGGGACAGTTCAGCCGAGCGAAGAAGTGCAATGGGTGATCGATGTCGATCCCGTTGATCTTCTTTGAGCGGGCACTGCTTCAAGCAAGTATCTGCTCCACGACATGGCCATGCACATCGGTCAGTCGGAAGTCGCGCCCCTGGAAGCGATAAGTAAGCTTCTCGTGGTCGAAACCAAGCAGATGTATGATGGTGGCCTGTAGGTCGTGCATGTGCACCTGCCCCTCGACTACCCCGAAACCAAGTTCGTCCGTGCTGCCATGGATATAGCCGGATTTCACTCCACCGCCGGCCAGCCACATGCTGCAAGAATCAACGTGATGATCGCGGCCGATTGTTTCCCGCACCTCTCCCATCGGTGTGCGGCCGAATTCGCCTCCCCAGATCACCAGCGTGTCTTCGAGCAAACCGCGTTGTTTCAAATCCATCACCAAGGCGGCGCTTGCCTGATCGACTTCCTTGCAGCGTGCTTCCAGGGCGCCGCTTAGGTTGTTCGCCTTATCGCCGTGATGGTCCCAGTCGGTGTGATAGAGTTGGACAAATCGCACTCCCCGCTCCACCAATCGCCGGGCAAGCAGGCAATTGCTGGCAAACGAGGGCTTGCCCGGTTCGACGCCATAGAGCGCCAAGGTATCGGCGGATTCCTGTTGCAGATCCATGAGTTCCGGAGCGCTTGTCTGCATGCGATACGCCATTTCGTAGGCGTTCACACGGGTCATGATCTCCGGATCGCCGACTTCACTCAGTCTGGCGCGGTTGAGCTGGCCGACAGTGTCGTAGAAATCCCGCTCAGCGTCACGCGAGACTCCTTCGGGACTGCGCAGATTGAGAATCGGGTCTCCTTTGCCTCGCAGCGGCACTCCCTGATAGGAAGTCGGCAGAAAACCGCTGCTCCAAAGCGAGGCTCCCGCTCGAGGACCTCGGGGACCCGACTGCAGGACCACAAAGCCGGGCAGATCTCGTGATTCGCTTCCCAGCCCATAAGTCGCCCAGGCGCCCATGCTCGGACGCCCCGGCGCTTGAAAGCCCGTGTTGACGAAGAGCTTCGCCGGTCCATGATTGAAGACGTCGGTCGTAACGCCCTTCAACCAACAAACCTCGTCGACAATCCTTTTGTGCCAGGGAAGCAATTCGCTGAGCGTCATGCCGCACTGGCCGACTTGCTCGAACTTTCGCGAGCCTCCGAGCAGTTTTTCGTTGCCCTTTAGAAAGGCGAATCGCTTGCCCGCCAGCAGCGACGGAGGCGGCGCTTGGCCGTGCAGCTCTCGCAGCTTGGGCTTGTCGTCGAACAGCTCAAGCTGGCTCGGGCCTCCCGCCATGAAGAGAAAAATCACTCGTTTTGCTCGCGGCGTAAAGTGCGGTGGTCGCGGAGCGAGGGGATCGGCCGGATCGATCAACATTCCCTTGGGAGCGGCAACGCCATCCTGTTGGAGCATCGCGTTGAGAGCGAGCGATCCGACTCCCAAGGCACAATCACCGAAGAAATGACGCCGCGTCGTGGCGCGAAGTAAGGCTTGCTTTGCGGGATTGGTTTCGTGCATGTCGGTCAACTCCACACCGGAGTGATAGAAGCTATTCGCGGGTGATGAAGTTGTCGGTATTGAGTACCGCACGAGCCACACTAACCAGGGCAGCCGCCTGATCTGCGGGCAGGTCTTGAGGCATCATGCGGGCCGAGAGGAGGGAAGCTGTCTGCTGTGGCTCAGCCGAGTACCGCTCTACCAGTCGGGAATAGTAGCCGTCCAGTACCTGCCGCTCCGTGTCGTTCGGTTTGCGGCAGAGGCAAAGTTCGAAGAGTCGCTCGATGGTCGCTCGCGTGTCCTGCCCTGCCGTCTCCCGTACCGCTCGGCTGGCGATGGCTTGCGCGAGTTCAACAAAGGTTACGTCGTTGGCGACGGTCAGCGCCTGAAGCGGAGTGTTCGAGCGAATCCGCCGCGTGCAAACCGTTTGCATATCGGGGGTGTCGAACGTCCCGAACATGGGATGCGGCGCACTGCGGAAGAACACCGTGTAGAGCGTCCGCCGGTAGCGGTCGGCGCCTTGTTCGGCTTCCCACTTCTTAGCGTTTTGCGTGAACGCGTAGACGCCGTCGGGCTGCGGTGGCCGAACTCCAGGGCCACCCAAATGGGGCGTCAGCAGCCCGCTCGCCGACAATGCCGCATCGCGGACGATCTCAGCTTCCACGCGCACCCGCTCCTGCCGAGCGAGCAACAAGTTGCGTGGATCCTTTTCCGCCAGTTCCGGCCGCGTCTTCGACGACTGGCGATAAGTTCTGCTGGTCACGATTTGCCGGTGAAGGGCCTTCTGCGACCAACCTCCGCGAATCAATTCTCTCGCCAGCCAGTCGAGCAACTCCGGATGGGTGGGCGGACTCCCTTGCGTTCCAAAATCCTCTTCCGTCTCGACCAATCCGCGTCCAAAGTAGCGCATCCACATCCGATTGACCGTCACTCGCGGCGTCAGGGGATTACGTGGATCTACCAGCCATCTCGCGAGATCCAATCGATTGCTTGCAGCTTGGCCATCGAAAGGAGGGCTAACAGCGCTAATCACACCGGGCTGCAGCGGGCCATTGGCCTTGTCAGGATTCAGGAAATCACCGCGAAGCAGGACATAGGTTTCTCGCGAGGTGGGTGCGTCCTTCATGACCATCACCTCGCCAGTGCCAGGAGGCGGAGCCTTGGCTTTAGCCAACTCCGACTTTACTTTCTTGGCGATCGGGTCGGTTCGTTCGAATTCATCCTTCACGAGCTTCTTTTGAGCAGAAGTGCGCTGCTCGAGAGGTAGCTTTAGTGCTTGAGTCAACTCCGGAGAATTCAGGGTTGGGGCGGGGGCGGCCGACTCGGAAACCTCCAGAGAGAATCGACCGATGAGATAGTTCTCATTCAGATCATGCAGCAATTGAACTTCGATAAGACGTCCGTCGACGTCGATCGGCTGGGCCAGACTAAGGACCAACTCATGGTTGGCGTTCATCTTCGCCTTGGAACCAGGGCCGACATTGATCGCCCAACCGCTCTTGGCATCATCATCGATGGCTGCCGACGCTGGGTAACTTGGCTGTTCATGGTCGGCGAAGGCACTGGCGAGCA
Source organism: Planctomycetota bacterium (assembly GCA_023430365.1). Lineage (GTDB taxonomy): Bacteria > Planctomycetota > Planctomycetia > Pirellulales > Pirellulaceae > JAEZAS01. The sequence goes on from JAEZAS010000095.1 coordinate 16,916, forward strand.
ACTGCTCTTGGCCATCCATAAGCAGGCGGACGTCAGTGAGGACAAAATTGCCGTTGCCGGCCCGTCCGGGGCCTTGCTTCGGTAACGAATCGTGAGTCAGCACTCGCAAACGCAGTGAGGCAACTCGCTTCAGAGGGCTTTGCAGAACCACGCGATAGGTGTCGTTGAACGCTCCACGACCATCCGAGAGCAGCGAATTGTCCTCCAGCCGCTGAAAGCCGGCGCCAGACTTCGTGTCGTACTCGACGTAGTCGACAGGCTTCCAGGAAGGAGCCGGCTTGTCGCTCGGCGATTCCAGGCTGGCCAGGAACATCTGTTCCCACTCGGCCTGACGGGCGGCGAGTTCTTGCGCCGTCACGGAAGGGGCCAGCGAAGGTGGCGGGGCAAGGGCGACCCCAAACATTTCGCCGCGAGCCACTCGCAAGGTGGCTCCCTTGTTGTTGACGTCATCTCCCTGATTGAAAAACGCGAACAGCGAGTAGTACTCACGGTGCGTAATCGGGTCGAACTTGTGCGTATGGCACTGAGCACAGCCCACCGTCAAGCCAAGCCACACCGCCCCCGTTGTGTTGACGCGGTCGACCACTGCCTCATTGCGGAACTGCTCACGATCGGTGCCTCCTTCTTCATTGATGAGCGTGTTGCGATGGAAGGCGGTCGCTACGAGCTGTTTCTTTGTCGGATTCGGGAGCAAATCCCCGGCAAGCTGCTCAATGGTGAATTGATCGAACGGCATATTCTCGTTGAGCGCCTGGATCACCCAGTCGCGGTAGGGCCACATCTGTCGCTCGCTGTCGATCGTGTAGCCGTTTGAATCGGCGTAGCGGGCCTGATCGAGCCAATGGCGGCCCCAACGCTCTCCATAGTGAGGCGAAGCGAGCAAGCGATCGACGACGCGCTCATAGGCGTCCGGCGAACCGTCGGAAAGGAACGCTGCAACCTCTTCGGGCGAAGGGAGCAGTCCCGTCAGGTCGAGATAAACGCGGCGAATCAGTACCTCGCGCTCGGCATCCGGCGAAGGAGCAACCCCTTCCTGCTCGAGCCGGGCGAGAATGAAACGGTCGAGCGGACTGCGTACCCAGTCGGTTTGCTTTACGCTTGGCGGCTCTGCTGTCGAGAGCGGCAAGAATGCCCAATGCCCTTCGTATTGCGCCCCCTGCTCAATCCACTTTCGCAGGATGGCGACGTCTTCCTTGCTGAGACGAGATTTCTTGCTCGACGGTGGCGGCATGACGAGATCGTCGTCATGACTGGCGACTCGCTCGATCAGGACGCTCTCATCGGGCTTGCCCGGTACGACAGCCGCGTAGCCTCCGAGGTCGGCCGTTGCTCCGTCTCGCGTGTCGAGATGCAGATCGGCCTCGCGATGCTTGTCGTCCGGCCCGTGGCAGTAATAGCAATTGTTCGAAAGAATCGGCCTGACATGCTGATTGAAGCTGATCACGTCCGGAACTGCGGCAATCGCCCCAGGTGCGACAACACCGGCTACGATGAAACAAACCAACACCCAGCAAATGACTCTCGCACATCCCACCAATCGCTTCGCAGTCAGCCAGGGATCATGATCCCTGGCTGGTATTGCGTTGAAACGATCGACGAAGGAGAGGAGTGCTTGGGTCATCGTCTGGCTTTGATGGTTCGATACCTGTGAATGAGCG
>JAEZAS010000108.1 GCA_023430365.1 Planctomycetota bacterium
ACATAGAGCGCCGCCGCGACCACGGCGATCAGCACAAACACGCCCCAGCTCGTCGGCAGGTTGGTCCAGAGTAACTCCGGCTGGGCGTCCTGCGCCGCTTCGCTCGGCTCGCCGCCGACCCAGCGCAGCAGCGAGCTCCGCCAGGAGTGTTCCGCGAGTAAGTAGGGACTGCGCACAAGCGTCTCCAGGCTGTTTCGGGCTAAAAGCTCGATAAGCCGGCCACATTGTTTTGCCGGTGAGTCGAAAGAACCCGTTTGCCGTCAGAATCCAACTCGTGAACGCCGTTGTTGTCCGCGACCAGCGTGTGCCCGCTTTCGAGTCGCTGTACGGCGGTCGGGTTCACCAGTGGCACGCTCGAGGACCAGACGGTGTTTTGGCCCGTGGCGTCGATTTCGACCAGTTTCCCGTTGTGCATCTGGGTGACGAGCGTATTGCCGTTTTCCAGGCGAACCGCAGAGCTCGGTCCGTTCAGGTTTCGGGCTTCCCAAACGATCTTCGCCTCGGGATCGATCTCGACCACGCGATTGCCTTGCTGCAAAGCGACCAGCGTATTGCCGTTTTCCAGTCGGGTGGCATGCATGGGCCTGCCCTGGAGAGTTTGCGCTGTAGCGGTTCCATCCGGAGTTATCTCGAGTATCTGATGTACGTCTGCCAAGGCGACGAGCGTGTTGCCGTTTTCCAACCGTTGGACGCTATAGACCGGCCCCGGCAGGCTTTTTTTATTCCAGACTTCCTTGCCGTTCTCGTCGTATTCGTACACCGCATGGTTGGAATAGGCGCCGACGAGTCGGTGGCCATTCGGGAGGCCCTGAACGCCCCAGGGGTTCGCCACCCGGATTCTCCAGCGTTCCTTCCGCTCAGCGTCCAGTTCGATGACCAAAGAATGTACATGCGAGGCGATCAGCAAACGCCCCAGGGCCGGTTCCTTATCAGGCAGCGGCAAACGGAGCTTCGCCGATGCCCCTTGCGTTAGGAGCCAGGTGCGCCAGGCCACCACGCCCTTCGCTCGGTCCTCTTCCTTGGCTCCCGCCACATACGCGATCGTGGCGCCCGTCGCCCCCCGCAGCGTTTGGTGGCTGCGAGACCGAACCGTCGGATCGTCCGACTGCAGCAGGTCGATTAGCACCTCCAGCATCGTCCGATCGCCAAGGTTCAGCAGAGCCCGAGCCGCCGACAGCCGCACGCGATCGTCCGAAGACCGCGAAAGTTGAGCCAAGGACAGTTTCGCGCTGTCGGGTGCAATTCGCGCCAGCGCTGGAATGGCCAGCAATTGCTTTTCCGGCGACTCGGAACCGATCGCCTCTAGCAGTACTAGCCGCTCGGCCGGAGTTGCCGTGGCATTGATCGTCGTCGCCGCTGCATGCAGCAAAGGCGGTTGGGCAAGCAGCGGCGCAGCCTCAAGGATCGTCTCCGTGCTATGCGGAGATCTTCGCTGCCGCAGCACGTGCAGCGCGCTGGAAATCAGTTGCGATCTTCTCGTGATGGTCTCCTTGCCCAGTTCGGTCGCTTTTCGTTCTGCAAAGGCGGCGCTCAACAGACGCAAGACGCCAATCGGCTGCTTGGTCGTCAAACGCAACTCTCCCAGCGTCTCAAAGAGCTTCAGCGCCGCCTCGTCGGGCGACAGCTTGTTCTGTGCAAGCTGGTGGGCGCTTCGCAGATCGGCGAACACCTCGTCCATGCGTCCGATCCGGGCGAACAGTCTCGCTCGCTGCATCTGGGCTTCGTAAGTGCCGGCGTCGATCTGCTGCTGCAGTAATTCCAGCCGATGCTCGAGGTTGGTCATCGCGTATACGCGGCCGCCGCCTGTCACCCACAGCTTCTCTCCGTCGGAGTACAGGTTGCCGACGGGATCGTCCGCTGTGAGCGAAACGCCGACCTGACCGAGTTCCTTACCCTTGTCCAAATCGAGCTTCACGATCGAATCCTTCACCGGCACATAGACCGCGTCGGACGTGAGCACACCTCGGCCGAACGAATCGTCGATGGCGACCTCGGCCTTCATCAAGCCCGTGGGGATATCGTAGCGCCTCACGACGTTCTTTCCCGCGACAAACAGGCTTCGGCCATTCACTCCCAGGCAATAGTCCGCCTCGCTCCGCGGCGACTCCCAAAGCAAATCTCCCGTCCGCCGGTCGAGCGCGAACAGTCGATCGCTGTCCGACGCCATCACGACCAACGCCCGCCCGTGCGGAATCACCACATCGTCCTCCCAGCCATTGAGCTCCAGGAGCGGTGTCTGCTGTCCATAGGCATTGCCAATTTGCCGATTGAGTTGGCCATCGCGTCGATACCGGACGGCCCAGCGGATTCCACCCGATACGGCATCTACAGCGAAAACCACCCCAGCGCCGCACGCGACATACGCCTCCTGGCCGTCGACAGCGATTTGCACTTGCGCCCACGGCGAGCAACCGCCGGCCGGCTCATCGCAAAGGTAAGACTTCCAAAGCGTACTCCCGTCCGACGCTTTAAGGGCTTGCAGGAAAATGGTCCCACCGTCCGTCACCGGCACGAGGAGCGTCTGGCCGCCGAACGGGACCGGAGCCGCCAGGAAACCGACGTTCTGGGCGCCTTCCTTCTCGTCGCTGGCGCTTCGATGCCAGCGCGCCTCTCCTGACCTGGCGTCATAGGCTGCGAGCCAGTTGGTTCGCGTGCGTCGCGGTGTTACGCCCCATTGAAAACCTCGGGGGCTTGGGGACGGGCTAGGTGGGCCGTCCCTGGATATCCGTTTTCCCTCGATCGAATAGACCACTCCATCCGATATCGACATCGACTGGTGGACCCGATCGCCGAACAGCATGATTTCGATGGCGGTTCGCGGTTTGCCAGTTGGGTTGGCGTAGGCGTGCGCGTTCGCAGCCAGCAGCATGAGCATCTGCGACATGCTGTCGAGTTCGTACTGATTGATCCATGCCGACTTCCAAATTGGTTGATTGCTGGTCGCCGCCGTCGAAAAGGCCGACACGTCGTCAGCCGTTTTCACATAGACTCGACCTTCGTCGAACAACAATTGCCCGGCAGGTCGCCAGCCCCGGTCTCTCCACTGCGAAATAATCTCGGTGCGGGATGGTGGGGGCGCCTGATTGCGCCTTCCGCTCACTCGCCCCGATACCCCGACAGGCATGCTCATGCCGCTCCAAGGATTGTGCGTTACCTGCTCGCTGGCGAAGGCGCCGTATTCCTGGACCCACAATTCCGTAAGTGTCTTGCTCGTGGACTCGGTCGGCAGACCGGGCATGTGGCTGCTCCGTTGGGCTCCACCGAGGGCCATCCGCCAACTCTTCGTTTCGCCGGAATGAGCAACCGCGCTGGCCGCTTCCAGGTGCCGCTCGACCAGTTCCAGAATCTCTTGGCTCGGCCTGGCCCCCGGCGCGGTGGCTGCCACCTCCAGGGCTCGTTTTGCTGAATCTCGATCACCCACCCGTGAATTGGCGACAGCCAGCCGCAGCAAGATCTCACTCCGGGGCATCGACGGATCAGGATGCCGCTCCAAGATGCGCGTGAACAGTCGCGAGGCGCCTACGAAGTCGTACCGATCGAGGGCCAGGCAACCGAGTTCGAAGGCCGCGTCATCGCCGTAGGAACTGAGAAAGAACCGACGTACGACTTCGGCGAGCGCCTCTTCCGTTCGCTCCTCAGTCGCCTTGCTCAGCACAGCCTGCGCTTCACCATCGGCCGTGATGCGATAGGCCTTCAGCGACGAGGCGTCGAGCTGCGCTAGTGTGCCTTCCACCTCCTCTGCCAGGGACCGATAGGTCCGGCCATCCTTCGTCATCAGCGTATCGCCCGCTTCGTCCAGGACGCGCTGCCAGAGAATGACCGCTAAATCGAGGCGGCCATCGACCACACATTGTTGGGCCCGCTTGAGCAGTCGCTGTTGCTCGGCATCGGTCTTCAAAGTGGCTCCGCCGGGAAAGGCGTCTTCAGCGGAGTCGTCGCCCTGCGCGATCGGGGCCGAAGCGGCAGGAGCAACCGCCCGCGGCATTCCGAGCGGTCGAATGAATGTTGCCGGAGTACGAAACCGCGAGGGCGCCGGTTGCGCGGCTACATGCCCGGCAACGAAGATCAAGGCCAGCCACATCGTCAGGCGGATGGCGTACGCGCTTTGAGCTGTGCGATCCATTGGATGGAATTTCATGGTTCAGCTCCCGACGATCGTCTTAGCGTCCGCGCCCAAAGAACCATCCCAGTCCCTGCTCGCAGCAGAGCACTCCGACCAGTCCCCACAGCAAGTACCACCAGAGTTCGGTCTGGGTGCTATCGCCGGCCAGAGATGCCGCCTCACTGACATCCAGAACCTGAACTTTCGCGTCGCCTAATTGCCGCTTCATTGCGTCGAGATCGACGTGCCGCAGGTCCCCTTCGCTCGGATCGACATTCGCGGCAAACAAAGTCCGTTCCTGGCCGCCGTCCCGGCGGTTTAGCAGCAGTGTGTAAAAGCCCTGCTTGGGCGTCCTCGGATAGGTGATTTGCCAAACCGCTTCTACAGTGTCAGCGTCCCTCTCATCCTGATCACTTGCAGCCGCTTGCAAACTCGCTGCGAGTTTATCGGGCCCCTCGAGGGAGGCGTCAATCTCGTACTGGGTCAAGTCGAGCGCTTGGGTGAGCGGCTGACCGACGCGTAGCGATCCGCGGTCTCCTCGATCCGACGCCAGGTAGCGCACGAGTTCCTGCATGGCAATGAGATAGCTCGGATCACTCGTCCAATTCGACCAGTCCGCGTCGCCTGGAAACGACGTCAACACGACCCGACCCTTGCCATGCGCCTTCTCGGCCAGCGCGGGTGAATCGCTCGGATCGTTGAACCGGGCGATGATCGAGACGCTGCGTCCCAACTGCTCTTTCGCGGCGGTGCTTCCCCACCAACGAAAGGTTTTGACATTGTCGAGAAACGGGTTGTTCTGGCCTTCGAAGACCTTGAGCACCTGGTGGTTGGCCTGCTCGATTCGCAAGTTCACCCACTTCGACTCGGTTTCGTCCCCCTCGATGTTCTCGAGCTTGAGCGGGGAGAGTCCTTCTCCATTCCGGTAGTAGTGCTCATTGAAGAAGTGCTCGTCGATCTGATCGCCCGGCATGATCACGAGCCCGCCGCCCGCTTCCACCCACCGTTCCAGTTTCTCGAGGTTCTCGGCAGTCCGATCGCCGAGTCGGTAGACGTTAGTCAGGAAGATGGTTTGGTACTTCTCCAGGGAAAGAGACTCGAGCTCGTTCTCCGTCACCACGTCGGCTGAAACGCCTGAGGCGACCGGTCCGCGCGGAGCGAGCGACCGCCTCAGGTAAAACGACTCGGAACGGCCAAAATCGGCGCTGGCATCCCCATCGACAATGAGCGTTGCAATTCCTTTACCCACCCGGGCTGGATAAAACGCGACGCTGTCCGCTGGCAGCCGATCGTCTTCGCCATGCCGGGCGGTCTGCAGTTCAATCCGTACCTGCTTGGGAGCGAGCAGACCACCGGCCTCGCCCTCGCCGGGAGCGATTTCGTCCGTGAAGGTGAACGAGAACGGGGCCAACGCCGTGCCTCCAGCCGGAATTCGCTCGATTTCCGTGTGAAGGGGGAGGGCGTCACCCGCCGTGAACTTGATCCGGATGTCGCGGGCCTCGGAACTCCCTTGGTTGGCCACGACCACGTCAAAGCGGGACAGCACCCCCGCCACGATCGCTCCCTCGGGTCGCACTTCGGCGATCGTCAGGTTGCGGTCCTCGCTTTCCGCGACATTTACGACATAACAGCCGCTTAGATGTTGCGAGAGCCGGGCGAGCGCAGGAAGCGGTGCGGCCGGCGCGTTCTCGCCCGGCCGCCAATCTCGCTGCCGCAGGTCCGAAAAGACGTAGAGCAAGCGGTTCCCATGGGCTGGCTGGGAACCAAGCGTATCCTCGAGCTCCTTGAGCACCGCCGGCAAATCGGCGGCCGTGTCTTGAGGCTCCAATCGTTCGAGGCGAGCGACCAGGTCATCCACCGTGCTGGCCGAAAGCTGCACGCCGTTGAGCACCGGACGATCGGGCTGCGAAGTGACGATCAGGGTGAGTGCGTTGTCCGAAGGCTCGTCGGCGAGGGCTCGCACGAGATCAACGGCGCGTCGCCGCGACGCTTCCCAGACCGATTCGTTTCCCTGTCGAGCCTGCATGCTGAGCGAATCGTCGAGCACGACGATTCGTTCGAACTGTTCTGCGTCGATGAGCCCTGCCGTCAGGCTGGTGGGCATGATCGGACGGGCCAGGAGCAGACCGATCAGCAGCACGGCTGCACACCGCAGCAAAAGTAGCAGCAAGTTCTCGAGTCGGATTCGGCGGCGGTTCTGTTTGTCGGCGTCGAGCAGAAAATCCATCGCCGCCCAATCGACGACGCGGAATTTGCGCTTGTTGAGCAGGTGAATGACGATCGGAACCGACACGGCGGCCAGCCCAGCCCAGAACATCGCAGGGTTGTACATCCACTGCGTGATCTCGAACTGCGCGAGTAGGCTGGCTGCGTGCGCCATGGTTGGGTGAACTAACTTTGGACCGACTTCAGGAGCCGGTTTTCTAGGAGGAACGAGACAAAGGATTATTTCCGACGGCGGATCTTCTGTCGGAACGCCAGGTAACTGCCGAGAACCGCGTCAAGCGGTTCGTGGGTGTTCATCAGCACGTAGTCGACTCCCGCCGTGGCACAAACCTTCTTCACTTCGGCCAGGAACCGTTCCACCGCTTCCAGATACCCGCGACGCAGGGCGCGTGGCTCCGTGTGCAACTGAACCGACGACTCCAGGCCGCGAAACAGCGTGTTGTCCTGGAAGGGGAACGTCAGTTCGTCATTGTGCATCACGTGGAACAGGATGACCTCGTTGTTCCGCAGGCGAAACTGCTTCAGCGCTTCGGCGAGTTGCTGGACGTCGCAGAACAGGTCGGAAAACAGGGCCACCAGGCCTCGTTTTCGCAATTGGGCGGCCAATTCGGGAAAGACGCGGCCGACATCGGTTTGGTCGTCGACGCTCGTCTGCTCCAGCTCGTGCAGGATGAGTTTGAGGTGGTTCGGATGAGAACTGGTCGGCAGGCTTCGCTGCACCCGGGTGTTGAAAGTGACGAGCCCGACGGCGTCCTGCTGGTGGTGCAGCAACCACGCGAGGCTCGCGGCGGCCGTGGCGGCGTAGTCGAATTTGCTTGGCTCGCCGTAGCGCATCGACTTGCTGCAATCGACGATCAGTGTGCAGCGAAGGTTCGTCTCTTCCTCGTACTCCTTGACGTACAACCGATCGGTCTTCGACCAGACCTTCCAGTCGATGTGCCGCAGATCGTCTCCCGGCGAATACTCGCGGTGTGTCGCGAATTCGACGGCGAATCCGTTGTAGGGACTGCGATGCTGACCGGTGATGAACCCTTCCACGACAAGCCGGGCTCGCACATCGAGTCGCTTAATGCGATCGACCGTCTTGGCGTCGAGATAGGTTCTGCCGTCCGTCGTGGCCATGAAAAGTTCCGTTCGATGCGTTAGCCGGCGTTCAACTCACGTGGGGACGATCTAGCTCCCGAAGGCACGCGCCAGTTGAGGCGTTACATCGTCTCCCTGTCGCCGTTGCGGAATCTCCTTCAGCAGACGATCGATGACTTTGTCCGAGGAGATGCCGCTCGACTCGGCGTTGAAGTTGGTGATGATCCGGTGGCGAAGCACGGGGTAGGCGACCGCGGCGATGTCGTCCGTGTTGACGAAAAAGCGGCCGTAGAGCATCGCCCGGGCCTTGGCGCCTAGCAGCAGGTACTGCATGCCGCGCGGCCCCGAACCCCAACTCACCCAATCCTTCACAAAGCCGGGAGCGTCACCCTCGTGAACGCGCGTGGCGCGCACCAGCCGAAGGGCATAGTGGATGACATGGGGCGCCACCGGCACTCGGCGGACGATCTGTTGCAATCGCAGGATATCGTCGCCGCTGAGCACCTGCGATACGGTCGGGGTGAACTGAGCAGTTGTCGTTTCGGCGATTCGGTACTCTTCGTCGTAGCTGGGGTACTGAACGAACACCTTGAACATGAACCGGTCCTGCTGCGCCTCCGGCAGGGGATAGGTTCCTTCTTGTTCGATCGGGTTTTGTGTGGCCAGCACAAAGAACGGCTGGGGCAGGGCATGCCGCTGTCCGCCGATCGTGACCTGGCGCTCCTGCATGGCCTCGAGCAGCGCTGCTTGGGTTTTAGGCGGGGTGCGATTGATCTCGTCGGCCAGGATGATGTTCGAGAACACCGGACCGGTGAGAAACTTGAAGCCGCGCTCACCCGTCGCTCGGTTCTCCTGGATGACTTCCGTGCCCGTGATGTCGGAGGGCATCAGGTCGGGGGTGAACTGGATGCGGCTGAATTGCAGGTGCATCGAGCGCGCCAGCGTGCTGACCATCAGGGTCTTCGCCAGACCCGGAACGCCCTCGAGCAGCACGTGCCCCTGCGCGAAGATGGCAATCAGCAACTGCTCGACCACCTGCTCCTGCCCGACAATAACCTTGGACAATTCCGATTTGATCGAGGCGAAGGCCGCTTTGAGCTGTTCCAGGGCCTGGAGGTCGTCTGGGGCGGCGCTGACAGTCGATTCCGACATGAGACGTCCTTCGCAATGCAGCGAGCGTATTGAGAGTACCAGAGATAAGACGAGCGAATCGGTCCCGCGGTTTGTCACCAGTCCGTCACGGCTCTGGCGAGCGCCACCCGGCAAAGTCCGCCCTTGGCTGAGTGCGCCTGCCGTCAGGAAAGGTTCTTCCACTGGCCGATCCAGCGGACTCGGGCCAACTGCGGACGTCCTGAGCTTGGTAACGGGACGGCTTCATTGTAAGACCGGCTGGGCGTGAAACCAGCAGATCGCCAAGCATTCATTTGCTTGCAGCGGAGTCGCGGTGGCCGAATAATCGAGGCATGGTGGCGGCAAGTGTCAAAGAAAAAGGGACAGAATCGTATCCCTTCCGGAAGCGGACCGTTCCAGCCTGGCTGATGTCGGTGGGGCTGCATTCGGCCGTTTTGCTCGTGGCCGGTTGGTTGTTCGCCCCAGAAATCACAGCGCCGCGGTTTGCCGATCGGGATCGCCGAGGTGAAATCGTACTTGTTCCGGAGCGAAAACTGTCGGCCGAATCGCGGCCGTTGACCGGCGCCGACGACGGTCGGATGGATAGCGAAGTAATTCCGCCATCCGCGGAGACACCCGCGGACATGAGTCTGGCTGCTGAAGCTTTGGAGTCCACGCTTCCACCTTTAGCCCGGGCGCCGACACTTCCTGCAGTGCAACTGCCGGCGCAAACGGGGGTGATCGCGGGGAATGATCAACTGGTGGCCACGCCGCGAGGCCTGGCTGGCCGTGGTCGGCCGCAGATACTTCCGGGGATCCACGAAGCCGAGATTTTGGCTCAGGAGGCCGCGCGGGAAAGGGAACCTGCGCCGCGCGGGACCCCAGCAAACTTGACGCTCTTTGGCGTTCCGTCGACCGGCCGATCGTTCGTCTTCGTCATCGATCGCAGCGAAAGCATGGGGCGTTCGGGCGTCGGCGCCATTGATGCGGCAGCCCACGAGTTGCAAGGAGCAATTGAAGCCCTCTCCGGGCAGCAGTTCTTTCAGGTCATTGCCTACAACGAGTCGGCCACAATCCATGCACGCCGCGAATTGATGCCCGCAACGTCGGGCAACAAAACCGAACTCATCGAGTTCGTTCGCAGACTCTCCGCCTTCGGCGGCACGGAGCACATCTACGGGTTGCAAGCGGCGCTGAAGCTGAAGCCCGAAGTGATCTATCTATTCACCGACGGTGGCGATCCGATTCCCAATGGCCTGCAACGTCGAACGATTCGGGAACTCGCGGCTGGCAGGACGCAGATCCATTGCCTGCACTTCAGTGGCGAACGAGCCTCGCCTGCGGCGGAGTTTTTTCAGCAGCTCACTCGCGAAAACGGCGGAACCTATGCGCTTGTTCCGCTGAAATAAGCCAGCTCGGTCAAGGCTGGATTATTTGCGCGGGCCTTCATCGAGGATCGATCCCAGGGCGGCTAACGCAAAGCTGGTGGCAATCAGCGGGTCGTCTTCGCGCATGCGAGCCGATTCGTTGACCCAACTGCCACCAGCACGCTGCTCGCGAACGAGCAGTTCCAGAAGGGCTCGCCGCCGGGCGTCCCGCTCGCTGGGTGGAAAGTGCCGGCTGGCCTCAGCCAGTGATGCGTAGTAGTAGAAACGCAGCCCTCGTTGCCATCCCAATTCCGGAGGCAATTCCTCAAAGCCGGGAACCACATCGAGGCTCCGATGCTCGACGAGCCAATTGACGGACTTCTGCACGCGCGCGTCGTTCGTCTTAAGCCCTGCCGCGATCAAGGCGCGCAATCCGTCGCTCGTCGCCGTTCCATAGGAGCGCGGGCGAAGCTGCTTTTCGTCGTGAAACAGCGCCTTGTTGTTCAGCGACGCGGGCTCAGGAGTGAACGAGAATCCTCCATCGGGCTGTTGCGCTCGCTGGAGCCATGCCAGCGCATGCTCGCGCGCCTTTTGTGCCGCCGCATCGGTCTGGTTCGTTTCGGCAAGCGCCTCAAGGATGCTGGCAGCGAGCGATACATTCGAACCGGTCGTGATTCCTTGCGCCTCCCCCGCGCCGAGAAAATCCCAGCCGCCATGGGCGGGATGGTCGGGGGCAAATCCTCGTGACTCGAGCAATTGGGCGCTGAGTAGGTAGCGAACCATCTTGTCCTGCTCGCCTGGCGGAGCAGGCAACTTCAGCCGCTGCCGCGCGGTCAGCCAGAAGGCGGCAGCGTACGTCGGATAGTCGAGCGATCCGTCCGTCGCCGCGGGGGCGCCTCGCAACTTCAAACCCGGTTGGAAGAACGCAAAGCCTCGCTTCGCAAGCTCGGGATGTGCGGCGCGCATCTGAGCGGGATAGCGGCTGAAGGAATACAGCACCAGCGACGTGATCCCCGGTCCGCCCTTGAGTTGGCCATAGGTCTGGGAATGCCAGCCGCCGTCGGACCCTTGCTGCTGGGCCAGATACTTCCAGCCCCGTTCAAGAGCCTGTTCGGCCGATCGCGATGGGTCCGGCGAATCGGCGGCAAGCGATACCGCACCGACGGCAAGGCAAGCTGCGAATGCGATGCGTTCGATTTTGAACATGCCGAGTCGTTTCACGCCTGGGAGATCGGCAAATAGCGATTCGGAGAGGTTAGCACCAGGATCGCAGCGGCCGTGCAGAAAGTTCGGCTGGTGATGCAGTGGTGCCCCGTCCAACTGCCGTCGCTGTTTTGAACGTCGACAATCTTGTCACGCACGGTCGGGAACCAAGTGGCCCAATCGCCGCCGCCCTTTTGGAGCATCGTTTCCGTGATCAAGTGAAAAGCCAGATACTCTTCGCCTCCGGCCTGGGAAAATGCGGTGTTGTCTTTCTTGACCAGTTCTTCGACCTCTTTGAGGGCCTTCTGCGCAATCGGCTCTTCGTCCATGCCCAAGGCATAGAGCACCCGGATGCCCGTGGCGTTCTTGTACAGCGTGTGCATCCAGCTTCCCTGATGCTGGTTCAGGTTGGTTGTCATTTGCTGGACGAGGTGCTTGGCCGTGAGGTCGGGAGAACTGCCGACTTTCATTCCCGCGTAGTGGGCGGCGCGCAGCGCCACCCAACCCATCACGGTGCCGAGCGTCGGAGCCCACGATTGAGCGCCCCAGTGGCCGTCCGAGGTCTGGCTACCGACGATGGCGGCGACGATTTTTTTCAATCCGTCGCGTACCGGTTCTGCATCCCACCCCTCGCCGATGACCTCCGCCAGAAACAGGGCAGCGAAGAAACTATGCGCGTGCCGGCCGATCTTGTTTTGCAGCTGAGTTCCCTGTAGCGACGTGATGTCGTCCTGGGGCATGTGATCGGCTGCGCGAAGGAGGTAGGTCACGATGCGCTGCACTTCGCGGCTGCGCGGGCCTTCGATCGGCGTATTGCCCTGGGCCATCAAGGCGAGCCCGACCATGGCCGAGCACCCGATGTCGGATGGTTGACCGATATCGACGCCGCAACCACCGTCGCGGTGCAACGTTTTCATCAGCCATTCATCGCCGCGTCGCACCGCCCGCTCGCTCTGCGCGGTGAATTCGTTGAACGACTTTTCTTCGGACGCGGCCGCGGCAGGCGGAGCGGCTGGCTTCTGGGCGCGGGCCAGTAGGGCCGGAACGAGCGCCAGGCAGGAACCCGACAGAAAACTGCGACGTGAGTGGTTCATGCGCGGCGCCTCGAACGAAAGGAGTGTCCGCGGGGTCCTGGATGCAACTGACCGCATTATCGGACGAGTCCAGCGGCCGGTCAAACAAGTCCTTGGATCAGGGGCCTGGGAGGCCAAGAACGTAAAAAGCCCGCCTGGCTCAGGCGGGCTTTCAGCGTTTGGCTAGGAACGGTCCGAATTGCTTAGAAGCCGTAGTTCGGGTTGTTCGAATCGAAATCAGCGTCGTTCAGGCCGACGTTGAGCTTCACGTCGAGGTAGGTGTATTCCTCGAGCACCGGACCCGTCTGATCGTCCTTCCGCGTCGGCCAATGGAACGCGGCGTAACGCACCGGCAAATTCATCTCGTCGTCGATGAAAATCTGAGCCAGGTGGAACTCAAAATAGTCTCGCGGCGTCGGATGGCGAACCGAGAGCACCGTGCAGGGACGGCCGTTGATCTTGGCGCCCTTTTGGAAGGTGACTTCGCACTCTTCGTACTGCTTTTCCCGTTCACCGCGCTCGATCAGCTTTAGGATCAGATTCTCGATGCCGATTTCGCTGATTGGGTGCAGCTGACCGCGCATCGCGAGCACGCCGTGCGGATCGAGCCAAACGCTCGGCAGCGTCCGCCCGAGCAGACCACCTTCGTGGGCCCGCATCTTGTTGTTGTTGGCGCCTTCCACCCAGACGCACTCACGCCCCTTGATGTCGTCCGGCTTGAGGAACTTGAGATAGACGCTCAGCGGCGTGACGATCTTTCCGTCGACGACCTTGCGGTTGCGGATCTTGGCGAACATGTATTCGTAGTTGCCAAGCTGGCCCTTGATTCGCTCGCGCTTGACAATCGTCGCCGTGTAGTCGGTTACATCGCGCTGCACTCGCCCGAGGGCGTCCTGAGCGATTTCCAATGCAGGATCGAGGGGATGTCCGCTCGGCTGCGTGGCGCCGCTCGTGTTGGCGGCCTTGGCGACGCGGAAAACCGGCTCTTTCAATTGGCCGCGATCCTGGCCCATAGCCTTGCTGACCATGAGCGAGGTGCCCGTGAGCGCCAACCCGCGGAGAAAATGACGGCGGCCGAGCGGATTCGAATGCATACTCAATACTCCTTTGGGCGGCTACCTGTCGGCGCGATGGTCCCGGGGGAGGGACATCGCCACGAGATCGCCAATCGTCCTTGATGTGCGATGACCGTTTGCAAGCATTGTGCCCGGCCTCGGAGACTTGATCACGTCCTCAGAGGTCAGACCGCGACAATCGGGTATAAGATCGTTGCTTGTTCGGCCTTGCGAGCTTGCGGTAGGAAGCGCAAGGCCCGCGTTGGCGGTTTTTCCTGCTCACTTTATCGCCCACCGGCCGTGGTGGAAATTACAATTGCTAAACACGGGGCCGTGGGTTGCCCAGACCGAACAGCTTTCGATTGGGCCTCGGCATTCTAGCGAGGCCGGAGGGGTGGAGCGAGGGCAATTTGGCGGGTTCAGGCGGATTAGACACCCAACGCTGATCGGCTCGCTTCACTTTGGACGGCCCCCGAGACTCTCAACCCGAAAATCGTCGAATGGCTCAAAACAGGATTGCTCGCGAGGTCTACTACCGAGGTCGAGTCCAAGGCGTCGGCTTTCGCTTCAACGCCCGGCAGATTGCCAAACGCTTCGAAGTGCAGGGGTATGTGCGCAATCTCGAAGACGGCCGAGTCTACTTAGTTGCGTGCGGAACGCCGGCCGAGGTCGAGGCCTTTCTGGCCGCCGTAGCCGAGTCGATGGAAGGCAATATTGACGAAGCTGCGGTTACGGAGCTCTCGGGCGCTGGCGAATACCAGGGGTTTGAAATCCGTCCGTAACGGTTGTGACACTTGGTCGGCCGACCTAACCCCTTCGAAGCGGCCAGTTTTCGTCGCTTTCTGGCTCCGCTACTAGGCCCCAGCCGCCGCCGTCGATTACGATAGCAGGACGCCTCACCCGAGGTCGTCCCTCGTCAACGCTTTGCACGCGAGCTACTTGCGCGAACTCCCTGGCGCTTGCTTGCGTACTAAGCCTGCACTCGCATTGGCAAGGGCTTGCTAATTCTTGAACGTCACGCGACTTACGACGTGCCATCCATGCTGCTCTCGATCGAACCGCTGCTGGCTCAAATTCGCATCCAGCTTTCGGACGAAATGGTCAACTGGCTCACGCCGGTCTGGATTTTGGGCATTGGAGCGCTGGCCGGATTGGTGCTTTGCGTTCTCGTCTGGCTGATCGCTGCCGGGCTATCCAAGCTTCCCGGCCTCGGAACCCTGGCCGAGAATCCCAAAGCCAAATGGATTTCTGTCGCCGTTCTGGCGGCTGTTTTGTTTATCGGTGGCGCCGCGGCGGGGTGGTTTACCGGGCCTCCTCAAGCTGACCTGGCCGATCAGGCAGTTGGAGGCGCGCAGGCGGCAGCCCAGGACGCGGAAGAGACGGGCCTGTCCCGAACCTTCAGCACGCTCACCGGTTTGGCGGCTGGTTTGGTGATGTCCGTCGTCACGGCACTGGCAGTCGTGATGCTGATCTCCCGCCGCACCATCGAGGAAAGCTATATCGCCCTCCGTGAGGGTGTGCTCTGGCCCCTCATGATCACCGCCTGTGTGCTGGCGGCGTTCGGCATTTTCGGGCTCACGATCGTTCGCAAGCCCACCGAACTGCTCGAAAGCCTGGTTCGCTGGCCGACGCTCGTAGCCCAGGGAGACGTGACCAAATCCTTTGATATTCCCGCTCCGCCGAACGCCTTCGACGAACCACCGGAGACTCCGATCGACGTTTCGTTCCGCCGGGACGAGATCCAGGGGATGACTTTAACAAGCGATCAGCGGGTTCGCGTTTCGACCGAGCCTTTTGCCACACGCTCACCTGCAGCCGCAGTGATTGATGTGCCCGCCGACGGTTCCGAAACGTGGCGGCGGAGCGCCGAAGGGTCGAATCCGTTCCGGACCGACTTTGTCGACAAGCTCTACGTGAAGAACTTCGGCGACGGCGTGGCTCACGTACAGTTGACCACGCACCTGAGGATCGCCCACCCCGAAATGCTGACTGTGCCTATGATGGCCTTCGCCATGCTCGGTGTGTTTGTCCTCTATCTGCTGCAGCGAGCTGCGACCCCGAAACTGGCCGCAATCGCTCTGGCCACGAGCAAGTCCGAAATCGCTCAACCGCTCTACGCGATTCTGATGGCCGCAGGCATCTTCTTGCTGCTGATGTTCATCTGGATTCCGTACAACACGTTCGGCGATGACATCAAGATGCTCAAGGATTCCGGCCTGAGCTTGATCCTCGTGCTCGGGATCATTCAGGCGGTCTGGGGCGCTTGCCAATCGGTGGCCGAAGAAATCGACGGCAAGACCGCCCTCACGGTGCTGTCGAAACCGGTGAGCCGACGCGATTTCATCCTGGGTAAGTTTGTCGGAATCGCCTGGGCGGTCGGTTTGATGGTGGTCATCTTCAGCATCGTGCTGCTGATCGGCGTGGCTTATAAGCCGGTGTACGACGCTCGCGAGGGCGCCGACATCGATCCGACCTGGCAGTACTGCTTCCGCGAAATGATCATGATCGTGCCCGGTCTGGTGCTCGCCTACTTCGAAATCCTGGTGCTGGCTGCAATCAGCGTGGCGATATCGACTCGGCTGCCCACGTTGGCCAACTTCATCATCAGCTTCGCGATCTATGTGCTTGGCAACCTGACGCCGCTGCTCGTTCAGTCGCAGGTCGTGGCCCAGCAGTTGGAACCGGTGATCTTCTTCGGCCGCCTGGTCGCGACGGTTCTGCCGGTGCTCGACCACTTCAACATCCAGGCGAGCGTGGCGGCCGGCGTGCCGGTGCCGATGCTCTACCTCGGATGGGCGATGATCTACTGTCTGCTCTACAGCGCCGTGGCCATGCTCCTGGCTCTCACGCTGTTCGAAGACCGTGACCTGGCCTAATCCGGTATGGGAAGCTCCTGGGCAGGTTCGCATCGCCGGACCTGCCTTGCTCTCTCCCTTAGCCGAGTCGTTGGTTAAGGCTGACTCGGGATCAAGAACGCATCAAACCGCTTCGACTTCGCGATCACCGGTGGCTTCTCGTCATCGGCCTGCCAGATGGTCAGAGCCGCCGCCCCCTCGGTTCGATCGACCAGTTCCATTCCCTCCTCGCGACCCAGCACCGAAACGGCCGAGGCCAGGCTGTCGGCGAGGATTCCCGTGGGAGCGATCACCGAAACGCTGCTACGCCCTTCCACAGGCGCTCCGACGCGCGGATCGATCAAGTGGGAATAGCGTCGTCCGTCCACGACCAGATGCTGGCGGGAATCGCCGGAGGTCGAAACGGCCGCATTAGCTAGCGTCACGAACGTGGTCGGTGGCGCATCGGGATCGAGAGGGGCAAGACCGATCGTCCAACCCTTCGACCCTGGCGGAGCATCGCCCGTCACGATGTCGCCACTGGCACGCACCAATGCGTGCGAGACACCGGCTCGCTGAAGAGCCCGCAATGCCTCGTCGGCTGCATAGCCTTTGGCGATCCCTCCCAGATCGAGCCGCATGTCCGGTCGCTCCAGCACTGCCGTGCCTGCATCTCGGTTCAATTTCAAATGTTGATAGCCAACGGCGGCCCGGGTCTCGGCGATTCGTTCAGGGCTGGGCAATTCCTTCTGCCGTCGAGCTCGCCGCCAGAGTTTCGTTAAGGGGCCACTCGTCACATCGAAGGCGCCGCCGCTTGCCTCGCTCAATTCCTGGGACGCCACGAGCACGACCAGCAGGTCGTCGCTCAACTGGACCTCCTTTTGAGTGCCTGCCGTAGCGCTCAATCGGCTGAGCTCGCTTTCCGCTTCGTAGTCGCTGAGTTTTTGATTCAACTCAGCGACTCGCGAGAACGCCGCTTGGAACGCCTTTTCGGCCGTCTTCTCATCCGGCGCGTAAAGCACCATCTGAAACTCCACTGCCATGTGGAGCTCGGTTTTCGAGTACCGCTGTAGCGCATCCTCCTCCGCCGCGGCTACGGGGGCCAACTCAGCAATGGCAGCGAGCACTGCCAGCACAGCGATCGGCAGCAGGAAGCCATGGAGCGGCGCGCCGGACGATCCTCTACACATTCGGTTTACTTCGCCTTGACGCATGATGGACCCAACTGATACCGTCCCGCGCGTATGCCACTTCCTCGTGCAATGTTATCCGCGATCATTACTTTGATTCTGACTGCGGTCGCCACGGCAAGCCAGCCGTCGCTGACCCCGCAGACGGGGGTTTTGATCCTGCGCAATGGTCAAGTATTGCATGGGGAAATCACTCGGGCGGGCGACTACTACGTGGTGACTCTTGGACCCACGAGTGAAGTTCGCCTGCAGGCCAGTGAAGTCGAAATCGCCTGCCGCACGCTCGACGAAGCCTATGTTCACCGTCTGCAGCGGCTCGATCCGACGTCGCAAAAGCAGCGCATTGCCTTGGCCGAGTGGTGCTTGCGCAATGCCATGCTCGACCAGGCTCAGGAGCAACTCGAACTTGCCGAGGGGCAGGGAGCCGAGCATCCGCAGCTCAAATCGATCCGCCAACGGCTTGAGTTTGCTCGCCAGCCAAAGCCGGAGTTTGCGCCTCATCGGCCGACAACTAATATTGCGACCGTAGGATCCGAGCAGTTGGAGAAAGCCCTCCGCGACCTGCCGGATGGCTCGGTTGAGAAGTTTTCGGCGGTCATTCAGCCGATCTTGCTCAATCGATGCGGCGCGAATCAGTGCCATGGTCCGCTGGCAAAGAGTGACTATCAATTGCTCCGGCCGGCTCCGGGGCAGGTCGCGAATCAGCGTTTTTCGCAGCGTAATTTGTATTCCACCTTGCGGTTCATCAACCGGGACGATCCGCTGGGAAGCCCACTGTTGATCATGCCGCAGAGGCGTCACGGTGGGGCGTCCGGACCGATTTTCGATGAGCGCACGCGCGGCCAATTGGAAGAGCTTTCCGCCTGGGTCGCGATGACGGTGGCGAAACCGCCGCCGCCAGCGCCACCGCAAAAGATCGACCCCAATGGGGCCCTGCTTTCCGCTGGCCACCGACCCCAGGTGGCAGGCAAAGCGGCAGATTCCACCGTGACCAATCCTGCTTCGGAAACAGACGCCAGCCGTGGTAAGACGGGCGTCGCCGAACCGGCGAAGCCACAAGAGCCGAAAGCCAGCGCCGATGCAGAGGGAGCCTACGTTCCGCGAGATCCGTTTGACCCCGAGATCTTCAATCGCCGCTTCTCTCGCCGAAAATGAGCTGTGGCTTCAGCGGCATTGGGCCGGACCTAATCCAGCTCGAACTTGCCGATTTGCAGGGCTTCCAGAAATTCCAGGTTGCTGGGAAGAACCTGCGGGTGGTTCCGGAGTTCTTCGGGAGTAAGCCAGTGCGCCGATTCGACTTCGGCGGGGTGTGGACGCAGTTGAGCGTCGGCGGGGAGCTTTGCTAGCCACCAGGCGAGTTGCACTCCCCAGCGCGTGGTGCTCTGCCAGAGACGTCGCACCGGTTCGACAGTCACGGCGAGTTCTTCGAGTAGCTCCCGCTCCAAAGCAGCTGTCTCGGACTCTCCCTCCTCGATGCCCCCTCCGGGAAAGCAGTACATTCCTGGGGCCCGAACGAGTTGCGAGCGACGAATCACCAGCAAACGTCCCTCGCGCACGGTGACGGCTACGACGGCCCGTCGGGGACGCTGCGTCGGAGCCGGTACCAGGGGATCGGGCCTTTGCACTATCAAAACCTCTATGTGGTGGCTCAGCGGTGAATGGACAGGTGAAGCAGCGGTTGGCGGGATACCGAAATCCCCTGCCACTGCCTTTACCCTCGCCCAGCACTACGTTCAAATCTAACATTCCCGAGGAGTCCTCGGTTGGGCATTGATCGGACAAAGGCAGGGAAATGACGCAGCTACCGTGGTACAAGGACGGGTTGAAGTTTGAATGCACGCAATGCGGTGACTGCTGCACGGGCGGGCCGGGATTTGTGTGGGTAACCGCTCCTGAAATCGAGGATCTCGCCAACCACCTCGGTGAAAGCGTCGAAGAGTTCGAGGCCCGCTTTGTGCGCAAAGTGGGCGTACGCAAAAGCCTTCGCGAATACTCCAACGGCGACTGCGTCTTCTTCGACAATCAACGCCGCTGCTGCAACGTCTACGAAGCCCGACCCAAGCAGTGCCGGACCTGGCCCTTCTGGGACTCAAACCTGAAGAGCCCAGCCGCCTGGAAGCAAACCTGCGAGGTATGCCCAGGGAGCGGCCAGGGAACTCTCTTTCAGCTTCAACAGATCGAAGATCGGCGCAAGGTGATGAAGGTGTGACCGGCGCGCGCGTCCAACTGGCCCCCAAAGTGAGGGCCGAAATGGAATTTGGCAAACTTTACCGGTTTTGCTGAATGTGCCGGCCCGATGTCGCCGATCATAGCTCGCAGACCACAAGCAGTGGTCGAACGATCGCTGCTTGCTGGATGCAGGCTTGGCTCGTTAGTCTCGCTGTAGTAGCGACTTACGTCCGAATGTACTCATCAGACGTGGTTGTTGCCTCGTTAAACCTTGGTTGTGGAACGAGTTAAGCACTACAGCAGCACCCGAGCGACTGGGCTGCAAAACCGGCAGATATTGGAGATACGACACGCTTCAAACGGCTCCTGCGTTTGAATTGCCTTGACTCTAGTCTTTACGGCATCTACACTTGGAGCGTTCCGGACCTGAACCGAAACGACCCTTGTGCCAGCCAGTGCCGACGAGGCGGAGGAAAGACGCGTGACCAAGAAAGAGATCGTTAAAACGATATCCGAGGAGATTGGTCTGACGCAGCTCAAGACCAAGGAGATCGTGCAGAAGACGTTCGATGCAATCGTCGAAACGCTGGTTGAAGAACGGCGGATCGAGCTTCGCAACTTCGGCGTCTTTGAAGTGAAGGAGCGAGCCGCTCGCAAGGCGCGTAACCCGCGCACTGGTCAGCGAGTGGACGTTCCCGAGAAGTTTGTGGTGACGTTCAAACCGGGCAAGGAGATGGAGGAAAAGGTTCGACAGCTTGAACGGCGAGCCGCCGAACAAGCCGCGATGCAGGCAGGAAACGGATCGGCCCCCGCCGCTGAGGCGCCGCCGCCCGCACCACCCGCCCCGCCGAGCGAAAGCAACGAACCTCCGACTCAGGTGCCCTAACGATACAAACGCCGATAGCGGCGAAACTTGCAGGCCGGCCACCAAGGCAGGTGGCCTTGCTCGCATAACGAAACACTGACGGACGGCTTTCAGGGAGGAAAGATCGATGCGCCGGCTTATCATGGCAGCTGTATTGGGTCTCACGCTGAGTTCCAGCGTCGGCTGCTTCATCCCGATCTATTCTGGCGACCCCGCCGTCCGAACTCGGCAGTTGCTCTACACTTCGGAAGATTTCCGCGCTCTGCTCAACGAGTGGGAGCGGATCTGGTTCCTCGATCAGCCGAGCCACCTGACTCCGCATCGCGTGCACGGCGGCATCATCTAATCCGCTGGAATTGGCCGAGCGCTGTGCTGTGATTCAGCCTGCGCGTACGCGCCTGTTCCCGAGGCGGTTGTGGCTGTCGGCTGCCAGCGATAGATTCAGCTGAGGAGTTTGCTGCGCCTTGCGGCAACTGCCAAACCACTTGCCGCTAGCCGCTGTTCAGACTCATCCTGTGACTGCAATCGCCACCAACGTCGACCTTTCCGTGCGCCTCGGCCGACTGGAGCTGCGCAACCCCATCCTGACGGCATCGGGCACTTTTGGCTACGCGCGCGAGATGGAGCGGATCGTCGATTTCTCCCGCCTGGGCGGAATTCTTCCGAAGACGATCACCAAAGCCCCGCGACCCGGCAACACTCCCTGGCGCACAGTCGAAACCTCCGCTGGGTTGCTGAATTCGATCGGCCTGGATAACGACGGCATCGATGCCTTCATTCCACATCATCTGCCCTATCTCAGCCAACTGCCGACGGCTGTGATCGTGAGCATCGCCGGTCGCAACCACGACGAATTCGTGGAGATGGCCGAGCAGCTGAGCGGTCAGGCAGGGATCGCCGCCATCGAACTCAACATTTCCTGCCCGAACGTGGCTCATGGCGTCGATTTCGGCGCCGACCCGAAGCTCTGCGAGCGACTGGTCTCGGCGGTTCGCGATCGCTGCTCGCTGCCCGTGCTGGCAAAGCTGACGCCCAACGTCACGAGCGTTGCGGATATCGCGCGAGCTGCGGAGGCGGCTGGTGCTGACGCTATTTCCCTGATCAACACGGTTCTCGGCATGGCGATCGACTGGCGTCGCCGCAAACCGATGCTGGGCAACGTCGTGGGCGGCCTCAGTGGTCCCGCGATCAAGCCGATCGCCCTCCGCTGCGTCTATCAGGTCGCCAAGGCCGTCCAGGCGCCGCTCATCGGCATCGGCGGCATCGCCACGATCGACGACGTGATGGAGTTCCTCGTCGCCGGCGCTTCGGCAGTCCAGATCGGCACGGCGAACTACTACGACCCGACCGTCACGATGAAGCTGGTCGATGCTTTGCCGGCCGCCCTCGCACAATTGGGCGCCAGCACCGTAAGCGAAGTCGTCGGCACGCTGAAAACCTAGAATTGCCAGACGGCGAACTGCATCGCCTCACGACGCGAAGTCTGATTACTGACAACTGTTTACTGAAAACTCCCTATGCGCGTTCTCTCGGGCATTCAACCGACCGGCCGATTCCACTGGGGCAACTACTTCGGCGCCATCCGGCAGTACATCGACCTGCAGCACGGCAACGAGTCGTACTACTTCATCGCCAATCTCCATGCGCTGACGACGGTTCGCGATCCGGCCGTCCTGCGGCAGAACACGCTCGACGCCGCCCTCGACCTGCTGGCTCTGGGCCTCGACCCCAACACAGCAACCCTCTTCGTGCAGTCCGATGTGCCCGAGGTGACCGAACTGACCTGGCTGCTCATGGCGATTACGCCGATGGGACTGCTCGAGCGGTGCGTCTCGTACAAGGACAAAGTGAGCAAGGGACTTGCCGCCGACGCCGGGCTCTTCACCTACCCGGTGCTCATGTCGGCCGACATCCTGATCTACGACTCGGAGATCGTTCCGGTCGGCGCCGACCAGATCCAGCACATTGAAGTCGCCCGCGACATCGCCGGCAGCTTCAACCACTTGTTCGGCGAGACCTTCGTCCTGCCAAAGTACCAGGTGCTCGAAAGTTCGGCCAAAGTGCCCGGCATCGACGGCGAAAAGATGTCGAAGAGCTACAACAACACGGTCGAGATCTTCGAACCGCTCAAACCCATGCGGAAGAAGATCATGCGCATTGCCACCGACTCCCGGCCAATGGAGCAGCCGAAGGAGCCGGACGACGATCACCTGTACCAACTCTTTTCCCTCTTCGCGTCGGACCAGAAACGCGAGGAAATGGCGGCCCTGTATCGCCGCGGCGGGTTTGGCTATGGGCAGGTGAAAACCGCCTTGGCCGACGAAGCTGAGGCCTACTTTGCCGAGGCTCGAGCGAAGCGCGAGGAACTTGCCGCCGATCCGAAGCGGGTCGAGGAAATCCTCGCCGACGGCGCCAGCCGGGCCCGACGCAAAGCTCAGGAGGTGCTCCGCCGAGCTCAAAAGGCTTGCGGAGTGACGCGATAGCATGCACCACCGGCGACAAGGACGTCGCTCTGGACAGACGCGGCGGCCGTCGCTAAAGTGCCGCCGATTTTCGCCAGGATCCCCTGGCAGCACCAAGGCTAGGAGGGCCACGGCCATGCAATTCAACCTGTTTAGCTGGATCCGCGAAGGAGTGCGTCAGTCGGTCATCCTCGGCGTCTCCGACGCCGTCGAAGCCATCGGCTCGCCGCAGGCTGACGATCCGATCCGCGAACGCCTCAATCACTTGCTTCAGCCGGCCGCGCTGGAAGGGGCTCCCGCCACGGCGGCGATCGCTGGCGCTGGCAAACGCAAACGCCTCGGCCGCTCGCTCCGCGATTTCGACGGCAACGAGGGTTAATCGCCCCGCTCAACCCCTGGGGTAGGCTGCCCGCCTGCCCCGGAATGAGATAGGCTTGGGCTGCGGAAGGTTCGCCGTGCCCGCTCGCGCGCTCGGCGACCTGCACCAGGTCCTCTCGAAGCCCGCCGTGCCCCTCTCGCCCCTGCCGATCGACGACGTTCTCGATTCGCTGGTGGCCGCCCTGCGCGCGGGACCTGCCGTCGTGCTTTGCGCTCCTCCTGGAGCCGGCAAAACCACTCGCGTTCCTCCCGCGCTGCTCGACGCCGGCTTTGCTACTGCCGGCAAGATTCTGGTGCTTCAGCCACGCCGCGTTGCCGCTCGCGCAACGGCCGCTCGCATGTCGAGCGAGCGAGGAACCCGCCTCGGCGACGAAATCGGTTATCAGGTTCGCTTCGATTCCAAGACCGGGCCCAAGACTCAAATCGAAGTCGTCACCGAGGGCATCCTCCTGCGACTCCTCCATGAGTCGCCGTTCCTGGAAGGTGTTTCCGCGGTCATTTTCGACGAGTTCCACGAACGCTCGCTCAGCAGCGACCTTGCGCTGGGCATGGTGCGGCAGATCCAGCAGTCGGTCCGTCCCGATCTGAAACTCGTAGTCATGTCGGCCACCCTCGCCGCCGAACCGGTCAGCAAGTATCTGGGCGATTGCCCGATCGTGCGTAGCGACGGCCGGTTGTTCCCCGTTGAGGTGAGTTACGTCGCCCAACTCCAACGCATGCCGATCGCCGATCTGGCGCTCAGCGGTATCGAGCAGGTGATCGATCGCACAGCGGGCGACATCCTCGTGTTTCTCCCGGGCGTCGGCGAAATACGACAGACCACCCGCCGCATTGCTTCGCTTGCCGAGCAGCAGAATCTGGTTGTTCATGAACTGTATGGCGATCTCCCCGCCGAGCAGCAGGACGCAGTTCTTCGGCCGGGAACGCGCCGCAAGATTATCCTCTCGACCAACGTCGCTGAAACATCGCTCACGATCGAAGGAGTCACCGCGGTCGTCGACAGCGGTCTGGCCCGCATTCTCCGCTGGGACGAGACAACGGGGCTCGACCGACTCGAACTTTCGCCAATCTCCAGGGCCTCGGCGGACCAACGCGCCGGGCGCGCGGGACGCACGGCCAGCGGCCTCTGCTTGCGACTCTGGCCCGAAGCCGCCCATCGAGCCCGACCCGACTTTGAAACGCCCGAAATCCGCCGCGTCGATCTCGCCGGCGCTGTCTTGCAAGTCCTCTGCTGGATCGAGCCCGACCTGGAGCAGTTCCCCTGGTACGAACCGCCGCCACCGTGGGCGATCCAGCGGGCCGTTCAGTTGCTCGAACGACTCGACGCGGCGCAGCACGGCAAGGTGACCGAACTCGGCCGCCAACTCGCCGCTTTGCCGACGCATCCCCGACTGGCCCGGATGCTGATCGAGGGGCAACGGCTGGGCGAAGTCGATCGCACCGCCCTGGCCGCAGCCCTGATCGGCGAGCGCGATCCCTTTCTCCGCGACACCACCGATCGCCGGCCAAGAGTCGCCACCCGCGCCAGTCGCAGCGATGTGCTCGAACGCATCCTGGCTCTCGAACAATTCGAAGCGACCGGCCAATCCGACACGCCGTTCGGTCCCATCAACCGCAACGCTGCCCGCCAGATTCTGCAAGCTCGCAACCAGTTCGCTCGCCTCGTCCGACGGAGCGAACCACACTCTGCCCGAGCCACCGATTCCGACGAAGCGGTCCTGCGTGCGCTACTCGCCGGATATCCCGACCGCGTCGCCCGCCGGCGCGAACCCGGCAGCCGTCGCGGCGTCATGGTCGGCGGCCGCGGCGTGCGACTCGCCGACAGCTCGACGGTCATGGAAGACGAACTCTTCGTCTGTGTCGACGTCGAAGCGAGCAGCGGCGAAGCCAACGTGCGCCAGGCCTCCGGCGTCGATCGCGCCTGGCTCCCCGCCTCGCATCTGCGCACCGAAACACAAGTCGAGTTCGACGAAGCACAGGGCAAGATGTTTGCCCGCCGACGGGTGCTGTGGGACACCCTCGTGCTCGAGGAAGCTCCCGCCGCGTTACCTACCGGCGAAGCCTTGACCGAGGCGCTCGCCGATGCGGCGATTCGGAATTGGAATCTCGCGTTCCCCGCCGACGATCCCAGCGTCGGTGGCTACGTCGCACGCGTCCGCTGCCTGAACACTTGGATGCCCAACCTGGGACTGCCGGCGCTCGACGATGCCCAGCTTCAATCGCTACTGCCGATCGTCGCTGCTGGCAAACGCTCGCTTGACGAAGTCCGCCACGGCCCCTGGTTGATGGCGATCAAAGGATTGTTCGACTACGGCCAACTCCAGACGGTCGAACGCGAAGCGCCCGAGCGGATCGAGGTTCCCACTGGCAACCGCATCACGCTCACCTACGAAGAAGGCCGGCCGCCAATCCTCGCGGTTCGCATTCAGGAAGTGTTCGGCCTGCTCGACACACCGCGGGTTGCCGGCGGGCGAGTGCCCGTGCTGATGCACCTGCTCGCCCCGAACATGCGCGTCGCTCAAGTGACCGACGACTTGCGCAGCTTCTGGGCCAACGGCTATCCACTCGTCCGCAAAGACCTCCGCGCCCGATATCCCAAACACTCCTGGCCCGAAGATCCGTACACAGCACTCCCCACCAGCCGCCCCAAACGAAAACCAACCTAACAACAAGCAGCAGGGTGGCGGGGCCTAAGCAAAGCGTGGCCCCGTTTCGTCCTGTCGCACGGGGCCACGTCGCTTCGCTCCTAAGGCCCCGCCACTCGAAGTCTTCAACCAATCAGTTCCCGCAGCGTCACCGCGTCGCGCACTGCGTGGCCATCAATGTCGTTGTTGAAGTAGGCGTACACCGCGTGACCTTCCGTGGCGACGGTTCGAATGAACTCCGCCCACCGCTTCAAATGGGCCTTCGGATACGAGCCCTGATACTTTCCCGTCGAGCCATGAAACCGCAGGTATACCGTACGGGCCGTGATCCGCTGCGGATGGTTGGCGAGCAGGTCGTGGATGCACATTGCCAGCCGCGACTTCTCCAGCACCTCGAACACCTCGTCGCACAGCCAGCCTTCGACGCGAAACTCGATCACATGCGTCACATCCTTGCGCAACTGGGCGGCAAACTCCCGTAGCCGTTCCACGTTGCATCGCCAGCGCGGCGGCAATTGAAACAGCACAGGCCCCAGATGCCGACCGAGCAGCATCGCCCGCGAGTACAACCGCTCGAGCGGTTCCTCGGGAGCCGTCAGCTTCTTCATGTGGGTAATCAGCCGATTGGCTTTCACGGCATAGAGGAACCCAGCCGGCGCCTGATCCCGCCAGGCTTCAAACACCTCCGGCTTGGGCCAGCGATAAAACGTGTTGTTGATCTCGACCGTGTCGAAGACCTGCGCGTAGTACTCAAACCACCGCTTCACCGGCAGCGTCCGCGGATAAAACCGCTCCCGCCAATGTTTGTAATTCCAGCCCGAGGTGCCAATCCGAATGCTGCCCGCCATGCCCCAGCACCAGTCGCAAACCCAGTGCCGCTAGCAGCGGCTTACCCGCCAGCGAAGCCCAACGCTCTCCGTCCCAGGCTCCAGCCTGGGACGAAACCACCCCGAGGCTCCGCCTCGTCAGCCCCGCGCGAAAAGCCAGCCACTTACGTCGTGAACACCACCCCAGCTAGTGGTTTTCACAATAGATCGATCAGCCACCTGCTTCGAGCTAAGTGCAATCTCACCAGGGAGATCCATCAATCGGACCAAAAAGTTGTACAACCCCTGCGCACAACGTCTGAACAGGGGCGCAACGTCGTTGCAAACAACCAAATTGAGAAAGAACCATCGCGGTCAGCCGGAGGCCGGTCTCGCACAGCTACCCAATCGAAAGAAACAAATTGCGCCGACCACCGCGCAGCAACGAGCGCAGTTGTGTTGTGAGAGTTTTATCAAAAATCGTTGAGTGTTGTCAATGATCTCGACCGTAGAATCAGATTGCTCGGCAATGGGCCGTCGAACATGATTGGGGAATTGCCCGCATTGCCATTCCGCGGAGCGGCCCATGAGCGAGAAGCGTTCCGTCGCCGACATGCCCGAGGAGGTGCAACAAGGGCTCCATCGCTACGCCGACGCCTTGGAGGCTGGCTTCTACAGCGAAGCCGATGAACTAGCCGCCGAAGTGATGGAGCAGATCGCCCAGCACGCGGCCGCCGCGCTACAGGACGACCCCGACTTTCAGGAAGTAATGCTGGCCAGTGGCCACGAGCAGGCGGGGGAGTGGGAAGAAGCACGCAAGATCTACGAGCGGCGGATCCGTCGGATCGTTCGCAGTTCGATCGATCGTGGGGCATTGGTCGAACTTGCCGGCTGTAATCGCGAACTCGCCTGGCATCATTGGAAGGTGGGCGAACTGAACCTGGGGGCGATGTACGCCGCCGAAGCCACCCATGCGGGCCGGTCGCTGGGCATGGACGACATCGTTCTCCCTAGCCATCTGATGCTGGAAGGGCAACTTGCAAACCGACAGCAGCGATTTGCCGCCGCTCGCCAGCACTACGACGAAGCGCTCACGCTGTTATCCGACTCTGCCGGCTTTAACCTGTTTCGAGCCAAACTGCTCACGGGCCGGTCCGAAAGCCATTGGGGGCTTGGCAATTGGGACCGCGCCCTGCGCGACCACGATCGGGCCTGGGAACTGCTCGCGCCACAAGCCGTCATGGAACTGGCCTTCGGCGTGCAGTGTGCGCTCCGTGAATGGTGGATGCTTGGCGCCGCTTTCTGGGAGGACGAGGGAGACCTGGAACAAGCGGCCCACGGCTGGCTTCAATCTCGTGAGCATGTGCGGAGGTCAGTCGAACTTTGGGATGAGGGGGGAGTCGACTCGCTCCTGCCGCAGGCTCGCTGGTTAGTTCGCTACGGCGATTTTCTGATGCGGACCGGTGAACCAGATGTCGCCGCCGGGCAATACGCCGAGAGCGATTCGATCCGCCGCCGCTTCAATCTGCCCACGATTCCCCGCCAATTGCCCCATCAATAGCCGGCGGGTCACCACCCGCCGGAAAACGACGCGAGGATGCTACGACAGTAAACCGGGCCTGTTGAACGGCCATCTCTATCGTGAGAAGCTCGCTCATCGGGCCAAGTCCTCTCGCAATCTTTCCGGCGGGTAGTGACCCGCCGGCTGCGTGGGCTATTGGGGAACCTTCAGGCCTTCCGGAAGTTCGAGATTTTCGAACAGCATCTGTTGCGGCGGAGCGTGGTTGTAGTCCTTCACGCGCCAAGCGCCGTCCGGGTCTTTGATCAGGTCGAGTTGCACCCAGCGGGGAATGTTGGCGTCGGCGAGCACATCGGAGCCAGCCCGGAACGTGCCGCTGGCCATGATGTTGAACTCGACGACGGCCGTGCGCGGCTCCGACTCGTCCTGCACCTTGATCTCGTGAATCTTCGTGATGCGCAAGGTGTCGAACTTGTAGTTAGGCAACTCGGCATTCGCCTTGGCCTGCAAGCTGGGCGCGCTCGGCGAAATATGCTGTGTGATCTTGGCTGGCACGTTGCTCGCCACGTCGCGGGCCATCTGTTGCAGCGTGGCTTCAATCGCCTCGCGGTCGGTCACGACGAACCGCTCCGCAACCAGCAGCGTCGCAGCCACGACCACGCCGGCGATGAGCGCGTACAGCAGCGCCTTGTGCCCGGACATGATCCAGCTGATGGCCAGCCCCGTCAGAATTCCGACGCTGAGCAGCACGATCGTCAGCGGCTGGTCGAAAATCCAATTCATGCGAAACACCCCGTAGGGCAAGCTTCCAGCTTGCCCGTCAAAAAATGACCAATGACTAGGCGCCAATGACCAACGGCGCACGGGCCCCGAGGCCAGCTTTGGGTCATTGGGATTTGGTCATTCGTCATTCATTCCTGTCACGGGCAGGCTGGAAGCCTGCCCTACGTTGTTCGCGCCGTTTCAGCCAAAACACGATCCAGGCGATGGTCGTGAGCGCCGCCAGTCCCAGGAACAGCGGCCGGAGCGTCACCGCGTTGGTTTCGGCGGTCGCCATGTCGCCGGTCATCTCGACCCCCGCCTGCTGCTGCACGGCCCGCTCGCGGCCCTGGAACCGCCGTTCCTCCTGCGCCTGCCGGTCACCAAATTTGGGAGAAGCCAGCGCCAGCGCGATCAGCCCGCCGACACCAAACAGGTAGGCCCAGAACCAGGGAGAATCGGTTAGAGAAGAGGAGCGCGAAGAGCCAGTCATCGGTCCATTATACCTCCCAGCATCTCCCACCGTTTCCTCGACTCCGTCCCAGGCTCCGGCCTGGGACGAGACTACCCCGAGGCTCCGCCTCGTCAGCCCCGCAAGAGAACCTTCCCCTCACGAACCCAATAGCCGGCGAGTAACACTCGCCGGAGAAAGGCAGTTGGACTCACCGCGCAAGCGAACGCCGTCCGGTTGTTCTCCGGAGCGTGTTACGCTCCGGCTATGCCGCGTGGCGCCTCGACGCCCAAAACGCAAATTCGTCAAAACTTCACAATCCCTGAACTCTCCTTTCTGACCTCGGCTCTCGGCTCCCGATCCAGCGTTGACAGCACCCCCCGGCCATAGAACAATATGCGGTTTGGCCGACGCCGTAGCCCTTCGCCCAGTTCGCAGGGAGCGGCGTCTTGCCGTTTGGCGACCGTCACGAAGCTGCCTGCCCGGTGGTGGGCGGCTCGGCCGGATCCACCTGAACCAACACCGCCTCTGCTCACGTAAGAGGCTCAGCCAGATTCGCGGAGACGCCTCGGTTGGATAAAGCGATTCAAGAGGAAGCCATTCAGAAGGCCGACGTCCTGATTGAGGCGCTCGGCTGGATTCGGCGGTTCCGCGACAAGATCACGGTGATCAAGCTGGGCGGCAGCGTGATGGAGAACGCCAACGCGCTCCGCCACACGCTGCTCGACATCGTCTTCATGGAATCGGTCGGCATGCGGCCGGTCGTGGTCCACGGCGGCGGAGCGGCGATCGACCGCGCCATGGCGGATGCCGGGCTGACGCCGAAGAAGATCAAGGGTCGCCGCTACACGGACGAAGCCACGTTGAAGATCGTCGAGGAGATCCTCGCGTACGAGACCAACGAGCGAATCGCCCGCCAGATCGAAGAACTCGGCGGCCGGGCGATGAATCTGAACTTCCGCACCACGAACGTGCTGCATGGAGAACGGATCACACTGCCCGATGAAGACGGCAGCGAGATCGATCTGGGGCATGTCGGCAAGGTAACCCGCGTCGACCGGGGCGTGATCGAAAACCTGTGCTATGCCGGCCAGGTGCCGGTCATTCCGTCGATGGCCCTCGACGAGAACGGCCACAAGCTGAACGTCAACGCCGACACGGCCGCCACAGCGGTCGCCCAGTCGCTCGGAGCCGAAAAGCTCATTTACATGAGCGACGTGAACGGCGTGCGGCGGGACAAAAAGGACCCCGATTCGATCATTCACTCGCTCACCGACGTCGAGGCGCGCGAACTTATTCGCACGGGCGTTGTCGATTCCGGGATGATTCCGAAGGTCGAAGCCTGCCTGGAAACCCTCGAACGAGGCGTCCGCAAGGTCCACATCGTCGACGGCCGGCTGCGACACTCGCTGTTGCTCGAAATTTACACGACCTCCGGCGTCGGCACCGAAATCGTCAAAGCCATGTAAGGCGGCCGTGGGCCCGCCCACTCCGCAACATGTAGGGTGGGTCGAGCGTCAGCGAGGCCCACCACACAAAACACCTTTAAAAAACTGAGTCGGTGGGCCTCGCTATCGCTCCGCCCACCCTACCCGTGTGATGAGCAGGTCAAACATGAGCACCGTGGTCGGACCCAGCAGCGCTGAAACGGCGGAACTGTTCAAGCAGTACGTGATCGGCAACTACACGCGCTACCCGGTGAATCTGGTCCGCGGCGAAGGCTCGCTCGTCTGGGATAGCGAAGGCAACCGCTACCTCGATCTGTTTCCCGGTTGGGGCTGCAATCTGCTCGGCCACTGCCCGCCCAAGGTGGTGCGTGCGGTGCAGGAGCAGGTGGCGACGCTCATCCACGTCCCCAACACCTGGATGATGGACGCCCAGGCCCGCTGGGCGCAACTGCTGAGCGAGCGGAGCTTTGGCGGACAGGCGTTTTTCTGCAACTCGGGAACCGAGGCCAACGAAGCGGCCATCAAGCTCGCCCGGCTGCACGCGCCCAAAGGGAAGTACAAGATCGTCACCTTCACCGGTGGTTTCCATGGGCGGACGATGGGCGCCGTCTCGGCCACCGCTCAGCCGAAGTATCACGACGGCATCGAGCCGATGCTCGCTGGTTTTCTCTACGCTCCTTACGGCGATCTGGAAGCGGTTGAAAAGCTCGTCGATGACGAGACCTGCGCAATCCTCATCGAGCCGATCCAGGGAGAAGGCGGCATCCGCATTCCGCCGCCGGGATTTCTCGAAGGTCTACGCAAGATCTGCGACGAGCGCGGCCTGCTGCTGATTTTCGACGAAGTGCAAACCGGTTGCGGTCGGACCGGTGAATGGTTTGGCTATCAGCATTTCGGCGTCACGCCGGACGCCATGACGCTCGCCAAGGCCCTGTGTGGTGGTATCGCCGGCGGCGCCCTGGTCGCAAAGCGCGAGATTGCTCCTGCGCTTCGGCCGGGCCTGCACGCGGCCACGTTCGGCGGCAATCCGATTGCTGCCCGAGCGGGGATTGCCGCGATCGAAACGATCGAAGAAGAGGGGCTGCTCGCCGCCGCCAAGCAGATCGGCGAGTTGTTCGAGCGCAAGTTCAAAGCGCTCCAGAAGGAGTGCGACGTTATCCGCGAAGTGCGTGCAGTGGGCACGATGGTGGGTATCGAACTGGTCACCGACGGTGCTCCGGTCGTAAAGGCCTGTCTCGAACGCAAGCTGCTCATCAACGCGACGCAGGGTATGGTCATTCGTCTGTTGCCCGCCATGAATCTTACCGAAGAGCAAGCCGAGGAAGGCTGTGCGATCCTAAGCGAAGTGATTCGCAACTTGCCGCGCTAAACCCGCGCGTGGTGCTTCTGCCGAAGCGCCGCCCGAAAAGTTCCGGGCGGCGTTTGCCTTTTTGCTTTCGAGGTATTCGCCCAATGCGACACGTGCTGACGCTGTTTGAACTCTCTTCGGCCGACATCGAACGCGTGTTCGAGATTTCCGCCGACCTGAAGGCCAAACTCGAACGGGGCATCCGCGAGCCGATCCTGCCGGGTCGGACCCTGGCCATGCTGTTCGAAAAACCGTCGCTGCGCACGCGCGTGAGCTTCGAAACCGGCATGACCCATCTCGGCGGCGCGAGCCTCTTCCTCGGTTCCGATGTCGGTTGGGGCAAGCGCGAGTCAGCCGCCGATTTCTCGCAGGTGCTTAGCCAATACGTCGACGTGGTGGTCTGCCGGACGACGTCGCACTCGCGAATTGAAGAACTGGCCAAGTACTGCAAGTGCCCGGTGATCAACGGCCTCACCGACACGGCCCACCCGTGCCAGGCGCTCGCCGACCTGTTCACGCTCTGCGAGCGAAACGGCGGGCTGAAAGGCATCCGCGGCAAGCGGCTGGCCTACGTCGGCGACGCCAACAACGTGGCCAACAGCCTCGCCGTCTGCTGCGGCAAGCTCGGCGTCGAGTTCGCCGTCGCTTCTCCGAAGCGGTATCAGTTCGACCGTTCGTTCGTCGAAAAGCTGCGCAAGGAAGTGCCCCAACTGGAACTGGTCGAAACTACCGACCCGAAGGAGGCTCTCAAGGGCGCCATCGGCGTCTACACGGATGTCTGGGCCAGCATGGGGCAGGAGGCCGAGCATGCCGAGCGGGTGAAGGCGTTTGCCGACTACCAGGTGAACGAAGCCCTGATGAAGCTCGCCCCCTCGGACGCCGTGTTTCTCCACTGCCTCCCAGCCCGTCGCGGTGAGGAAGTGACCGACGGCGTGATCGATGGTCCGCAGAGCGCCGTCATTCAGCAGGCGGGCAATCGTCTGCACGCCCAGAAGGGACTGATCGCGTGGCTGCTGAAGGGGAATTTATGATTTGGGATTTATGATTTATGATTGCATGCGAGCCGTAAAAGGATCGCTCGCCTTTCCCCTCATAAATCTGAAATCGAAAATCATAGATGACTAGCCGCCGTTCGGACCAACTACGCCCCGTTTCGATCCAGCGCGGCTTCACGCGCATGACTGCGGGGAGCGTTCTTTACCGGGCCGGCGACACCGTCGTGCTGTGCACCGCCAGCATCAAGCCGAAAGTGCCAGACTGGATGGCCGGGCGCGGCAAGGGTTGGATCACGGCGGAGTACAACATGCTCCCCGGCAGCACGAGCCCACGCAAGGAACGGGAGCGCGCGAAGCTGGACGGCCGCACGACCGAGATCCAGCGGCTTATCGGCCGAAGCCTGCGCGCAGTGGCCGATCTGCAACTGCTGGGCGAGCGCGAAATCACCGTCGACTGCGATGTGCTGCAAGCCGACGGCGGCACGCGCACGGCGAGCATCACCGGAGGCTTCATTGCCCTCGTCGATGCGATTCAATCGATCCGCACCCTGCTCCCCGACCCGAACAAGTTTCCGCTGCGCGATAGCGTGGCGGCCATCAGCGTCGGCATTGCCGACGGCGTTCCGGTCCTCGATCTCGACTACAAGCAGGATGTCGACGCCGATGTCGATATGAACGTCGTCATGACGGGGCAGGGGCGATTTATCGAGATCCAAGGTACGGGCGAGGAAGCCACCTTCGGCGATGACGATCTTGCGTCGTTGCTCGGCCTCGCGCGCAAAGGGATCACGGAATTGAAAGCAATCCAGCGCGAGGCTCTGGGTGACGCTTGGCCGTTCTAGGCAGTCAGCCTGACGCCGCGATGACCCGTCCGATGGTCTTTGAGGCGGCGCAAAAAAAACAGGCCCACCGTGGCCGGCGGGCCTGATCAAGTTCGAGCTTGAGTTGCAACAGGTCAGCCGAAGCTGGCCAGCCGCAACGAAGGTTTAGGGAGTCTTGCCCGGCGTCGCCTGGGCGTCGGCTTGGCGTTTGACCGCTTCGAGCACCTCCTGGCGATGGACGGGGACCTCGGTCGGGGCCTCGATGCCCAAGCGAACTTTGTCGCCGCGGACGTCGACCACCGTGATGACAATGTTGTTGCCAATCACGATCTTTTCGTCACGCTTTCTTGAGAGAACCAACATGCTAGCACCATACGGGTTGCTCGGTCTAAAGAACGTAAATCCCGTAGATTGTAGGCAAGTTCGGCAAATAGTTAATGTCTGAGTCGGCTAGTGACCGACGGGCGCACGTTGAGCGGGTGACCGTCTCGGCGGACGGAGTCGGCTGCAAGTTGCGTGCCCGTTTGACTTTATAGAAAACTGTGTTCAGCGGCCGCGGTCGGTGCCGCTGCTTGACATAGTCCCACTTTTTTTTCGCCAGGCGTTGAATTACTGGACAGGACGCCGCCCCTACGCCTCAGCTCTGGGTGGAAGATCGCCCCGCTGGATCGTACAGCAGCGGGAAGAACTGGCCCTCCATTTTGGAACCTGCCGCCACCGGTGGGACGCCCGCCAGCAACGCCTCATCGCTGGCTGACCGCACCCCGTCCCGAAACACATTGAGGACCGCCGCCCGCCGCGGATTCTCCGTCCGGTTCTCGAAGCTGCCGTGCACCATCAGCGGATGATGGAACGCGCACTCACCCTTTTTGAGCTCGATGGCGACCGGTTTCTGAAACTGTTCCCACTGCTCGGGCGTGAGCACCTCTTGAATCGCATCCATGTCCCCGGCGAGCCCGGTGATGGGGAGCAGCGTCCAGGTGTGGCTGCGCGGCACGTAGTGCAGACAGCCGTTCTCCTTGGTGCTGTCGTCCAGGCCGATCCAGCAGGTGAGGTGCTCCATCGGCTGGGTGCGCGTCCAGTACGAGTAGTCCTGGTGCCACGCGACGACGCCGCCGTGCTTGGCCGGCTTGCAGAACAACTGGTCGTGCCAGAAACGCACCGCGCCGCCGAGCAACTGACTGGCGGGCACCGTGAACGCCGGGTTCCAAAGCATGTCGTGAAAGCCGGGCCGAAGCCGCCAGGCGCCGAGCGCGTGAAAGAGCACCGTGTCGGGCTTCGACGATTCGTTGGTGTGGTACTCGTACCACAGTTCGCGCCCCTCGTGCTGTGGATTGAAGAACTCGCTCAGTTCGGCCCGCAACGCATCGACCTGTTCGTCGCTCAGCACGCGAATGCCCGACAGATATCCTTGCTCGTGATAGAACGCCACTTGCTCGTCCGACAGCTTGTAGCGGTCCCACGTCTCGGGTGCGGCGGGAGGAGAGAAGAGGGGGCTGATGGGTTGGTGATGGTGCGAGAGATCGACGGCCATGCCTGTTCGGCTCCGATAAGGCGCGGTGAAGGCGACTATAATTGACTCTGAGTGCAGCCCGATTAGCATACGGGCGCTGACGGACCCTTAACAACTTGCACCGAGACTTTACGCCGATGAAGCACACGATTCAATCCACCGCCGCACTTTGCGCGGCAGCCCTTCTTCTGCCGCTGATCTGCCTTGCTCCCCAGTTGCTTCAGGCGGCTGAACCCAAAACCGAATTGCTGTGGCCCAGCGGCGCTCCAGACGCCAAAGGGGACAGCAAGAACGACAAGCCGACGCTCATCATCTACCTCCCCGACGTCGAGCAAGCGAAGGAGCAGGAGCCGCGCGGCGCGGTGGTTGTGTGCCCGGGTGGCGGGTACGGCGGCCTGGCGATGGATCACGAAGGACACCAGATCGCTCGCTGGCTGAATGAGAACGGCCTGGCCGCGTTCATTTGCGACTATCGCCATCGCGGCAAGGGCTATGGTCATCCGGCGCCGCTGCAGGACGCCCAGCGGGCGATCCGCACGGTGCGGGCGCGGGCGGAGGAGTTCGGCGTCGATCCCAAGAAGGTCGGCATCCTCGGCTTCTCGGCAGGGGGGCACCTGACGTCGAGCGCGCTCACCCACTTCGATCAGGGGGACGAGAAGTCCGATGATCCGGTCATGCGGCAGAGCAGCCGGCCTGACTTTGGTGTGCTCTGCTATCCGGTGATCGCCTTCGATCAGCCGTACACCCATCGCGGATCGCAGAACAACCTGCTCGGCGCCGACGCGTCGAAGGAGTTGATCGAGAGCATGTCGAGCGAGAAGCAGGTGACGAGCGATACGCCGCCGACGTTCCTGTTCCACACGTTTGAAGACAAGGCGGTGCCGCCGCAGAACAGCGTCGTGTTCTACCAGGCCTGTATCGAGAACAAGGTTCCCGCCGAGATGCACATCTTCGAGAAAGGACCGCACGGCGTCGGCCTGGCCGCCAAGATTCCCGGTACCAATGCCTGGCCAAAGTTGTGCATTGAGTGGCTGAAGGTCCGCGGGATCGCGAAGTAAGTCGGATAGAATTGTCCGCAGCCGGGGCGTAACACGCCTCGGAGAACGACAAACGCGCTGCCCTTCGCGAGGTTATCCGGAATCGCTCTTCTCCGGCGGGTGTTACCCGCCGGCTGCTGGTTGGGCGTCCGAATTAGATTGCGGAGCTTTTTGAGGGGCCACCGTGACACTTACGTGTCACGCTCGCCGACTCAAAGGACACGCTCGCCGACTTAAGGTCCCGCTCGCCGGGCTATTCCGCGTGCGTGAGTGTTTTCACTCGGTTCCGCTCGTCGACGAGAATGACGGTCGGCTCGTGCTCGCGGGCTTCCCGATCTTCGAGCGTCACGTAAGTGGCAATGATGATGATGTTGCCAGTCTGAATCAGGTGGGCTCCGGCGCCGTTCACTTGGATCTCGCCGCTGCCGCGCCTGCCGGGCAGGGCGTAGGTGATCAGCCGGGTGCCGTTCGTCACGTCCCAGACGTGAATTTGTTCGTGCGGCAGGATGTCGGCGGCGTCGAGCAGGTCGGCGTCGACGGTCAGGCTCCCCTCGTAGTCGATATCCGTCGACGTCACGGTTGCCCGATGGATTTTCGACTTCATCATCACCCGACGCATCAGCCCAATCTCCCGTATCAAAAGTGGCACTTCTGCCATTCTAGGCTGACAGGGCATTTTGAGAAACGCCGCCAGGCATAGTTGAACAAGCCCTACAATCCGTTCTCATCGATTTCCCGCTCGAGTTCCTGCAAGTAGCCGGGTGGAAACGGATTGCCGATCTGGCTGGCTCCTTTGCCATCGGAGCCCGTCGAACTAAGCCCGCTCACGTGGCCAGCCGCCTGCTGGCGCATCTGCCGCACCCAGGTTTCGCTATCGACGGGCGTGGCCCGCCTGCGGCGAGCCGCCCGCTGCACCCGATGGTCGCTCGAAACGACCGTCAGATTCCGCGGATCGGCGACCGTTTCGATGAGCTCCTCGATCAGATCGTCCGCCGTCCCTTTGCGCCGCGAGAACTGCACCGTGATCCCTTCGTGGACGATCGTCGCTGGCAAGCCCGGAGGGGCCGCGGCGGCGTCGAAGACGACCATCGTACGCCTGGCATCGGCCACCGAGAGATTGGCCACGAGAAAGTCGAGAAGCGCCAGGCGGGCGCTTTCCAGCGTTCCAAAACCCGCTGCTGATCCAAACTGGCCAGCCGCCTGCAGCAGGTTGTAACCATCGATCAGCAGCTTCACGCGGGACGCCTCCGCCATGGGCTAGGAAGCCAGTCGATCCATGACCGTATCCGCCTGGTCTCGAAGTCGGGCAAGCCAGTCAGCCAAACCTAAGTGGCAACTCGCGCCGTCGCTGCCGTGATTGCCGGCTGACGCTCGATTTGCCCTGCCCGACGCCGGGCCTGGCGGACGAGCAGATAGAAATAGGTCGACAGCCCGAGAAAAATTAGCGCAGGCATCGAGAGCATGAACAAGATGCTGTAAGCGTATCCGCGGGCCATGCTCTGGCCGGCTGGATCGTGGGCGAGTTGGTCCTTGCAGGTCGGACAACCGAAAACCACGTCAGCGCACAGCAGCACGGCCAGAATGGCGGCTGGCAATATGACGACATCGGTTTTCGTCAGGCGAAACATGATCGGGCTTTAAGTTGGCCGGCGGTAAATGTCGCAGATCCAGTGTAGCTCAATTCGCCAGAATTCAGAGGTTCAGCGGATCGACTTTGTTTCCACGCGTCTGAATTCTGGCGAACTCAGCTACCGGGCTCGGTCTTCACGGGCAGGCTGGAAGCCTACCCTACGGTGACTGCCTCGCTCGTCATTGTAGTCGTCGGCTCTTTGGGCAGGTAGAGATGATACAGCATCGCATAAACGACTATTCCGGTGACCGAAACGTACAGCCAGATCGGGAATGTCCATTTCGAAATCCGGACGTGCTTCTGACGACGGTCTTTGAGGCCGAGCCAGATCGAGGCGATTGCCAGCACCGGAACGGCCATCGCCAACAGGATGTGCGAAAGCAAAATGATGTAGTAGACGATCGCCACCTGCGGATAGTCAGCCCGCGGAAACGGCCGGCTGAACTCCACGGTGAAGTGATACGTTAGATACGACGCCAGGAAAATCGTCGACACGCCGAAGCAGGCGATCATGACCCACTTGTGGGCAACTTCCCGGCGCGTCTTGATCAGCCAAAGGCCGACAACGAGCAGAACCGTGGCCAGGCCATTGAGCGAGGCGTTGACGTGGGGCAAATAGGAAGTGAACTCGCTCAAACTGGCTCTCACTTTTCAAAATGCAGTCGATCGTCGTAGG
>JAEZAS010000166.1 GCA_023430365.1 Planctomycetota bacterium
GCCGTTCGTGGTCGAGCAGGCCAAGGCTCTGGCCGACCGCTTGCCCCAGGGCGAGGGAACGAGCGACGAGCAGCGGATCGTTGCCCTGTACCGCCTGGCCTTGCAGCGCGATCCGCTCACCGCCGAAGCCGAACTCGGCCAGCAGTTCATGGCCGCCGCCGCTTCCGACACGGAGGCAAAGCTAAACCCGTGGCAGCAATTCGCCCAACTCGTATTGCTGACCAATGAATTCATGTACGTCGACTAGGTTCGCCGACTTGAAATCCTGAAACACCTGCTCACGAGTCGAACGATGTCCGTCGCCGATCAACCGATGTTCCATATGCCTCTTTCCCGTCGGGAACTTCTCCGTCGAAGCGGCACCGGTCTGGCCATGCTCGGTCTCGCCGGTGTCCTGGCCGACGACGGGGGCATGGTGCGCGCCGCCGAAGGAACCGACAGCTATCGCAACCCGCTCGCCCCGCGCGAACCCCATTTCCCAGCCAAGGCCAAGCGGGTCATCCACATCTTCTGCAACGGCGGACCGTCGCACGTCGACACGTTCGACCCGAAGCCGAGCCTCGACAAGTACGCGGGCAAGCTCCTCCCGACGGAGAACCTCCGCACCGAGCGCAAGACCGGGAACGCCTTCCCGTCCCCCTTCAAGTTTCAGAAGTACGGCGAAAGCGGCATCGAAGTCAGCGAGCTGTTCCAGCACACGGCGCAACACATCGACGACATCTGCGTCATTCGCTCGATGCACGCCGACGTGCCCAATCACGAGCCCTCGCTGATGCTGATGAACTGCGGCGAGTCGCGGCTCGTGCGCCCCAGCTTCGGATCGTGGCTCACCTACGGCCTGGGTACCGACAACCTGAACCTCCCCGGTTTCATCGCCATGGTGCCGGGTGGTTATCCGATCGTCGAAACGCAGAACTGGCAGTCGGCCTTTCTGCCGGGCGTGTACCAAGGAACGTACGTCAACACGCAGCACAAGGAAGTCGACAAGCTCGTCGAACACGTCCGCAACCAGTGGCTTTCGATGTCGTCGCAGCGCCGCCAACTCGACACGCTCGCCGCTCTCAACAAGCTGCACCAGGAACAGCGCGGCCACGATCCGGCTCTGGAGTCGCGCATCCACTCGTTCGAGCTCGCCAACCGCATGCAGCAGGAGGCGAGCGAGGCGTTCGATGTCTCGCACGAACCGAAGCACATCGTCGAAGCCTACGGCGAAGGCACGAACGCCCGCCAGTTGCTCATCGCCCGCCGGCTGATCGAGCGGGGCGTTCGCTGCGTGCAGGTCTGGCATGGCGCGGGCCAGCCTTGGGACAATCACGACGACATTGAAGTGAACCACCGCAAGCTGGCCACCGCCATCGACAAGCCGATCGCGGCGCTGCTCGGCGATTTGAAGCGACTCGGCTTGCTCGAAGAGACGCTGGTCCTCTGGGGCGGCGAATTCGGCCGCACGCCAACCGTCGAATTGCCACAAGCCGGCGCCAACGCCGGCAAGATCAACGGCCGGGACCACAACCACTGGGGCTTCACCTGCTGGCTGGCAGGGGGCGGCGTGAAGGGTGGCACCGTGTATGGAGCGACCGACGAATTCGGCTTCAAAGCCGTCGAAAACCCGGTCCACGTCCACGACCTGCACGCGACGATGCTCAAGCTGCTCGGCTTCGACCACGAGCGCCTGACCTACCGCTACGCTGGCCGCGATTTCCGCCTGACCGACGTCCACGGCAAGGTGATCGACGAGATCATTGCCTAGGAGCGGGACGCGAAAAGCACGGCAGATATCAATCAAACGCTCTCAAGATCGGCAATCAGCCGATCCCCAGCCTGCGCAGGTGATCGCGGCCATCTAACGAATGCGCCGGCCGTAGCGATCTTACCGCCAGCACTTTGCGGCCCCCGGCATTCCCACCGCTAGGGCGGAAGCGTGATCTAAAGTTGTCCAGCGGACCCCGGTTTGGCGGCAGAGGGTTGCGCCGCCCCGACTTAGTCGCGGAAGTCCTCGCTCCCCGTGAGCGACTCTCGGTCTGACGTTTGGGCCTGTTTGTACCGAACCTGGAGCGCTTCGTGCGCGCTGGTTCCCTGCAAAGCGCAACTGAGACCGAACCGTATGCACCCGCCAATCTCACTGCTGGATATCGCCGTCGCCCTGGGCCTGATGCTGGCCTTCGCCACGCTCTGCCTAGCCGTCGTGCTGGCCTTCGCGCTCGCCGCGCTGCGGCTCGCTGGCCGCTGTGTGGCAAGCGCGCTGGAAACGCCTCGTCGTCACGCCTTTCCCCGCAAGCGGCGCTCGCGCACCAGCGATGCCCAACTCGCCAGCCTGCTCGCCGACATGCGGGAGAAGCGTGTCGCTGGCGATTTCTCCCACCGGGTCGCCGTTGCCGAGGGAACGCAGGTCGGCC
Organism: Planctomycetota bacterium; assembly: GCA_023430365.1. Classification (GTDB taxonomy): domain Bacteria; phylum Planctomycetota; class Planctomycetia; order Pirellulales; family Pirellulaceae; genus JAEZAS01. Next base: position 2,397 of record JAEZAS010000166.1, read on the forward strand.
AGGTCGCCGCCGAGTTCAACCGGGTGCTCGAACGGGCCGAATTCGAAGTGCGCCAGCGCGAGTCAGCCGCCGCGGCTGCTCGCGAGGCGGAGGAGAAGTATCGCTCGATCTTCGAAAACGCCGTGGAAGGCATTTTTCAGACGTTGCCGCAGGGCGGCTACCTGAGCGCGAATCCCAAGCTTGCACAGATTTACGGTTACGACACTCCGCAGCAGCTCATCGAGTCGCTCAAGGACGTGGCGCAGCAGCTCTATGTCGATCCCGTTCGCCGCGAGGATTTCCGTCGCGAGATCGAAGCGCACGACATTGTCACTGGCTTCGAAGCCCAGGTCTATCGCCGCGATGGCCAGATCATCTGGATCGTCGAGAACGCGCGGGCCATCCGCAATGCGGCCGGCGAGGTGATGTACTACGAAGGAACGGTGGAGGATATCACCGAACGGAAGCGGTCCGTCGAGTTGCAGGCCGAGAAGGAAGCAGCGATCGCCGCCAACCAGGCCAAGAGCGCTTTCCTGGCGAACATGAGCCACGAGATTCGCACGCCGCTCAACGGCGTGATCGGCATGCTCGAGTTGCTCGGCGGAACGACGCTCGATGCCCGGCAGGAACGCTACATGCGCATCGCCCGCTCCTCGGCGGGCACCCTGCTGGGACTGATCAACGACGTGCTCGACTTCAGCAAGATCGAAGCCGGCAAGCTGGAACTGGAACACATCCAGTTCGACCTGCACGTGCTGCTGGAGGATGTCGCCGAGATGTTCTCGCATCGGGCGGCGGCCAAGAATCTCGAATTGTCCTGCTATGTAGCCCCGAATGTTCCTGCGATTGTGCGTGGCGATCCCGAGCGAGTGCGGCAGATCCTGATCAACCTCGTCAACAACGCGATCAAGTTCACCGAGCAGGGCGAAGTGGTCATCCGCTGCGAGCGCGCGGCTTCAGAAAGCGACGATCAGGGGCGCACCAACCTGCGGTTGTCGGTCCGCGACACCGGAATCGGCATTCCGCCGGAGCGTCGCAATCGTTTGTTCAACTCGTTCAGCCAGGTCGATGCGTCCACCACCCGCAAGTACGGCGGCACGGGGCTGGGTCTGGCCATTTGTCGTCAGGTGGTCGAGTTGATGGGGGGCGATATCGGCTGCGATAGCCAGCCGGGCGAGGGTTCGACGTTTTGGCTGCACTTGCCGCTCGAAACCCCTTCGGGCGACTGCAGCCAATCGACGAGCATTGGCGAACTGTTTCAAAACCTCCGCGTGCTCGCCGTCGACGACACCGAAACCAACCTCGAAATCCTCCGCGATCAAATCCAAAGCTGGGGAGCCAAGATCACGACGCTCCGCGATCCTCGCTTCGCGCTGGCCGAGATGCGACGCGCGGTGGCCGAAGCGGCCCCTTACCATCTGGTGATCCTCGATCACCAAATGCCCGATCTGGACGGCCTGCAACTCGCCGCCCAAATCCGGGCGGAAAACTCATTTGCCCGAACGCGGCTGCTGATCCTCAGCTCGGCCGACATGCTGATCGATCGCCAGCAAGCGGCCCGCGATGGTTTGTCGGGCGTGCTCGTCAAACCGCTGCGCCAGTCTCGGCTGCACGACGAAATCCTCCGCGTGATGCTGCCGGAAACCAGGGAGTCGCAATCCAAGTCAACCGCCGAGACCGATCAGCCGCCGACTCCTCGCGGCCGGATCCTGGTCGCCGAAGACAACGACATCAATCAGCAGGTCACGAGCGAGATCCTTCGCTCCTCGGGCTACAGCTGCTCGGTCGTGGCCAACGGCTGGCATGCGATCGAAGCGGTCGTTCACGAAGCGTTCGACCTGATCCTGATGGATTGCCACATGCCGGAGCTCGACGGCTTTGCCGCGACTCGCAAGATTCGTCAGCTCGAGCAGGAAGGAAAGCTTCATCAAGGACGTCAGAACCTGCCGATCGTCGCCCTGACCGCAAACGCGGTCCACGGAGACCGGCAGCGATGCCTCGACGCCGGCATGAATGACTACACCACCAAGCCGATTGACCGAGCCGTTCTGCTGCAGACCATCGAGAGACACCTGCAGGAACTCAACCGGGCGGCTCATGACATCGAAGACAAGGTCGTTCAACTCGAGAGCGAAGTCGAGCAGTTGGCAGGCCTGGAGGACAGTGAGACCAACGCCCCCGCTGGTAACACAAAAGCGTCGATGTCAGAACAATCTCCGGCCATCGACTTCGACCGCCTGCTCGATCGGTGTGCCGGCGACAGCGGCTTTGCCTTGCAGATGCTCGGCAAATTCCGCGACCGCCTGCCGGCCGATCAGCGTCAAGTGACCGCAGCCATCGAGAGCGGCGATCTCGCACGAGCCCGCCAGCTGGCCCATGCCCTGAAAGGGGCCGCCGCCAGCCTGGGAGCCAGCGGCGTGCAGGCCTGTGCCGCGGAGATCGAAGAAGAGCTCACGAGCGAACCGTTGGACTCGTCGCGAATCTGCCTCGCGCGACTCGATCGGGAAGTGAGCCGCTGCCTGGACGCTTTGCAGCAGCTTCTGTCCGAAGAACTGGCGACAGGAGCATGAAAGAGAGA
>JAEZAS010000170.1 GCA_023430365.1 Planctomycetota bacterium
CGAAAAGCTCGGCTGCGGATGAGCCTGCCGGCGCGCGAGCGCTGTATGCCGGCCTGGCCCACCGCGCCGTCGTCCTCGGCAAACTGCCAGCCGCCCAGCGGATCGTCGGCGACATTGCCCGCGCCACAAGTGACCGTACTTCCGACCGGCGACTGGCGCTCGTGCTGATCGAAGCCGTCGCTCGTGCCGGCAAGTCGCAAGGCATTTCGCTCGCATCGACCGCCACGGACGACTCCGCCAAGACGTTCATGGAGAAACTCAGCCAGCAGTCTGCCGACATCGCTCGCGACGACAATCGCGCCGCCGCAGAGCGGACCGAGGCCATCGCCTTGCTCGCTCACTTTGCAGATTCCGCGGATACGCTGACGACGATCATTCGCGCCGAGCCCGATCAAACGCTTCGCCAGGCCGCTGTCACCGCGCTCGCTCAGCAACCAAACCAGGAGGTGTGGCGTGAATTGCTCGAGGGCGTCGGCGGAATGACGCCCGCCGTCCGCCGGTCGATCCTCGAAGCGGCGATCGGCCCCGCGGCCCGTGCCAGTCTGTTGCTCGACGCCATTGAAGCGGGCCACCTCAAGCCCGCCGAGCTCGATCTGCTGCAAGCCAACCGCCTGCGTCAGCATCGCGACACCGCCGTCCGCGAGCGAGCCAAGAAGCTGCTCGACGCCGGGACACCGACCGACCGCGTCGCCGCCCTCGAGCAGTACCAGGCCGCGCTGCAACTGACGGGAGACGCCATTCGGGGACGAGCGATCTTTGAGAAGAACTGCTCCACCTGCCACCGCGTCGGTGACGTCGGAGTCAACGTCGCGCCCGACATCAGCGACACCCGCACCAAGACGCCGGCGCAACTACTCGCCGACATCGTCCAGCCCAACCGGGCGATCGACAACAACTACATCGCCTACAACGTCCTGCTCGCCGACGGAACCAACACCACCGGCATCCTGACCACCGAAAGCACCACCTCGATCACTCTCAAGCAGCCGGGTGACAAAACGATCGTCGTCGCGCGCGACGACATCGAAGAGCTCCGCTCGAGCGGCGTCTCCCTCATGCCCGAAGGGCTGGAGAAAAACATCGACCTGCAAGCGATGGCCGACCTGCTTGCGTATCTGAAGAACTGGCGCTATCTCGACGGCAAGACACCGCTCGGCAAGTAGGCGTTTCGACGAGGTCACGACGCGGTTTGCGACGCCCCGGTTTCCGGAAGCGAAGCCAAGAACGCTTCCAGGTGCTGCAGGGTGTCGCAGAAGGCGGCATATTGCATCTGCTTGCGCACGTCGTCGGTGAGCGCACGTCCGCCGACGACGATCTTCGTCTTCGCCCCGGCGGCCTCGTAGAGGCGCTGGTACTCGGCGATGAACCGCTCCTGATCAGCGATGTGAGACACGCTCATCCAAAACAGTTTGGGCTCGTTCTCTCGTAGCGCCGCCGCCAGGGTGTCAAACGGCAGCGAACTGCCGACCGACGTGGCCTGCCAGCCGTTCTGACGCAGCACGAGTTCCACGAGCATCGTCGGAATGTCGTAGAAGTCCCCCTCCGGTGTTCCCCCAAGGGCGATCGGACCACTGGTGGCAGGAGGCGGAATGAGCCCTCGCACTTCATGGAGCACTCGCACACAAATCCGACAGGCTCTCCGCTCCCGATAGACGGGCACATCGCCACATTCCCAAAGCTCTCCGATCTGCTGGAACGTGGGAGCGATCACCTCATCGAAGATCCGGCTCAGCCGTTGCCCCTCCAGCAGCAGGTCGAGAATCACCTGCCGGCAGCGCGCTTCATCTCCGGCGACCAGCCCATCTCGGAGCGATTCGACGGCAGCGGCAGAGGACCGCGTCCGTCTGCCGGTCCCGGACGGCAATCCGATCGCATCCGGATGGAGCAGGGGATGCTTACTGGTCCGCAGGAACTCCAGCACCGCGCTGAGTTCCAGACGGCGATGTCCTCCCGCCGTGCAGGTCATCGGGATCAACCCCCGATCGCACCACCGCTTGAGCGACGATTCGCTCACGCCAATGGCACGCGCGACCTGTTTTGGAGTCAGTAAGTTCGACACGCGATCATGTTCTCGGCGGCTGTTTTGATCGATTCTCGCTCGACCGACACCCCAGCTGGGTGACCTGGGATTATACCGCGAAAAGAATCCCAGCCAACCAACGCGTGCTGCAACCTCATATGGCAAAGTGACTTAAAGAGCGAACCAACCCCAGAATGAACGTTTTGAACGATTTTCCTGTTGCGAGCTGATTGAACTGCCGGTAGGGTGGTATGAACGATTTGAACGTTTTCGACTCGTCCCCGTCCAAGAGCCAAGCTCATGATCATCGCCGCCCCCCAGTCCTCGGACCTCAGTGCATCCAGGTCGCCAACGAGAAACACCCGGCCCGATCAATCGCTGCCCGCCGGAGCCCGTCGCCCCAGAACCGTTCTCAGCAAGGCGAGATCTGGCTCGTTCGCGTCTGCCGACGACAACGCTTGGCGGGAACCGGAATTCATCTACAACCCCGCCTTCGCCGCCCCAGGGGCGGACGACGAGATCATGGCCACGCCACCTTCCCAGCCGGTCGACCCGGCGGCCTGGAAGGTCGGGGCGGGGATGCCCGCGCATCTGGCCCGGCTCTGCGAACGCGAGCTTCTCACGCCGACGCAGGAGCGCGACTTGTTCCGCCGCATGAACTACGCTCGTTACCGTCTCGCCGGACTGCGGCAGCGGCTCAACCTTCGCAAGCCCAGCAAACGCGACCTGGACCTGATCGAGCACTACGCCGCCGTCGCACTGGCCGACCGCAATCGAATCGTGCAGTCGAATCTGCGCCTGGTGGTTTCCATTGCGAAGAGATTCGCCACGCCGGTCGATCCCTTCGATGAACTTCTGAGCGAGGGAATCGCCACCATGATGCGAGCGGTCGACAAGTTCGACTACGACCGCGGCTTTCGCTTCAGCACCTACGCGACCTTGGCCATCCGCCGCACCCTGAGCCGCCTGGTCACCCACAACCAGCGCGACCGGATCCGGTTCGCCCTCGCCGAAACCTCGCAACTGGAGCAAGCGCCCAGTGACGACTCCGGCCCTGCGTTCAGCGAGCATCGCTGGGAAGAACTTCGCGGCTCTTTGGCCCGCTTGCTCAACAAACTCGAACCGCGCGAGCGCACTATCATCCGCTGCCGTTTTGGCCTCGACCGCACGCGCCAGATTCGCACCCTGCAGAGCCTGGCGCAGGAGTTCGGCATCTGCAAGGAACGGGTGCGGCAGCTCGAAGTGCGGGCGATGTCCAAGTTGCGGACGCTGGCCGAACAGGCTTCGATCGGCCCAGGCGAAGCAGCCATCGGCTAGGACCGCCTTTGCGCGATCGCCACTAGGCTCGATACTCGGGAAATGACTTTCACCTACGTTCGCCGCTGCGAGTTGCCGGTCCCCGCCGATGAAGCCTTCGCCTGGCATGCGCGCGAGGGAGCTTTCGAGCGGTTGCTGCCTCCCTGGGAAGGAGCGACGGTAGTCCGACGAAGCGGCGGCATCCGGGACGGCGCCGAAACGGTGATCGACATGCATATCGGCCCGGTCCCCGTCCGCTGGCAGGCACTCCACTTTGGCTACGTCGAGGGAGAGCAGTTCTGCGATCGCCAAGTGACTGGTCCCTTCGCGTTCTGGGAGCATACGCATCGATTCCTTCCCGGCGGAGCGTCGAGCTGCACGCTGGAGGACCGTATCGAATACCAGCCTCCGCTCGGGCGACTCGGAGCGCTGCTGGGCCGCCGGGCCATCGAGCACAAGCTCATCCGGATGTTCAACTATCGCCATGCCGTCACCCGCGCCGACCTGGCCGACCACGCCCGCTACCGAGACCAACCACGGCTGCGTGTCGGCGTGACCGGGTCCAGCGGCCTCGTCGGTTCCGCACTTACCGCGTTCTTGACCACCGGCGGCCATCAGGTGGTTCGCCTGAAACGGGTCGATTCGTTACCGACGACCTCACCTTCATCCAGCCATCCTCCAGCCGCCGTCACCGAAGGCTCGTGGCACGTCGAGTCCGGCCAGCTCTCCGTTCCCGGCGACCAACCGCTCGACGCCGTGATCCACCTGGCGGGAGAGAGCATTGCCGCGGGTCGTTGGACCGCCGCCCAGAAGCAGCGCATCCGCGACAGCCGCGTGCTCGCGACGCGCCGACTCGCCGAAGCTCTCGCGGCCAAGTCGCATCGCCCGACAACGCTCATCTGCGCCTCAGCCGTTGGCATCTACGGCGACCGAGGCGACGAAACTCTCGACGAAACCAGCCCCGCCGGCGATGGCTTCCTCGCCGAAGTCTGCCGCGAGTGGGAGGCGGCCGCCCAGCCCGCTCGCGACGCGGGCATTCGCGTCGTGCATCCCCGCTTCGGGATGATCCTCTCACCGGCCGGCGGCGCCCTGGCCAACCTGCTCACGCCCTTCCGACTCGGCGGCGGTGGCCCGGTGGGCAAGGGACAGCAGATCTGGAGCTGGGTCGCGCTGGACGACGTTCTTGGCGCCGTCAATCACGCTCTGCTGAATGAGCAGCTATCGGGGCCGGTCAATGTGGTCTCGCCGCACGCCGTCAGCAGCCGGCAATTCGCCCGCATACTCGGTCGCGTGCTCCGCCGCCCGGCGATTTTGCCGCTGCCGGTCGCCGCCGCTCGGCTGGCGCTTGGCGAAATGGCCGACGAACTGCTCCTGGCGTCGGCCCATGTCCTTCCGCGCCGCTTGATAGACACCGGCTACCGCTTCCGGTTCGCCGATTTAGAAGCCGCCCTCCGCCACCAACTCGGCCGCTAAGCCGGGCAACTTATCTCCGTCCCAGGCTCCAGCCAGGGACGAAACCACCCACGAGGCTCCAGCCTCGCCCGCCCACGACGAAAGACCACACCAGTCGCGGGCCTCACTGGCCGGGGAAAACCTACTTCACCGGCTCCAGCCCAAAATCCTTGATCGTCAGCAGCGTCTGCAGCTTATAACCGCGAGCCGCGAGCGCCTCGCCGCCACCTTCGAGCCGATCGATGATCGCCAGCACGCCGCGGACCTTCAAACCAAACGCTTCGACCTTCTGGATCGCCGCCAGCGAGCTGCCGCCGGTCGTCACGACGTCTTCGACGATCACGCACGACTCACCCGGGGCCACCGGTCCTTCGACGTCGCGCCCCGTGCCGTGCCCCTTCGCTTCCTTGCGAACGATGAAGCCCTTCAGCGTCTTGCCGCTCCGTCCAGCCACGGTGATGATCGCCGCCGAAATCGGATCGGCCCCGATCGCCATTCCACCGACCGCATCGGGCCACTCGCTGCCGAGCATCTCGAGCATGCCGTCGGCAATCAGGTTCGCTCCGGCGGAGTGCAGCGTCACCCGTCGACAGTCGAGGTAGTAGGTCGATTGCTTGCCAGAGGCCAGCGTGAACTGCCCGAGCTTGAGGGCCTCGCGGCGAACCAGATCCATGAGCGCTTGCTTGTCGTACATCTTTTTCCTCGCTGTGTGACGGAGGAAAAAGTCTTACCGCGCAAGGCCACCGCCGCCCAGGGGGCAAACCACTCGTAGCTGAATTCGCCAGGATTCAGACGATTGGCAAAAGGAGCTACCGCTCGCGGGGCAGCTGAATTCTGGCGAATTCAGCTACGATCATCCCCGCCGCAACAAGCCGCTACCGGATCACCACTTCCGAGCTCAGCGACAGAATTCCATACAGGTCCTTGGCGTCCTGCGGGCTGAGGCTGATGCAGCCGAGCTGCTCGCCAGTCGCCTGCTGCGGGCTGCCGTGAATCGACACTTCGCGACCGAGGTCGATCCACACGCCGCCGTACGGATTCGTCGGATCGGTCGCCGCAATGACTCCCGCCGTCGCGTAGTAGGCGCGGTCCGTGCGCTTGTCGGCAACCTGATAGCTGCCCGGCCGCACCGGCTCGTTGCCGAGCGTGAATGGGAATCGGCCCGCATACATGTCGTCCAGGAACACGGTGATTTCGCCACGGGCCAGCTCCAGTTCGGCGCGGAACGGACCTTTGAGCACCTTCAGCGGCGTGCCGACGACGACCACCGCGGGGTCCTTCACCACGTCCGCATTGATGTTCTGCAGCAACTGCCACGGAACATTGAACCGCTCCTGAATGTCGAACAGCGTTTCCTTCGACCGCACCTCGTACGGCATCTCCAGCAGGTGGGCCTTCGAGTAAATCACGCGGGCCGCCAACGCGTCGAGCCACGGAATCATCGCCGCGCGCTGCTCGGCGGGAAGATTCGGATGGCTGTAGTGCGACGTGAGCAGCTTCAGCGCTTCCTTCAGCTTGTTCTCAGCAACCAACCGTTCCGCCTCCGACCACATCTGCCGGAGCGAGTATTCGGTGAGCGCGTCGGTGGGCACTTGGGCGTGAGCGTCGGCCGTCGAGCCCGTCGCTGCCGCGCTCGGCGGAGCGTACGACGATCCGCCGGTCGACGAGCTACCGTAAGGGCCCTGCGCGGGTGACGTCTCGTGGGAAGGGAGCGATCGCTCGCCGCTCGTGCGCAGGATGTCTCCCGAATTCGATCCATAGGCCGACGGGGGCGGGCCGTCGGAGAGGCTGCCGGTCTGAGCACTGGTCACGTTGTACCGCGAGCCGACGCCATAGCCGCCGGCGTTCGGGTTTCCATTGTCTGCCGGAGTGGAGTTGCCGTAGGCCGAAGGAGCTTGTCCGTAGGCGGACGGCGGCGGGGCAGGGGGAGTGGTACTGGTCTGACCATAAGCGGAGCTTCCCCCGCCGTAGGCAGAACCACTGCCCAATGCGCTAGCGCTCGCAGGAGGCGCCTCAACCGCGCCAAAACCGTTCGCCCCAGCCGACATCGTCGGGGGCGGCGCGGGCGAAGCCGGCGAGGCCGTTTCAAACGACAAGCCCGACGATCCTCCGCTCTCGACTGCCAGGTGAGGCTGGGCGCCGCCGAAATCGATCTGCGGTCCGGGGTCGTTCTGCGCAGAGTTCCCAGACGGAGCACCCGGCAGCTTCAACTCGCGCAGCCGATCCGGTTTGCTCAAAACGATGTAGACGCCGTACAGCACACCTAGCAGTACGACGATGGTTGTTGCCGATTTCAGCGTGTTCACGTTCGTCCTCCCTGACGACCCCAAGCCGTTCCCTGCCGCCCGCACCACGCCCCCTCCGAGCGACGCCTCAGGGGGCAAAGAACACTTGCGCCCTCGGATGTTAGAAAAAACCCGAAAAGCGAACCAGAGCAAACCAGCGGCAACCGTTGCGACCACCGCCGACCGGTATTCAGCGGCCTCGCGAGGGCGATGCAGGACGTCGTTTCACAACACTTAATCGCCCCCGAATCGAGCGCCCATCCCCACCCCTGAACACCACCCCAGCGAGTGGTTTTCACAATAGATGCGCTCACCATCACTTTTGCTCCAAGGGCATATCCATCAATCCTTTAAGAAAACTCACCTCACGCCGCTTACAACCCCTCTGCAACACGTCTGAACAGGGCGCAACCGCACTCTCCCTGGGCGACGAGTACAACACTTGCGCTTCCCGATTGCCAAAGAACCAAGTCGGCCGCCGGCTCGTGCGGCGAAAGATTCCAGCGGCTCCAAACGATGCCAACGGCTGGACGCTCCCCCGCGCCATCCGCGCAGCAGCGAACGGCTCACGCAGGCAATCACCCGCGAGAGCTCGACGCCCCACAACTTAACACAACTAGACACATTTGTTAATAATTACCAAACAACACCCCAGTCCAAGGGCCTCGCTCAACTGACCTTCAAGATTCTCCCTCGACCGGGTAATCTTCGCCGGCTTGCGGGCTTTCCCGCTCCGCCGATTGCCCACGCGAAGGATTGCGCGATGACTTGGGGCCTCAACCGTTCAGAACTCGTCCGCCGGTTTCCCACCTTTCCGCCGCTCGCCAAGATTGCCCTTTGGCTCGGCGCCGCCCTGCTGATTGCGGGGGGCGTCCAGTTGGCCGCGTCGCTCGCTGGCTTCGACTATCAGGTGTTCGGCGGCGACGGGCGTAGCCTGCTCGCGGGCGCTTTGTTCGGCTGCCTGGTCGTCGTCATGGTGCACGACCACCGCCCGGCGGCAGACTACGGCCTGGCCGTGGGCGACCGCTGGCAGCGCGACCTGTTTCGCGGACTTCTCTGCGGGGCTGGCTTCTTCCTCGTCTATTGCCTCGCCGCCTGGTGCGCGGGAGCCGTGACGATCCACACCGAACGCTTGACACTTCAGCGGGCCTTCGGCGCCGCGATCACCCGGATCAGCGCCATTCCGATCAGCGTGATCGAGCTGGCGCTGTTTGGCGGTTATCTGCTGAGCATCCTCCGCGATCGCTATCCACGCCTGGTCGCCGTGCTCGGCGCCGCCGGGTTGTTCGGCCTGGTCACGGCGCTGCAAAGCACCAGCGGCATCGCCTCGCCGGCCGCCTGGCGTGTCGGCATTGGCTCGGCCCTGACGCTGGCCTTCGTCAGTTGCCTGCGTTTGCTCCGCGGCAGCCTGGCGCTGCCCGCCGGCCTGCTCGCAGGCTACGAGATCGCCCGGCATGTGTCGCACAAGACACAGCTCTTTCGCCTCTCTACCGATCCGGAGGTGATCGGCTGGTGGCTGCCGAGCAACAACCACCGGCAAGGCCCAGCCATGTGGATCGCCCTGGCGACGCTGACCGTCGTCGTCGCCGTCGTCCTGCGCCGCAAGGGAGAGCAAAAGCCAGCCGCCGTCGACGCCCCGATCGACCGCAGCCTGATGCAGTTCCTGCCGTTCACCAACCTGATGATGTTCGCCCCGCTCGACCTTTGGCTGCCGCAGCTATGGGACGCGCGGTTCAAAGTGGGCGTGAAGCAGATTCCCCGCCTGATCGCGATTCTGGTCGGCTCTTCGCTGAACACGCTGCTGTCGCTTCCCGAGCGGCTGCTGGCTCCGCTGCTGATCCGGCACAAGGTCCGCGATCCGCTGTTCATCGCCGGCGTGCATCGCAGCGGCACCACGCACCTGCACAACATGCTCGCGCTCGATCCGCAGTTCTGCACGACGCTCACCTCGCACATCCTCAACCCAGCCGGGTTCCTCACGACCAGTTGGCTGACGACGCCGATCCTCGCCCCCCTGATGAACACCCGCCGCCCGATGGACGGCGTGCTGTTTCACATGTTCGCCCCGCAGGAAGAAGAGTTCGCCATCGCCGGCCTATGCCGCCAGTCGCCGTACTGGGGCTACTCGCTTCCCAAGCGCATCGCCAAACACGACCAGTACATCTTCTTCGACCGCATCTCCGCGGCGGAGAAGGCCCACTGGATGCGGACATTCGACTACTTCCTGAAAAAGCTCACGTTCTGGTCCCGCAAAACGCCGCTCCTCAAGAGCCCCTACAACATGGCCCGCGTCCGCCTGTTCCGCGAACTCTATCCGCAGGCCAAATTCGTCCACATCGTGCGCAATCCCTACGCCGTCTATCCCTCGAACATGAAGATGGCTGACCAGGGGCTCGCGATCTTCGAGTTGCAGGAGCCCGATCCGGCCGACTGCTACAAAACCCGCTTCCTCGACCACTACGCGGCCCAGGAAGCGGCCTTCGCCCGCGACGCCGCCGAGTTGCCTGCGTCGGACGTCGTCGAAGTGCGCTACGAAGACCTCGTGCGCGATCCGCTCGGCGAAATCCAGCGGATCTACGCCACCCTGGGGCTCGAGTACACGCTGGCTTTCCACCAGAAGCTCGAAAACTACCTCGCCGGAGTCGCCGAGTACCAGAAAAACAAGTTCGCCCCACTCCCCGCCGAAGTGCAGCAACAAATCGAAGCCAAACTCGGCCCTTGGATGCAACGCTGGGGCTACACCAACCCAGCGAACAATCAAAAGTCCGCGGCTTAGTTACTTAGCCACGGATGAACACGGAAACACACGGATGAAGGGGTACGAAGGACGCCCCACATCCTCCGCTTTCCGCCCTCCGCTTTCCGCTTTCTCAGTGCTCGTGCCCTGCCGCTCCGGCTCCGCCGCTTGTCGCGCCGTGGTCGTGATGCCCGGCTCCTTGGAACAGCGGGCTCTCGCGGTTGCCGCGGGCCGACACGTAGGCGATCAGGTCGAGGATCTCGTCCCGCGTCAACTTGTCGAGCAACCCCTTGGGCATCAGCGAGACGGGCGACTTCTTCCGCTCCTCAATGCTGTCCACCGCCAGTTCCAGCGGAGCCGCCTTGGCCAGCGGGTTCTCGACCACCTTCACCACCTTCGGCGTCTCCTCGACGATCAGCCCCGTCACCACCCGGCCGTCGTCGAGCAGGAACGTGTACGACTGATACTTCTCGTTGATCTTGGCCGACGGGTCGAGCACCTCCTTGAGGATGTCGAGCGACGTCCACTTCGCCTCCAGCTTCGTCAGGTCGGGACCGATCTCCGATCCCACGCCGTCGTACTTATGACAGCCGGCGCAATTGGCCACCTGAAAGATCTGCTTGCCGTTGCCATACGATCGCCCCGCCTTCCGCTCGTCGACCAGCGAAGCCAGGACGTCGAGCTTCCACTCGGTCCGCGGCCGACGGTCCTTCAGCAGTTCGTCCTTGATCTCCAGCGGGTGGGCGGAGAGATAGGCTTCGGGGTTCTCCAGGTATGCGTCGAGATTCTCGACGACGTACAGGGCGCCGTACATCCGCCGCCAGTGCCCCGGATAGGTGCAGACATAGGGATAGACGCCCGGCGCGGTCGGCGCTAGGAAGCTGACCTTCTGCGTGTCGCGCGGCTGGAGCAACTTGCTGGCGAGCAGCACCTTACCCGAAGCCGGGACGTAGTGCCGCTGCGCGGCGTCCGGCTGCTGGGCCGAAGTCTCGGCCAGTTGGCCGATCTCTTCGAGCGAGCCCGGCTGGACGATGACGAAGTTGTGCGGCATCAGGTCGGAGTTGTCGAGGACGAACTCGACCGGCTTGCCCGCCTGCACGACGAGCACGTCCTTGTCGAACGTCATCCGCTCGAACACGGTGCCGACGCGAATCACTCGCACCCCCAGCTCACGCAAGGCGGCCCGCGCCTTCGCTCCTTGGTCGGCGGGGAGCAGCGTCGTCAGGGCGTCGGCAAACTCGAGGGCGTCGAGCGCCGCCTGCGAGGTTCGATCCGCCTGCGGAATCTCTTGCACGTGCGCGGTGAGCACCGTCACGAGCGAGCTCGCTTCCTCCTTCGGCCAAGCCGAGCGAGGAATTCGCTGCAGGGCGCGAATCGCGTGCGTGCGATCGACGTCGTCGCGGACGAACCGGCTCAGGCGAGTGAACGTCTTGGCTTCCTGCCCGCGGACTTGAGTTAGCGCCAGCATCGCCGCCCGCCGGACGAGCGATTCGGGACCGCCTCCTTCGAGCTGGAAGTCCGCCTGCGGCTTCGGCGCCGGATTGTTCTCGCGGCGGAAGACGGCGTTGCGATTCTCGTCGAGCACCGTCAGCGTGTAGCCGTTCAGCCGGCTTTCAAAACCTTCGAGCCGGCCGAAAACGCTGATGCGGTCGATCGGATGCTCTTCCCCTAGATCGACTTCCCACCAGGGGTTCTTCACATTCTCGGGCGTGTGAGTTTGTCCACCGTCGCCGAAGCGGGGGCTCTTGTTGCCGTCGATCGCCCGGCTGGCGTCGCCGCCATAGCCGACGCCGCTTTGCGTCGCCTTCCCGCGGCGGGCCACATTGTCGCTGCCGCTGAAAACCTCGACTTCGGCGAGCGTCAACGTGCCGCTGCGAGGCAATTCGACGCGAACATAACGTCCGTAGGTTCCCTTCCCCGATCCCACCGCCAGATTTGCCGGCAGACCGTCGAGCAGCGGCTCGATCTTGTCATACAGCGTGGCCCGGACGCTCGGATCGGAGATCAGCGGCATCGCGCTGACGAAGTCCTGCAGCGACTTCGCATTGCTGGTCGCCAACTCCCAGGCCCGGTCGACGCTGCCGTCGACACTGATCAGCGACACAAACCCAATCTGCCGGAACATCGGCTGACGGGCCGATGTGGCCAGCTTCTCGAGCTCGGCCCGGGCGCTCGCCAGTTCGGCGGCGCTCCGGCC
>JAEZAS010000208.1 GCA_023430365.1 Planctomycetota bacterium
CCACTGGGCTGCGCATCGTCGACCGTTCTTGCCGCACGAGAGCTTGCCGCAGCCGGGCCTCCGCTTCAGCCTTCTGCTTTTCCAGAACTTCGGCGGTCAGGTCCTTGCGCGACATGTAGTCGGCGACCATCTGCGGCATCAAGCGCGTGGCGGCCTCAATCGCCTTGATCGATTCGGCCACCAGAACGTCCGTGCGATATTCGACCTGAGCCTCGACATCGCGCAGCTCCGCCTGGTCGAGTTGCTCCTGGGTGTTCACTCGGTCAGCTTCGAACAGCCGGCGGACGCGACCGAGATTGGCCTCGGCGACTTCAAGCGCCTTGCGGCCCGACTTCTTCCGCTCCTCGGCGGCTTCGACGGTCGCCGCCATCGACGCGACGAATTGCAACGCCTGTTTGTAAGCGCCCTGCTCAACCGACTTGTCATTGTTCTCGGCGATCGAGGCGTCGAGCCGCTGTACGGCGGCCTGAGCTTCGGCGACTTCGTTTTCGACGTCGGTGCCGACGATCTGAGCAACGACTTGCCCCTGCTTGACCGGGTCTCCTTCCTGGAGCTCGATTTCCTGGATGCGGGCCGCGTAGGGCATCGTCACTTCGTATTCGGTCGGCAACCGAGTCTTGGCCTGCTCGTCAACGAACTCACGAATCGGCCCTCGCCGAACCTGCACGGCCTCCACAGGCAGCCGACTGCCACAGCCGGCGCCCAGCGGAAGCGCAAGCAACGCGATGGCGAGGAGAAACCGGTGGTGGAGGGAGTGGGGCATGGGTTTTTGGGATTTCAGAGGTCAGAGGTCAGAGGTCAGAGGTCAGGGATAAGGGATAAGGGATAAGGGATCGTACTGAGTACTGAGTACTGAGTACCGGCATCGTTCTCGTAAGCTTTGGCTCTCCGCTTTCCGCCTTCCGCGTTCCGCCCTACTCCTTCACCTTCAGAGCCTCAACAATGTTCATCCGATGGATGTTTAGTTGGACGATGCTGTGGGCGGCGAGGGTGAAGAGGACGGCGAGGCCGAGTGCGGCTTGCCAGACCCAGGGGGCCGAGACGACCGGCAGGGTGAGCATGTCGTTCTCGTAGGAGTTTGCCATCAGCCAGGTCAGGTACGCTCCGCCGGGAATGCCGAGGGCTGTCCCTATCAGCGTAGTCAGCATGCTCTCGCGGAGGTACAGGCTGCCGATGCGCCAGGGGCCGTAGCCGAGGGCCCGGAGGGTCGCCACTTCGCTCGTGCGCTCGGCGAGACTGATCAGCGAGGCGTTGACGATGCTTCCCAGGAAGACCACGCCCGCGAACGTCACCAGGATGCTGATGAAAATCCGCTGATTCGTCAGCAGCGTGTCGGTCAGGTTCTGGATCATGTCCCGCCGGGCGGCGACCGCCTGGATGCCGGGCATTTGTTTCAGCTCGTGGTACAACTCGAGCAGATGCCGCGGATGGTTGTCGATCTGGATCTGAGCGCCGGTCATCGCCAGCTCTTCGCCCACCGCGGCGCTGAGCGTGCCCAGTTCGGCGTAGGCGGCCATGCCGAGGTAGCTGTCGGCGACGTTCGCAACGACAAACTCCACCGGCCGGCGGTCTCCCTTCACCGGGATCATCGTGATCTTGTCCCCCGCCTTCACATGCAGGATCTCGGCCAGTCGCTGGGTCAAAACGACGCCCGAAGGAGGCAGCGGAATTTTGCGCAGCTCGCTGTCGCGGGGGGTCGTCATGCGAGCATTCGGAAGCAGACCGGTGACAGCCGACTTGCGCTGGTAGGGGCCGTTCACCAACGTGCAGGATACGCCAAACAGCGGTTCGGCCGCATCGACGCCGGGCAACCGCCGGACTTCGTCGAGCGCCTCGATGCCGCGAGCGTCCTCGAACGTCAGATCGATGTCGCTGCGGGCCATCTGGTTGAACTGAAAGTCGAGCAGAAACCGCGTGGCCTGCACGAGCATGAAGCCGTTGACCATCAGCGACGCCCCCATCGCCGCCGAGAAGATGCTCATGCCGGTGCGGACGCGCGAGCGGACGAGGTTGCGGACGATCATGCGCCAGTCGGCTGAGAGGCGGTTCCAAAGCAGGCCAATCCGCTCGAGCAAGATGCCGCGTCCTTGCTTCGGCGGCTCCGGGCGCATCGCCTGCGCCGGGGCAAGTCGCAACGCGGCGCGAGCCCCATACCAACTGCCGACCCAGGAGCAAGCCAGGCTCAGGCCGATGCCCGTGGCGTAGATGCGGGGGTCAATCACGTTGTCGAGGCGAGGAAACTGGAAGTACCAGCCGTACATCGTCGTGATCAGCTGGGCGTCGAGGTAGCCGCCCACGCCGCCGAGCACGCCGGCGACAAAGCCGACCAGCAAGCCAAATTTCAGGTAGTGGACAAAGATCTGCGTGTTCGTGTAGCCGATCGCCTTGAGCGTGCCGATGATCGTCCGCTGCTGCCGGGTGAGCCGCATCATCAGCACGTTGAGCACGAGCGCCGCCACGACCAGGAACACGGTCGGAAAGATCGTGGCGAACATGCCGATCTGATCGATTTCGCCCCGCAGAAACTGGTTCGATTGCTGCTGCTTCAGCGGAGTCGTCTGAAAGACGCCGAACGGTTCGAGCATGAACTCGGCGCGGCGGAGCGATTCGGTCGCGGCCGCTTCCTGCCCCGGCGCCATCCGGCCGACGATCTGATTGGCGGCTCCCTGCATGTCGAACACGTCTTCGGCGTACTCGTCCTTCAAGTAGAAGACGCCAAAATGCTCGGGATCGGGCACGAACGAACCGGGACCGAGCAGATAGGTGAACTCGCTGCTGATCGCCGTGCCGACGATCACGAGCTCCTCCCGACGATTGTTGAGCAGCAGGTGGATCGTTTCGCCGGGGTAGAGGCGATGCTGGCGGGCGAAGGCGTCGTTGACGATCACTTCGTTTCGCCGGGCCGGGGTGAAGTAGTCGCCCTGCCGCAGCACGATGTCGTTGATGACCGGTTTGCGGGCGTTGGGGAGCGAGAGGGCCAGGCCGTTGATTGGTTCGGTGGCGTCTTCGATGTCGACGGTCACCGAGAACTGGATGCGCGGACGAACTTCGCGAATGCCGGGCAAGCGGGCGATCGATTCGATCTCCGAGAGGGGGGCCTTTTTCAGGTCGATCCAAAAATCAGCCATCCGGCACTGGTTGTAGTACTGGATGCGGGCGTCGCTGAGGTTGTAGTAGACCGACTGCATCGCCACATAGCAGGTCACGCCGACCGCCATGATGCTGACAATCGCCAGCAGCAGGCCCCACGACCGACCGAGCTCGCGCAGCAGCTTGCGATTGAGAGCGGTCACCAGACCACCTCCTCCGGCGCAATCGGCGAGGCGTTGGTCTCCATCTCGGTGATCTGGCCGCTGCGGAGGTGGATCACGCGATCGGCGACCTGGGCCAGCGAAGCGTTGTGCGTGATCACGATTACTGTCTTGCCGAGCTGGCGGTTCAAGTCGACGAGCAGGCGGAGTACGAGCTTGCCGGTCTGGAAGTCAAGAGCGCCGGTCGGTTCGTCGCAGAGGAGCAATTCGGGATTCTTGGCGACCGCGCGGGCAATCGCCACGCGCTGCTGCTCGCCGCCCGAGAGCTGCGAGGGGAAGTGGTGCTTCCGCTCGGCGAGGCCGACGAGCTGGAGCACTTCGTCGATGTTCCTCGGCCGGCTGCTGATCTCGGTCGCGACCTGGACGTTTTCGCGGGCCGTGAGATTGGGAACGAGGTTGTAGAACTGGAAGACGAAACCGACTTCATCGCGGCGGTAGCGCGTCAGGTCGCGGGCGCTGGCCTGGCCCAGATCGCGCCCCTTGTAGAGGATTCGCCCCGAGGTGGGCCAGTCGAGGCCGCCGATCAGGTTGAGGACCGTCGTCTTGCCCGAGCCGCTCGGCCCTACGATCGCGAGGAACTCGCCCTGATAGATGTCGATCGAAATGCCCTTAAGCACCTCGACCGAAACTTCACCCATCGTGAAGGTCCGGCGGACTTCGTCGAGCTTCAGGAGAATTTCGCGGGGGGAGGACACGGGAGCGGGGCACTCAACTATTGACAAGTTGTGTAGAATTTATTATCAATGCAGTTTGGCGACGGGGAGGGGGGAGAGGGAAGAGAAAAGAGGTCAGAGGTAAGGAGAGGGACCACCGTTATGGTAATTGGCGCTGGCTGCCGACTGCTGGGGTTTGGTGTCGATTCTTGGTGGGTGTGGCGGCGCAAGTCCGATTCGCGTCCGCTGCTGTCCGGCATACTTGCGTCGATCGCGATGGATCACTTAAGCCGCTTGGGTGTTGATTTACTCCGGGGGTTTATCAACAAGTATGGGGCCCCTGTACCCCGGGGGGCTGTTGATAAACCTACCCGGTTGATCAACAGGCAGCCGGGGAGTGGGGCTTACGGGAATCGACGTAAGTCGTCGGGGCGAGGTTCGCGGCTTGGTGGAGTTACGTCGATTCGCGAGCGTTACAACTGCAACGGTTCGCCGGCGAGTTGTCGCTCGTGGCGGGTTAATTCGTACATGTCGTGGATTAATTGGGCGTCGCAGGGGCGCTGGATGACGTTGCGGCGGGCGAACATCCGCTGCTGGGTGGCGATCATCACTTCGGCAGGGAGTTCGGTCACCTGCCCGAAGAGGCGGGCGTAGTTGACGAAGCTCGGCACGTTGGTCGTGACGAACCCGTAGACCATGCTGCACACGCCGATCGTCTTGCCGGTGAAGATGCCCGTGTTGATGGCTGACTTGGCGTAGTCCCCCATCATGCAGCCGACGAACTGCATGCCGGTGGCGACCGACTCGCCGCGGTAGTCCATCCGCACGTTGCCGTAGGTGTTTTTGAGGTCGCTATTGCAGGTGCCGGCCCCCAGGTTGATCCAACTGCCGAGGTAGCTGTGGCCGAGGAAGCCGTAGTGCTGCTTGTTGGTGTAGGGCTCGACGATCGAGGCTTCGACCTCGCCGCCGATCTTGGTCGTGTGGCCCAGGGCGACGGCGTCCTTGATGGCTGACTGCTCGGTGACGCGGGCTCGCGGTCCCAGGTAGGCGGGGCCACGGAGGAAGGAGTGGGGACCGACCGAGGCGTTTTCGTCGAGCAGGACGGGGCCTTTGCTCGTGTCGGTCACGCAGTATTCGCCGAGCGTGGCGCCGGGAGCAACGAACACGCCGGGCCGCTGCTCCTCGAAGCGGCCGGAGGCGATGCGGTGGTCGAGACTCTCGCTGATGATCGCCAGGTTGTAGCGAATCAGGTCGTGCGGGTACTCGAAGAGGGGCAGGCGATGGTCGAGCACTGGAAGGCGATGGAGCACGAGGTGCTGCAGATACTCCTGCAGACGCGTACCATCGGCATGAGCCGGGGGAGCGGGGTTCGGCTCGGCGATGTAGGCGGCGGCGAGCGAGCTGCCCTGGAGCACGGCGCCGGAGCGGCCGTCGGCAATCAACTGCGCGAGGCTCTTCCAGGCCGATACCGAGGGAACCATGCGGGCGTTGACGAGCAGGGCAGGCAGCTCGCCGTTGGCGGCGATCGAAGCGAGCTGGGGAAAGTCGACGTGCTGGATCGTGGCCAGGTGAGGGCGGACGATGCCGCGCAGGTGGGCCTTGTGCCGCTCGGCCAACTCGGTCAACCAATCGACGAGGCGGTAGCTGCCGCATCCGACGGCATAGACCGGCTTGCCGATCGCGACGGGATACAGCCGCGCTACCAACTCATCCTCAAAGACGATGATTTGCATGGGGAGGTCCGCGGGGCAGGGCGGGGAAAGCGGTGGCTGACGGTTAGTTTAGCGGGAGCTGTGGGAATCGTTGGAGGCGGGGGTGGGGACGACCGCCAGACGGCTGAAATCGTTAGAGTTCCGGGTTATTTGCTTGGACCATCGATCGGCGGGGCTTCTGAATTCTGGCGAATTCAGCTACGGGGGATGGATTCCGATTGCACGGGGTTATTCGGTTTCGAGCTTCGGCATGTCGGGGACGACCAGGTATTCGCTGCTTGCGAGGGCGACGCCGCAGGGGACGAAGCGATCGACGGCCAGCCGTTCGTTCAGGGCGGCGAGTCCCTGGCAGGTGACCGTGCCGAGCGGTTTGCGATCGCGGACGATCACGGCAAGCTCCCGGCCGTCGGCCGTGAAGAATTCCATCAGGGTGCCGAGGCTAGCGGTTTCTTCGAACGTCGGCACATCGGTCGACATGACGTGGCGCAGAAGGCGGATCGAGCTGCTGCGGAGCTTGCCGCCGCGGGGGCGTTTGCTTTCGATCTCATCGAGCGCGGCGATGCCGAGCAGCCGGCCGTCGGAGTCGACAACCGGGGCGTGGGTGAGCTGGGTTTGGACGAGGAGGGCGTGCGCCTGGTCGAGCGACTCTTCGGCAGGGAGCAGAAGAGGGCAGGGGATCATCACATCGCGAGCCAGAGTGGTGTCGAAGAGGCGGCCGGCGGCGGCCGACTCGGCCCAGGCCTCGACTTCTTCGTCGACATCGTCACTCGTGGCGACGGTATTGCGGCCCGACGCCTTGGCCAATTCCAGGGCCCGTTCGGCGCGCTCGAGCGATTGCTCGGGGCGTTCCTTGTTGCGAAGCAGCGTGACGCCGCCGCTGGCGGTGAACGTGAGCTTCTCGGATTGGACGGCGAACTCTTCGCCGGCGATCACGGCACAAAGCTGCCGGACGCGCTCGGCGGCGGCCTCAAGGTCAGACGCCGGCAAGGCGACAGCGTAACGGTTCCGCTCGAGTGCGGCGAGCACTTCGTCGTCGGAAACGGTTTGTTCCAGGCGGCGGGCGATTTCACCATTGAGAGCAATGGCGGTGCTCTCACCGTAGCGGCGCGACACGCGCTGGAATGCGTCGACGTCGAGCACGGCGAGCGATGTCATGGTGGCGGCGCCCGACTGCAAGCGCTGCTGCAGGATCAATTGCAAAGCGAGGCGATCGAGCAGGCCGGTCTCGGAATCGAGGCCTGCTTGCTCAGTGACCCGGCGTTCGAACTCGATCACGCGAGCGCCGGCCCGCAGGCGGGCGAGCAGTTCGCCGTAGACGACCGGCTGCATGAGGAAGTCGTCGTAGCCCGCCTCCATGGCGTCGGTCAGAGTGCGGACGTCTCGTTCCTGGGCGAGCAGGAGGGCATAGACATACGAATGGGGGGACAGCCGGCGGACGGTGCGGCAGAGCTGCGCAATGGTGCGGGTCTCGCACTCGCCGTCGACGATCAAGAAATCGATCGGTCCCGCTTCAGCGACCAGTCCGGCCTGAACCGCGTCGGTGGCTTGCCGAAGTTCGTAGCCGAAGACCTCGAGAAACTTGGTAAGCCGGCGCAGGAGGGTGCGGTCGGGAGATACCAGGAGGGTGACGAAGGGGCGGGCAGTCATCGAATGTGCCTTGAACCAGCGCTAGTGCGGTGCGGGATTGAAACCTGTGCTCGGCGTGGCCTGGTCCGGTTGGCCGATGTCGATAAATCCATGCGCACGCGCGTCCTCCGCGCAGTGCCACAACACTGCAAACCTAGTTCACAAAACGGCAAGCGACGTTTCCGGGCCGCCAGCGGGCCCCGCATGCGAGATTTTCTCGGTCGGGGGCAAGAAAGTTCCGCCGACCGGCAAAAGACGAGCTACGTTTGCATTGGGTTCGAGCCTGGAGCGGTCGCTTTGTCGGCTGCTGGGGCGAGAATGCCGATTTCGACGATCGATCGGGCGGTTACCGACCTCGACGCATGGCTGCTGCTCCGGCCCCATGCCACTCGTCCGTCGACTGCCCATCGGTCGCGAGAGCAACAGACCGCACGCGCTGCAACTTATCTGTCGGCAGCACTGCGGTTGCAACAGCCGGCTCTTTTCCCATTGGCCGGACAAGTCGATCGCCGGGCAAACCCCTGCAGGGGCTGCTCGCCGGGTTTTACTATTGCCGCACAGTCCGCCGTGGAGAGCATTCCATGCGCACGAAGGTTCTCGACGCCCCCTCGCTCGCCGCGCCGCGGTTGGAACGGGCCGTAGGCAACGGCCAGCCGCCGGAATTGATCGAGCTCGATCGGTTTCCGTTCACGATGGGGCGGAACGATACGTGTGACTATCAGATTGCGTCCACGCGCGTCTCGCGCGAGCATGCCGAGATCTCCCGCCAGGGAGAATCGTTCCGGGTCCGCGACCTGCAAAGCACGAACGGCACCTTCCTGAACGGTCAGCGGATCAACGGCGAAGCTCCGCTGCGCGATGGCGACTTGCTGGTGATTGCCGACGTGGAATTCTGCTTCTGCAACCGGCTCCAGTCGGCGGGACGGATCACCGTGACGCAGGTGATGGACTCTCCGCCGGAGGACGATGCCGACACCTCGCTCGCCCGCGACTTCGTCGCCACCGTGCGCAGCTTGCAGGAAGCCCTGCTGCATCGCGCGGCGCGGAACCGTTTTCAACCGATCGTCGATCTGAACGACGGTCAGACGGTTGGTTTTGAAGCGCTGCCTCGGCCCAGGCAAGTGGCGCTGACGGGCGGAGACCTGGTGATGGCCGTGGAATGCCGCGTGACGGAACGGATGCAGCACGTTCATCGCCTGATGGCGGCGGAACAAGCGGCCCGGCTGAGCGGGGAAATCTCGTTGCTGCTCACGCTGCGGCCGGCCGAAGTGGGAGCCGACGAGTTGCCGCACTGGCTGGCGCGGTTGCAGTCGCTGGTTCCGGGAAAGCGGATTGTGGCGGGAATTCCGGATTCTGCGGTCGCGGATATTCCGTACTTTCGTACGTTCGTCGATCGGTTGCGCGACCTGGGTGTGCAGGTGGCGTACGACGGCTTTGCGGCTGGACATGCCCAGGTGAAGGGGCATAAGGACCTGGCGCCGGACTATCTCAAACTGGCGCCCATGATCGCGCGAGGCATCGATCGCAGCAGCGAGCGGCAACGACAGCTGCGGTCGCTGGTGGAGGCGGCGGAGGAAATTGGATCGCAGTTGATTGCGACCGGCATCCACAGCGAGAACGAAGCCCAGACGTGCCGCGAACTGGGCTGTCGTCTGGCTCAGGGGGATCACTATGGTCGGCCGCAGACCATCGACTGGCCCGTGCTGGATGGCACGGGTGTTTCTCTCTAGCGCCAATCGTGCCCGTTCCATCCGTGTCGGCTCGTAGCGGATGTGGGGATCTGCGGGTTTGCAGCGGTGGAATGGAGTTCCGACTCGCAAGCCGCGTTAGTCGGTAGCTGACCGGAGCTTATCGCCGCGATCCGTCGCTGCGCACGTTGGTCGGCGGTGGCGCGAGAGCAGTGGAAGCAGAGCACGGCGCTGAATCGTGTGCAAAGCTTTCACTGCTGGGTAAACCATGCGCCCCCGCCTCGATGGTGCGGCGAGCTGGTTTGCCGAAGGATCGCAGTCCGTCTCGGTCGAGAGCCACTAAGCTTTCGATGCGGCACCTCCCCGTAGGATTTCCCCGTGTCTGTCCTTTCCGCCAAATCCGATGAGCCAATCCCTGGCTATAAGGTCAAAAGCCGTCTGGGCGCTGGCGGCTATGGCGAGGTGTGGACCTGCGAAGCGCCCGGCCAACTGCTGAAGGCTATCAAGTTCGTCTACGGCATGCTCGACGAAGATCGGGCGGCCCGCGAACTGAAGGCGCTCAACCGAATCAAAGGTGTCCGCCATCCGTTCCTGCTCTCGCTGGAGCGGATCGAGGTGGTCGACGGCCATCTGCTCATCATCACCGAGCTGGCGGACGGCAGCCTGAAGGACTGCTACGAACAGTTCCGCAAGGCAGGCGATCCGGGCATCCCGCGGGACGAGCTGCTGAACCACGTTCGCGATGCAGCCGACGCGCTCGACTACATGAGCGACCGTCACTCGCTGCAGCACCTCGACGTCAAGCCCGAGAACCTGTTGCTGGTGGGCGGACGCATCAAGGTGGCCGACTTCGGTCTGGTCAAAGACATTCAGGACGCGACGGCGTCGATGATGGGCGGCCTGACGCCAGTCTACGCTCCGCCGGAAGTTTTTGAAGGTTCGCCCTCGCGGCGCAGCGATCAGTACAGCCTGGCGATCGTCTTTCAGGAGATGCTTACCGGGGTGTTGCCTTTCCCCGGCAAGACCGCGGCCCAACTGGCCGCCCAGCATTTGAACGCCAAGCCTCGCCTGGCTGCCCTGCCCGCCGCCGATCAGCCGGTGATTGCTCGGGCGCTGGCGAAGAACCCGAACGACCGCTTCAGCAGTTGCCGCGAATTGGTCAACGCCCTGGACCTTGCCGGGCGAACGCCCGTGAGCGTTCCGGTTCCGGCAAACATCCCACCGACACAAACGCAGGGACCGCCCCAACACCTTGCCGCCACGGAGGCGGGCCCCAATGCGGCCCCCGCCCAACAGGCCGATCGCCCGCGCAACGCGACCGACATGCTCGGCCAGCTCGAGGTCGCATCGCAGGCGGTCGCGACCGCCCTGGGAACTTCAGCCTTCGGCGGAGCGGTGGTCGAAGCCGATCCCTGGGGCGGCGACTTGTTGCCTGCACCGGGCCCATGCGTCGACTGTCCGCCGCCGGCGGAATCAACCGACGTCAGCCTGGCGCCGACGCTGCTGATCGGCATCGGTGGAACGGGCGGCAAGGTGCTGCAACGGCTGCGACGGCGAATCAAGGATCGGGGCGAACCCGAGTTGGAAGCCCGTATCGGGTTTCTGCTGTTCGACACCGACGGCCGCGACATCATGCGAGCCACGCACGGCGAGGAAGGAGCCCCGCTGGCTCCCGATGAAACACTGGCCATGCCGCTGCGTCGGACCCAAGACTATCGCAACGACACCAGCCGAAGCCTCGACTGGTTGAGCCGCCGCTGGTTGTACAACATCCCGCGCTCGCTGCAGACCGAAGGCTTGCGTCCGCTCGGCCGACTGGCGCTGGTCGACCACGCCGCGGAGGCGATCGCGAAGATTCGAAGCGCGATCGAACGTTTGACCGAGCAAGAATCGCAGCTGGCGGCCCAGGCGGGCAAGAAACCAGTTGCGCCGCGGGTTGTGATGGTGGGCTCCATCGCTGGTGGAACCGCCAGCGGCTCCGTGGTGGATGTTGCCTACGCCGCGCGGCAGGTGCTCGACGAACTCAACCTCACCGCTTCCCCGGTTCAAGCGGTACTGGCTCACAGCACCAATCGCAGCCCGCAAGCCCAGGAGTTGGCGGTCGTCAACTCGTACGCCGCACTGAGCGAGCTGGCGCAGTTCCATCGCCCAGGATGTTCCTACCCCGGCGACTTCGGCAGTGGCCTGAAACCGCGGCAGGGACGGGCGCTTCAACAGACCTACGTGGTTCAGCTCGGCGATGAATTGTCCGCGGACGACTATCACGCCGCCTGTGATCGGTTGGCCGCGGCACTGCTCCTGGATGTGGCGACCGCTGCGAGCGGGTGGTTGCAAGGCTGTCGCTCAGCCGATTCGCAAGGCGAGACTGCGGACGAATTCCATGTGCGTACGTTGGGGGTTTGCCAGGTCGGCGTCGGGCAGGATGCGCTGGTCGACCTCGCAGCGATGAAGCTGTGCCACGCCACGCTCGAACGCTGGACCGGCATTCCAAAGCAGAGCAGCGAACGACAGTCGAGCCGGGTGATCCCCGTGTCGATGCAAGGTCGCTCATCGATTCAGGATTCACAGGCGGCGAAAGACTCGCAGATCGACACGATCGCCGCGACCCAGGCTGCCACGCTTGGTCTCGACCTCGATCGTCTGATGCAGCTCATGCACCAGCAGGCCGCGAAGGAGTTAGAGGGCAACCCGGACCAGTGCTTCCGCTCCATTGTTCACGCGTTTCCAGCCGACCAGAACGGTGTGCCGCTCGATCGTTGGCTGCAGTCGGTCATGGAATTGTTCGGCACCCGGTACGGCACCGAAGGGCCGCCCAAGATTTCGCAGCTGCAGTTGAACCTGGAAGACCACGCCCGCTCCGCCGCTGTGCCGTTTGGCGCCGCCGCACGCAAGTGGCTCGAGAGTCTGGTCGATCATCCCGCCGCACGGCTGTACGGCGCCCAACGTGCAACGCGGTGGCTGCAATCGCATCTCAAGGCTCTGGCCGAGCGGACGCGCGAAACGCGAATGCGGTTGAATGAGGAATGGTTCTCGGTCGAGCAGCAGTTGATTGCTACAGTCCGTCCCGATCCGCGCAACCGCAATAGGCCTCAGCCGCAATCGCCCGAGAACCTCCTGCTCCAGCTTTGCCGGCTGCGACTCCTGGAACTGACGGCTCACACGGTCGGCGTATTCGTCCAGGCGCTGCAAGCGCACCTGCTCGGAGCGCAAGACAGCATGGCGGATTTGGCGAGGGACATTCAGAACCTCCTCAACCGCTATGCGGTGTCTGACGAAGAACTTTCGCCGGCAACCGACGACGAAATGGGGCAGGTCAAAGCCGCTGTCGCGGGACAACTGAAGCTGCAGGAAGTCGATCTGGCGGCCCGACTGGACGAGAGCATCACTGCCGAAGTGGTCGCTCCGGGTGGCGGCCTCCGCACGATGCTCCAGGGTGGCGAAAAGCTCACCACTCTGGTCGAACGGCTCGAGACGGCGGCCCGCACCGCCGTGCTTCGCCGCCTCGACTCGCTCGACTTTGCCAGCCAACTCTTCAATCCGCAGGTCGGCACCGGCGCAAGCCAACAAGTGGCGAGCTTGATCGAGTCGGCCCAGCCGCGGCTGCAGAAGTGCGGTGGCAACCGACGTCTGCTGTGCGTTCTGCCGGCGAGCAGCAGTCTGTCCGACGAAGCAGCGATGCAAGCCATCCGTGCGGCCCGAAGCGTGTTCCAGCAACCACCTGCTTTGATCCGCGATGCCGGCAGCGATGTCCATTTCTATTTCGAAATGGGACAAGTGCCGATCGCCCAGGTAGCCGCCACCATCATCGACCACCGCCCCGATTTCCTGGAGTGCGCCGAGCGGATCCACACTCGGGCCGATGTCGCCTGGCAACCGCTGCTGCGGCTGCCGAGCTAGCCCCGGGCGGGGCAGGGCGGGCTGCCTTCCTTCCGGGCGAAAAACTCGACACTGTTCGTCGCACATGCCTATCATGATGCGGTCCGTCACGGCGCCGCGGTAAACCACCGCTGGCAAATCGCCGTCCCAGCCTCCTCTCCAGGGAATTCGCATGCCCGCCCGATACGTGCTTGCGCTCATCGTATTCGCGCTGCTCACCAGCGGAGCAACCGCTCAGGAGTCGCCCCATACGCTTCGAACCTTCAAGCGTCAAAAGCTCTCCGACCGCTTCTTCGCGGAAGGCGCCACCTTCGGCGACTTGAACCAGGACGGCAAAGCCGATCTGGTCGCGGGTCCCTTCTGGTACGAAGGCCCGACCTTCGAGAAGCAGCACGCCTACTATCCGCCGAAGCCGTTCGATCCTCAGGGCTATTCGGACAACTTCTTTGCCTATGTGCACGATCTGAACGGGGATGGTTGGAACGACATCCTCATCATCGGTTTTCCGGGCAAAGAGGCCTCCTGGTTCGAGAACCCGGAAGCGAGCACCGACACGCACTGGAAACGCCACGTCGTACTCAGCCAGGTCGACAACGAGTCTCCCACCTGGACCGATCTGACGGGCGACGGCAAGCCGGAGATCGTTTG
>JAEZAS010000493.1 GCA_023430365.1 Planctomycetota bacterium
TTGGCGCTGTGCTGGTGATCCTGGTCGAGTGAGGCAAAGTACCAGTCGAGGCCGCTAGCGCCGTGCAGATGGTCGGCGTGCAGATCGTCGAACACGGTCCGGTTCAAACCGTCGGCTTGCAGATAGATATCGCCGTTCAGCCGATCACCGGAGCCGCTGCCCGACAGGTTGGTAACACGCTGCTGGTAACTGCGAGACGAGTTCCATTCGGCTGCGATTGCCAGCAGAGCGTCCAGATCGGCGTCGAACGCGGTCGTCCCAGCAATGAGTAGATCGTCGGCCGAATTACCATGGATGTGGTCGGCGCCATTGCCGCCGATGATGATATTGCGTCCGCTGCCGCCGTGCAGATGGTCGTTGCCGTCGCCACCGAGGATCGTGCTAGGTCCGCGGCCGCCATGGATATGGTCGTCTCCAACTCCAGCGTCGATCAGGGCAGGCAGATCGATGTTGCCGGCAACCGAAACATGGTCGCTGCCCGCGCCCAGGTAGGCCACGATTCGCTGGACCGTGGAAGCCGCAAACTCTCGTGACCCCCACCCCAGGAAGGAGGCGTTCACGCGGATCGAAGAGCTGGTTTTCGTGATGTGCACGTGATCGGCCGCGGAACTGCCGATCACATACAGCACTCCGTCGACCACTCCCACCCCTTCGACCACGCTCTCGGCGACGACCGCGTCCTGACCGCCGTCGTCATCCAGTACGGTGACCGTTACCGCGTAGATGCCGCCGGCTGCATACACATGGTTGGCCTGAAACTCGCGCGAGCCAGCCGCGAGGGTGATGACACTCGTCTGCCCGTCTCCCCAGCTAACCAGCAGGGTGTGCGAGTCCAAACTGCCCGAATCGGTGAACGATCCGGCAATTGAAACGGTCTCTCCCTGCCCAACTGGATCGGCAATGCTTGAACTGACGGCCAGCGACACAATCTCTGGGGCAACGTTATGGACCAGCACCGAGGCAACGCCTGTTTCGCTGACGCCCCCATCATCGTCGGTGGCAACGACCGAGATTGTGTAACTATCGCTTGCCGTCCCCGTCGGGCTGTCGTCGAGATAGCGATGCGACAGGACGAGCGTGCGGGTGTCGGCTGGCACTTCCCAGGTCTCCACCGGGCTGCCATCCCCCCAATCGATTTCGACCGTGTGCGTATCGAGCATTCCCACATCGCTGACGTCGATCGTCAACGTCACCACGCCGTCTTCGGCGACCTCCGCCAGGTCTATGCTGGCCGTCACTTCGGGAATTGTGTTGGCGACGCTTACCGTCGGGCTCACGATGTCGCCGCCACTGGGTTCATCCACCGTCGCCGCCGAATTGCCCGCCGAATCGATCACTTCGACGCGGACGCGGTTCTCGCCATCGTCCAAGTAGCGGTGCGTGGCGGAGAATGAGCGGACATTGCCATCGAGCGTCAGAATCTCCTCGGAGCCATCTCCCCACGAGATGCGCACTGTGCGAGGCTCAGCGCCGGCATCGGCAAACGACCCGACGAGCGTCACGGAATCGTCTTCGTCGATCGCCGAGGGGGTGACTTCGACCCCGACCAGGATCGGCGCCGGATTGTAGTTGCCGAAATCGCGGCCGGAGACGACCTCCCGCTTGCCCACGGTAACGGAGTGGGCGAAATCGGGACGATCGACCACATCGAACGCTTCGAGCAGGAGCGGACGAGAGACAGTAATAATCGGAGTCAGCGCCCCTGTGGCGAGATCCAGCCGCAAGAGCTGCTGCGAGTTCTGCGGCTTAGCGATCAAGTTGCCCTGAGCGTCGCTGCCGATCCCGAAATCGATCGCCAGACTCGGAAAGACTCCCAGCAGTTCGCGATTTCCCTGCCGGTCGAACGCCCACACCTCCCGGCCATTGTTGTCGAAGGCGACGATCTGTTGCGTCGCCACATTGAACGTCAGCCCCAACGTGCTTTGCAGGTCATCGTGCCCGGGGCCGATCGTGGTCGCCTCGCCGGTCAACCGATCGAACGTCGCCAGCCAGATTTCGCCCGTCGAGCTCGATGCGGGCCGGATCAAACCAAAGAGCGTGTCCGTCGCCGAGTCATAGGCGAGCCCCCAGGCGACGCTGCCCCCCGCAGGACCAATCCGAGTCGCCCAGCCATTGGTCGGGTCGATGGTGTAAAGCGAATTGTCCCAGCCGCTGAGGGCGAACAGCTCACCGCTGTTGGTCTGCACGAGACCATGCAAGTTCGGGCCGCCGTTCAAGACACCTAGCGTCGTTACGAGCCCCGTGGCGCCTTCGATGCGAACCAGTTCCCGGCCGTTGTGCAGGCCGTAGTAGTAGTCGGCGACCTCGCCGGGCGCCGACTGCACGAAGGAGTCGGGAACGATCTCGCGGACCACATATTCGCCGGGCATGACTTCGCCGAAAACGTAGTCGCCGTTCTCGCCGGTCCATTGCGTCGGCTCGCCTTCGTCGTACTGGCGATTCAGGTTGTAGTCGAGGTAAATCTGAACTCCCGCAAGCCCAGGTTCTTCCGGATCGCGCTGGCCGTCCTGGTCGAGGTCGTTCCACTTCGTGCCGCGGATCTCGCCGAGCACGAACTCATTGCCAAAGTCCACCCCGCTGACATCGGTGGCCGGAGCGACGAACACCTTATGGGCGAAGTCCGGATTATCGATGAACTCCAGACCATCGATGCCGAAGGGGAAGATGTTGCTCAGGACGGTCACCTGGCCGTTGTCGGGGTTCACCGCATGCAGGCGGCTGCCGTTTTCGAACAGCACGCGTCCAAGGGCGTCCGTCGTCAGAGCCCCGGTTGAAAACCCGATGCTCGACAGGCGGCGGCCCACGCCAGCGGGGGTGAACTCGTAAAACTCACGGTCGGCGTTGTCGAAAGCGATGATGCGGTTGCCCACGGGATCGAACGCGATGCCGGTGACGGAGGTGAGCCCGGAAAGGGGCGAGCCGATCGGCGTCGCCTGGCCGGTTTCGCGGTCGAAGGTGACGAGCAGCGTCAGATTTGGGTTGTTGTCGTCCGGACGGGCCAGGCCGTAGATCGTATCGGTCGCAGCGTCGTAGGCGAGTCCGAACGCTACCACGCGGCCGGTTGCTCCGATCCGCATGCTGACGCCGCTGGTCGGGTCGATCCGCCAGAGGGTGTTTTCCTGGCCGCTGATTGCGTAGAGCTCGCCCGCGTTGGTTTGCACGAGGCCGTGCAGTTCGGGACCGTTATGGATTCCGATCAGAACGGATTGCCCCGTCGTCGGATTCACCCGGTGCAGCTCCCGGCGGAACCGGATGGCGTAGAAAAAGTCCTCTTGAGCGCCTGGGCTGCTTTGCTGGTAGCCAAACGGCGCCACTTCGCGCACAAAGTACCTGCCCGGTTGCACGTCGGAGAAGAGATAGCTCCCGTCGGCGGCGGTTTCCACGCTTGGCTCGTCCGCGTCGAGCGCGCCGTTGTTGTTCAAGTCGAGATAGACGGTCACTTCGGCCATCCCGGGCTCGCCGGGGTCCCGAACGCCGTCGGCGTCGACATCGTGCCACTTGGTTCCGCTGATATCGGCGAGCACGAGCTGATTGCCGAAGTCGACGCCCGTCACGCTCCCAGCCGGAGGGACGATCACCGTGCTGGCGAACGGCTCCAGGTCGACGTGTTCGATCGTTGACAGCCCGAGCGATTCTTGAGCAACCGCAAGCACTCGGCGCTGTCCATTGGGATAAATCGCGCTGAACCGGTTGCCTTCGAAAATCACCAGGCTGGAGCCATCAAACGCCAGGCTCGCGGCATTGACTGGGGCAAAGCCCAAGTGGGACGGCGTTCCCGTGCGGGTGAAGGCCACCAGCTCTCGGCTGCCGCCGCCATCGAAGACGACAATCCGATCGTTCAGCGGATCGACGGCAATCCCCGTCGGGTTGAACAGCGACGGAGTGCCGGAACCGACGATCGTCGCCAGGCCCGATTCGCGATCGATTCGAGCGAGAGCGAAGTTATTCGAGTTGTCGCGGGCCACGGTGAACAACGTATCGGTCTCAGCGTCGTAGGCCAGCCCTCCTCCGACGGGCCGCCCCAAGGCGCCGATGCGCGTGGCGACGCCCGTTTCGGGGTCGATCGAGAACAGTTGGCCGTTCCCACTGGTGATTCCGTACAATTCGCCGAGTGCGGTGCGGGCAATGCCGACGATTGGCGCTCCGAGGCCATTGCCAATCCGAGTGACGGCGCCGTTGAGCGCATCGACCTTCACCAACTGAAAGGCCTGGAATTGGTCCACGGCGTAGTAGTAGTCGTGCAGCTTGCCAGGCGATGTCTGCCGGTAGTCGGCGGGAACGATTTCTCGCACCTGATACGTGCCCGGCTGAACGCCCGTGAAGACGTAGCTGCCATCCGCCGCCGTCTGCGTCGACGGTTCGTCTTCCTGCTGCGCGCCGTCGTTATTCAGGTCCAGATACACCGTCACGCCGGCCATGGGACCTTCGCCCGCGTCGCGAACGCCATCGCCGTTCGCGTCGTTCCACTTGCTGCCGTGGATTTCTCCCAAAATGTTCTGGTTGCCGAAATCATTGCCAGCCGCCGTCTGCCCCGGCTGAACGTAGACAACGTGGGCGAAGGCCTCGACATCGACAAACTCCAGCGCATCGACGCCGATCGTTTGCGAGAGCACGACCAGCGGCGGCCCCATCTGGTTATTGACCGGGTTGATGAGTCGCAGGGCGCGAGTCGTCAGGTCGTAAACCACAAATCCCGCTTCATGGTGCGCGAGGCCGAACGGGGAGGCGGAAGTGCGGGAGCCCGAGAGCAGCGTGGCGTTGCCGTTGCGATCGAACGACCAGAATTCGTCATCGTTGTTGTCGAAGACGACGATCCGCCCGCTGGCGTCGTCGAACGCGATTCCGCTCGTGTTCTGGAGGGTGAAGACAGTGGGACCGATGTGAGTGGCCGCGCCCGTGCATCGGTCGTAGCGCACCAAACCGTTTCCGCCGCCGGGCCGGGCTGCGATCCCCCAGATCGTGTCCGTTTCGCTGTCGTACGCGAGGCCCCAGCCCGACGCCGCCCCGATGGGCCCGATCTCTTCGGCGACGCCCGTTTGCAGGTTGATCCGGTAAAACAGGTTCGGACTGATGCCAAACAGTTCACCGGAATTTGTCCGGGCCAGGCCGACGATTTGTTGACCGATCCCGCTGCCGATCCGTGTCACGACGCCGGTCGTGGCATCGATCCGCACCAGGGTTCGAGGGTTGTTGTAGTCGATTGCGTAATAGAAGTCGCGCTGCATGCCCGGCGACGTCTGGCGATAGTTCGCGGGCAAAATCTCACGCACCACATGCCCGCCTATCGGAACCTCGGTCAGCAGGTAGTTGCCGTCGGCGTCGGTCGTCGCGGACACTTCCGTCGGCTGCCGCTGGCCGTCGTTGTTGGCGTCGACATACACGACGACGCCCTCCATCGGCAGTTCTTCCGCATCTCGGACACCATCGCCGTCAGCGTCGATCCACTTCGAGCCGGCGATACTGCCGACCGCCCGCTGGTTGCCAAAGTCGACGCCGGCTGCCACATCCGCCAGCCCGAGGCTGACGACATGAGCGAACGATTCGACGTTGACGAAGTCGAGCGTCGAGACAAAGACGCCAGCCGGCAACGTGGCAAACGGAGTAACAGCGCCGGTGGCGGGGTTGATCGTCACCAGGGACTGAATGTTTCCGGACAACCGGGTGCCGACGAGCGTTGAACCGTTGTAGGCCAGCGAGATATTCTCCATCGACGGCACGGCGCCGATCTGGCTGCCGATGCCCTGCCGATCGAAGGCCCAGAGCGTGTCGTTGAAATTGTCGTAGACGACTAGGCGATGTCCGGCTGGATCCCAC
Organism: Planctomycetota bacterium; assembly: GCA_023430365.1. Taxonomy (GTDB): domain Bacteria; phylum Planctomycetota; class Planctomycetia; order Pirellulales; family Pirellulaceae; genus JAEZAS01. The sequence goes on from JAEZAS010000493.1 coordinate 5,815, forward strand.
GCGGCGCCATGGGGGCTATTGATTCCCAACACACCGGGCCCAATCGGGGTCGCGATTCCGGTGGTCGGGTTGATGGTTGCCAGATAGTGGCTGCTGCCACTCCGCGCGAGGGCGTAGATGGTGTCGGTGACGGAATCGTAAGCCAGGCCTGGGCCGAGAGCGATCCCGCCGGGAGCGACCACGGTGGTTTCGCCGGTGTCGGGATCGACTCGATACAACGAGTTGCCCGCGATGCCGAACAGCTCGCCGGCGTTGGTTCGCACCAACCCCATCAGTTGCACACCGCCGCCAGGGCCAATCCGCGTGACGTGCCCGCTCACCGCGTCGATCTTGACCAACTGGTTCCGGGCGCCACTGACATCGAAGCCGTAGTAGTAGTCGTTCTGAGCTCCCGGAGCCGATTGCACGTAGCCTGCGGGCAAGACCTCGCGCACTACGTACGTTGCCGGCGCGAGTCCCGTGAAGGAATAGCTACCGTCTGCGGCTGTGACAACATTTGGTTCGCTGGCTTGCAGCACACCGTCGTTATTCACGTCGATGTAAACAGTCATTCCCTCCATGGGCGCCTCACCCGCGTCTCGCACGCCGTCGCCGTCCGCATCGATCCACTTGGCGCCGTGAATCTCGCCGAGCACAAACCGGTTGCCGAAGTTCACATTGGTCACGTTGGCGCCCGAGACCAGCGCCACGTTGTGAGCAAAGGGCGTGGCTCGAACAAAATCGAGCGACTCGCTGAGCACCGATTGAGAGAGCGTCAGCAAGGGCGTCGCTGGCGAGCCGGGGGTCACCCGCACCAATTGCGAGGAGCCGAAACCGGCAAACGCCACGAACGATCCGCCGTTGTGGGCCAAGGTCGGAGCATTGAGCGATGTCACGCCGATCATCGTCGGCGGGCCGCCGGCGCCAAAGGACCAAAAATCCGCGCCACTGAGGTCGTAGACCACTACGCGCCCCGTCGTGGGATCGAACGTCATTGCGTGTGGATTGGAAAGCTGAGCGGTCGACACAGCCGCGCCGACCGGAGTCGCCTGGCCGCTCTCGGGATCGAGCGCCACCAGACTCCAGCCGCTGGGCCCCAGCGCCAGGCCATAGATGGTGTCGGTCGTCGGGTCATAAGCCAAACCGCGCGCCAGCCCTCCGTCCGTGATCACGGCTGGAGTTACTTCCCCCGAATTGCGGTCGATCGAGAACAGGATGCGCGCGTTGGCATCCAGGCCGTATGTCTGGCCGTTGCGGTTGACGACGACGCCCTGAAAGTTGATGCCCGTTCCACTCGCGGCCAGGGGAATACGCGAGACCGCGCCGGTCAGGGCGTCGATCTCGATCAAAGTCCGGCTCGAGGGGTCATACCCCACGTAATAATCCCGCTGGGCGTCCGGCGAGGTCTGCACGTAGCCGTGGGGCACGATTTCGCGAATTGTGTAGTCGCCCGGCGACAGATTGGCGAACGTATAAGCGCCGCTGGAATCAGTGATGGCAACCGGCTCGGTTGGCGACGCGGCGCCGCCGTCGAGTTGGCCGTTGTTGTTCTGATCGATGTAGATCACCACGCCGGCGAGCGGCGGTTCACCGGGGTCCTGAACGCCATCGCCGTCCGTATCGGACCACTTGACGCCCGAAATGCTCCCCGGAACGACGGGCGTCACCGAAGCCAACCGCAGCAGAAAGCCGTCCGGCCCTCCGGCGGACGTGCGGTTGCGCACGTCGGCGCCGGAGTGAAAATCGGCCGTCACAGCAAATTCACCGGCGACGTAGATCGCGGCTCCGACCATCGCGATGCGGTGTCCGCGATCGAGCGCCGGTCCACCAAACGACAACGCCTCGGCGAAGGAGCCGTCGGAGTTGAGGATCGAGACAAAGGAATCGACGTTGGCGCCGGTTACCGAGGGAGTCGACGTCAACGGAAACGTTCCGGGCCCGGGATCAAAGTCCACCGTCCCGCCGAATTGACCGGTCGTCAGCGTCTGGCCAGCCGCGTTGACGTCCAAATCATAAATCTCATCGCTGCCGGTACCGCCAAAGCGGTGGGCCCAGATCAGATTGCCGCTGGAGTTCAGTTTCGCCACAAAGGCGTCGTAGCTCCCAGCACTTGCCACCGTTTGGCTGGCGGCGAGGCTAGGGTCGAGATCGATCGAGAATTGAAACGATCCAGCCACCACGACGTTTCCAGCGGGGTCGAGCGAGACCGCTTCGGCGTGACTGCTGGCTGTGGCGGAGAAGGCCCTGGCCCACACCAGGTTTCCATTTGGATCGTGCTTGGTGACGAAGGGATTGTCGGACGTGCTGCTGAACGGCATGGCCTGCCCAGTGGCGGCCCCACGATTCAGCGAGGCGTCTCCACGAAACCGCCCGGAGGTGTAGATGAAGCCGGCGCTGTCGACCGCCAGGCCGCGTCCCTCGTCCCCCTGCCCCGAGTTTGTGTTGCCAAAGTTCCTGGCCCAGACCAGGTTGCCGCTGGGACCAAACTTGGAGATGAATACGTCGTTATCGCTTGAGGAAGTAGTGCTCAGGGTGAGTGTGCTACTCGGGTTGGGATCGAAATCGCCCGAGCCGCTGAACTGGCCGGTCGCGTACACATTGCCCGCCGTGTCGACCGTCACCGCCCGCAGGTTCTCGGCCCCCGTGGCGCTGCCGAAGCTGTTGCCCCACAGAAAGTTGCCATTGGTGTCCAGCTTCAGGACGAACAGGTCGCTGGAGCCAAAGGGAGCTGCGATCCGCGTGGCGGTTGCCGGGCCGGGATCGAGGTCGATCTCGCGGAGAAAGAATCCCCCGACGACGACGTTGCCGGATCCATCCACAGCAATATCAAAGCCCAGGTCGACTGAAGCGCCGCCAATCTGGCGAACCCACGCCAGCGAGCTGTCGGGGCGATACTTGGCAATGAACACATCCCCCGAGCCTCCGCCCAACTCTTGCAGCAGAGCGGATCCCGGCCCAGCGTCGAAATCGACGGCAAACCGGAACTCGCCGGTCACGTAGGAATTGCCCGCCGAGTCGACGGCGACCGCGCGGGCAATATCGTTCGACGTCGAGCCGAACGTGTTGGCAAAGCTGAAATCGCTCGCCAGCAAGTGTCGCGATTCGAGCGACTCCAAAAACATCCTGCGCGACTTATGTCGCCGGGCATCCTGCCGGCTTTGCTTGCATACCTCGGTCCGAGAAGCCCCACGACGCAGCACGCCCATGGCCATAAGGACACTCCATAATTGCGCAGCGCCAGCGCACGACTGCGCGGCAGCCGAAAGAACGGGAGAGGTTCAGAACAGGCAGGAAAAGATGTTATTGCCCACGCGAAGTCTGGTATCACAGCAGACTGGGCGTAGTGGTATCAGCTAATTGTTCCCATTACAAGCATTTTCTTCTTTGCACAATTTCCTCAGCCGCTGGCAGACGACGCGCGTCGCAGCGGCCCCCTCGCAAAACCGTAAATGACCCCATGCCGTCCTCCGCGAGCGAACTCTTTTTGTGCAGGAGCAAGCTAACCAGTGCATGTGACAACACGATGTCACCGCTGCGCGGGGGCGGCATTGCTTGTCGCCGGCTTGTCGCGGCGACCGGGGATCGCTGACTCAGCAAGGAACCTGTGTCCCGTGAATGCTGGATGCACGGACTGCTTGAGCAAGCGTCGCGCAAAGAAGAGAGTTGGACATCGTAGCGTCCCAACTCCAAAAAGATCGCCGTGCAAAAGCAGCAGCGGCGTAATGAGGCCGTGATACCGTTCGTCGGATCAGGCGAGCAATCCGCCGTCGACGTCGAGGATTGTCCCGGTGATGTACGAAGCGGCCGGGCTGGCGAGAAAGACGACGGCGGCGGCCAGTTCTTCAGGCCGGCCGTAGCGACCGAGAGCCACCTGGCTCTTGGCGGCTTCGGCAAACTCGCCGCTATCGGGATTCATATCGGTGTTGATCGGCCCCGGCTGAATCACATTGACTGTGATGCCCTTGGGCCCCAGATCGCGCGCCCAGCCTTTCGAGTAGCCGGCGACGGCGGCCTTCGTCGCGGCATAACCGGCGAGTCCTGGGAAACCGACGCGCGTGGCGATCACCGAACCGATCGTAATGATCCGGCTTCCTTCGCCCAGATGGGGCACTGCGGCGCGGACCGCGGCCACCACGCCACCCACATTGATCGCAAACTCCCGCTCGAGCCTGGCCAGATCGGCGGACGGATCGCCGACAGCGCCCACTTCGAACACGCCCGCGTTGTTCACGAGGATGTCGAGCCGGCCAAAGCGCTGCACGACTTTGTTGACGAGCTCGGTCACTTGCTGAGGGTCCGCTTGATCAGCCTTGAGGGCGACCGCGCGCACGCCCTTGCTCTTCAAGGCCTCGACAACGGCTTCGGCCTTGTCAGCCGAGGCACTGTAGCTGATGGCGACATCCGCTCCTTCTTCCGCGAGGGCCTTGGCCGTGGCGGCGCCAATGCCGCGTGAACCTCCTGTCACCAGAGCGACCTTACCGGAGAGCTGTTTGGACATGAATTGAGAACCTTGAGTCAGGGTTGCGTTCGAAGCCTGCCCCGGCAGCGGGGCAGACCAGCCAGGTTGAAAGCAAGCAAGTTGCGGGCGGGCTCGGGACCTTGGGGCTCGAAAGCCTTGGGTTGCCGCGCCGTCCCACCTGATAGGAAGAGTTACCAGGGCTCACCATGGATCTTACACGGCGCGGCAAACCTTTCTTTTCCCCAAGTGGGTTGGTGAAGTGCAACTCCTTAAGGCCAGGGCCCTCTCGGCTGCAGCGGCAATTTCCCACTTGTAAGGTCCGCCCGGGGCGGGCGGTAGTCTCCCGCATACCGAAAACGCCCGGAGGATCGGCCATGTGGATTGTGCAGCTTGCCCTGAAACGCCCCTACACGTTCGCGGTGATGGCTCTGTTGATCGTTGTCCTGGGAGCGACTTCGATCCGCCAGATGCGGACCGACATCTTTCCCGAGATCGACATCCCGGTGGTAACGGTCATCTGGACCTACAAGGGAATGGAGACGAGCGAGGTCGAGCGGCGGATCACGACCTACAGCGAGTACGCCATCAGCTCGAACGTGAACGACATCAAGCGCATCGAATCGCAGACGCTCAACGGCGTGGCGGTGATCAAGATCTACTTCCATCCGGGCGTCGATATCGGCGCCGCGCTCTCGCAAGTCACTTCTGTCAGCCAGGCGATTCGGGCTGTGATGCCGCCGGGCATCCAGCCGCCAATCATCGTGCGCTACAACGCCTCCAGCGTGCCGATCGTCCAGATCGGACTCAGTAGCGAGACGATGAGCGAAGAGGAGGTGTACGACTATGGCTTGTACATCCTTCGCACGCAGCTTTCGACCATCCAGGGGCTCACGATGCCCACGCCCTATGGCGGCCGGGAGCGGCAGGTGATGGTCGATATCGATCCGCAACTGCTGCAGGCCAAGGGAATCTCGTCGAAGGAAGTGGCCGACGCGATCAACGCCTACAACCTCGCCTATCCGACCGGCGTCGCGCGGATCGACACGCACGAGTATCCGGTCACGCTCAACAACACGCCCCTCAGCCCAGCCGCGTTCAACGACATTCCGATCAAGGTCGTCAACGGCGCGACGATCTACATGCGCGACGTGGCCCAGGTGCGCGACGGCAGCACGTCGCAAACGACGGTCGTTCGCCGCAACGGTACCCGCGGGGCACTCGTCACGCTGCTGAAGAACGGCAACGCCTCGACGCTCGACATCGTCAACCAGGTAAAGGAGATGATGCCGCAGATTCAAGCATCGGCGCCGAAGGATTTGCGCATCGAGTTGCTGTTTGATCAGTCGCTCTTTGTCACGGCGGCCATCCATGGGCTGATCGTGGAGAGCATCATCGCCGGGCTGTTAACCGCGACGATGATCCTGATTTTCCTGGGTAGCTGGCGGAGCACGTTGATCATCGCCGTGTCGATTCCGCTGGCCATCCTGACGTCGATCGCCATGCTCTACCTGCTCGGTCACTCGCTGAACGTGATGACGCTCGGCGGCCTGGCATTGGCCGTGGGCATTCTCGTCGATGACGCGACGGTGGAGATCGAAAACATCCATCGCAATATCGGCCTGGGCAAACCGTTGCGGCAGGCGATTCTGGATGGGGCGATGCAGATTGCCGGTCCGACGTTTGTCTCGACGCTGACGATCAGCATCGTGTTCGTTTCGGTGCTCTTTCTCGAAGGGCCTCCCAAGTACCTGTTCACGCCGCTAGCCCTCGCCGTGGCGTTTGCGATGCTCGCTTCGTACCTGCTGTCGCGGACGATCGTGCCCACGATGGTCGATTACCTGCTGCCGGCCGAGTTGAAGCATGGACACGGGGCGGCGAGTGGTTGGTTCGGCCGGCTCCATACGGGTTTCGAGCGGTGGTTTGAGCGATTTCGCTCGGCGTATTTGCGGTTGCTCGAGTGGAATCTCACGCACCGCCTGGCTGTGCTGGTCGTCTTCGGCCTGTTGGTGACCAGCGGGGCGCTGCTGCTGCCGTGGGTGGGACGGGATTTCTTTCCGACGGTCGACGCCGGTCAGTTTCGTCTGCATGTGCGAGCCCCCGCGGGGACGCGAGTCGAGCAGACCGAGCGCTACTTCGGCGACGTCGAGCAGGCGATTCGCGAAATCATTCCCGAGCATGAGGTGGAACTCGTGCTCGACAATATCGGTCTGCCCAATCGAACCTACGCCATGGCCTTCGGCGACAGCGCAACGACCGGCATGGCCGACGGAGAGATTCTGGTGTCGCTCGCGCATCACCGCTCGAAATCCACGCCCGAGTACATCGCCCTGCTCCGCCAGGAATTGCCGGGCCGGTTTCCACACCTGACGTTCTTCTTTCAGCCGGCCGACATTGTCAGCCAGATTCTCAACTTCGGCCTGCCGGCGCCGATCGACATTCAGATCTCTGGCCTCGACCGTGAGACGAACTTCAAGCTGGCAGGAGAGATTTCGCAGCGGATTCGTCAGATCGAAGGAGTCAAGGACGTCCACCTGCACCAGGTCATGAATGTGCCGAAGCTGCACGTGGCGGTTGATCAAACGCGAGCCCGCGAATTGGGATTGACCCAGCAGGACGTGGCCAACAGCTTGCTGGTCTCGCTTTCAGGTAGCGGGCAAGTTCAGCCCAACTACTGGGTCGATCCGCGGATGGGCATTTCGTACCTCGTCGAAACGCGCACGCCGACGTACAAGCTCGACAGCGTCGATTCGATCCTCGGTCTGCCCCTCACCTCCACGCAGAATCGCAACCTGCAATTGCTCTCGAACGTCGCGAAGGTCGAACGGAGCGTGACTCCCGAAGTGGCCAACCACACGAACGTCCAGCCGGCGGTCGATGTCTATGCCAACGTGCAGGGGCGCGATCTGGGGAGTGTGGCCACGGAGATCAGCCGGATTCTCGACGAGTATCGTGCCAAGCTCGCTCCGGGCAATTCGATCACGATGCGCGGGCAGGTGGAGAGCATGGAATCGGCATTCGTTCGGCTGGGGCTGGGCATTTTGTTCGCCGCCGTGCTGGTGTACTTGCTGATGGTGGTGAATTTTCAAAGTTGGCTCGATCCGTTCATCATCATCACCGCGCTGCCGGGAGCGTTTGTGGGGATCGTGTGGTCGTTGTTTCTGTGGAACACGACGTTCAGCGTCCCGGCGCTCATGGGAGCGATCATGTCGATCGGTGTGGCGACGGCCAACAGCATCCTGCTGGTGACGTTTGCCAACGAACAGCGGCAGGAAGGGAAGTCGGCGATGGAAGCGGCGCTCGAGGCGGGACGCACCCGGATGCGGCCGGTGCTGATGACCGCGGCGGCGATGATTCTGGGAATGCTGCCGATGTCGCTCGGCATGGGAGAAGGTGGCGAGCAGAACGCCCCGCTCGGCAGGGCCGTGATCGGCGGTCTGCTGGTGGCGACGCTCACCACGCTGCTCTTCGTCCCGGTCATCTACAGCCTGCTGCGACGCGGAAGCTCCCCGACTTCGGACGAATGAGCTCAAAGCGGGGCGAGTGTCGTCCCGGCGGTTTGCGATCTGTAAGGTTTCTTGCCAGTGGCGGTAATTCGAATAGACCAATCAGCCAACGCTAGGAGTTGATCATGAGTAGCCTGGTCGATACCGCCACCTTTGGCCGCACGGGAAACTTCCGCCGGGCTGCAAAGCCCGCTCAGAAAGAGACTTCCGGCAAGATTGTCTGGTATGTCGGCGCCGTCCTGGCGCTGGCTGCCGTGGCGGCTCTCGCTTCGGCCTGGCGACCGCTGCATGCCGAAGCTCCGGCGGCGCCGGCCTCGCGGACCGAGCAGGGGGTCGCGAGTGAAGTGGTTGTCACTCGTCCCCAACCGGCGACGACGGCGGACGTGCTGCTGCCAGCCACCGTACGGCCGTGGCAAGCGACCACGCTGCACGCCCGCGTGACGGGTTACCTGCTCGCCTGGCACGTCGACCTCGGCGACTCGGTAAAAGTGGGCCAGGTGCTCGCCGAACTGGAAACCCCCGAGCTCGATCAGGAAGTGGCCGAAAGCCAGGCGCAGGCCCAGGAAGCCCAGGCCGCCGCCGCGCAAGCTCGCGCCGAGTACGCCGAAGCCGAAGCCGCGTTGCAAGCGTCGGTCGCTCAGCTGGCCCGCGTGCAAGCCGAGGTGGAACTGGCTCGCAGCCAACTGACTCGCCGCGAGCGATTGATCGCCACCAATTCGATCTCGCAGGAAGAGCGCGACACCTTCCAGAAACAGTGGGAAGCGCGCACCGCCGATGTCGAAGCGGCCCAGGCCGAGGTGGCCCATCGCCGCACCAATCTGCAAACCCGCAAGGCGGTGATTGAAGCTCGCCAGGCCACGGCCCAAAGCCGGCTGGCCAACGTCGAGCGTTTGAAGCAACTGCAGGCCTTTCAGCGGATCGTCGCTCCCTTCGATGGAGTGATAATCGAGCGCAAGGCGGAAGTCGGCATGCTCGTGACGGCGGGACAGGAACCGCTGTTCACCGTGCAAGACATGAGCCGCGTCCGCGTGCAGGTGAACGTGCCGCAGGCCAATGCGGCGCAAATCGTCGTCGGATCCCCCGCCAGCCTGAGCATTCCGGAGTCGGGCGCAGAGCCGGTGGTGGGAGAAATCACACGTCTGGCTTCGTCGATCGACTCTAGCAGTCGCACGATGGTGGCCGAAATCGAACTGACCAATCCCGATCGCCGTCTGCAGCCCGGCAGTTACGTTCAAGTGAAACTAAGCGCTCCGCAGCAGAACACCCTGTGGACCGTTCCCGTGAATACGGTGCAGATGCTCAGCGACGGGCCACGCGTCCTCGTCGTGGGCGCCGATCAGCGGATCGAAGCTCGCCCCGTCAAGCTGGGACGCGATCTGGGCGCCCGCATCACCGTGCTGGAAGGGATTCGCGGAGGAGAGAGCCTGGTCGTCAATCCGGGCGATAGCCTTTCCAGCGGCGACCTGGTCCGCGTGCAGGCAACGGCCAAAGTCGCCAGCCGCTGAAAGGAACGCGTGCGATGCTCGAATCGTGCCACTTGATTGGACCCATGAACCGGTGCTTACCTGCCGCTCGCCCGGCTTGCGGAGAAAGGCCCATCGTCCCGCCGTCGGCAAAAGCGTATCATTTCGTTCGACACGGGCGGGTGTCGCGTTTTCACGCAGTTCGGCGGCAGGCGGTTTTCACCGGTGCAACTATGCCTGTGGACGATTCTCCACTCACGCGAGCCAGTTTGCTCGTACAACTTCGCAGCGGCTCCAACCACCTCGCGTGGCAGGAGTTTGCTCGGGTCTACGGCCCGGTCATCTATGGCTTTGCCCGCAAGCGCGGGCTGCAAGACGCGGACGCGGCCGACTTGATGCAGGATGTCATGCGCTCGGTCGCTTCGGCGATCGGCCGGCTGGACTATGACCCGAAGCAAGGTTCGTTTCGCGGCTGGCTGTTTACGATCACGCGGAACAAGATCTTCAATTTTCTTTCGGCGCAAAGGCATCGGCCGAAAGCGACGGGCGATACGACCACCAATCGCCTGCTCAATTCGGAGCCAGCCGCCGACGACGGCAGCGATGCCTGGGAGCTGGAGTACCAGCGGCGGATCGCGTTCTTGGCGATGGAAAAAATCAAACACGAGTTTCAGGAGAAAACCTGGCAGGCGTTTTTGCTGACGGCTGTCGAAGGCTTGCCGGCGAGCGACGTGTCGAAGCAAATCGGCCTGTCGGCCGGAGCGATCTACGTCGCCAAAAGCCGGGTGCTGGCTCGCTTGAAGGAAGAAGTCGACGCCCTGCGAGTGCAGGAGGACGCATAACATGCAAGCCACACATACTTGCCCGACCACCGAAGAACTAAAACAACTGCTCGACAGCCATCTGTCCGACGATCGCGTTCTGGCTTGCACCCAGCACATGGATTCGTGCAGCGAATGCCAGCGGAAGCTGGAAGAGCTCGCCGTTGCTGGCACCAA
>JAEZAS010000275.1 GCA_023430365.1 Planctomycetota bacterium
ACCTTCAACTGCGGCCATCTCGTCCGAGACGCCGAGTTCTTCGTGGGCCTTGCGGCGGCTGAGCTTCACGCGGTCGTGATCATCGACGTCGATCACCAGCACCTTCATCTCGTCCCCAACGCGGCAGACCTCGCCGACCGAGCTGATGTAGCCGCTCGACAGCTCGCTGATGTGGACCAGGCCGTCGCGTCCCGGCAGGATTTCGACGAACGCGCCGAAATCCTTGATGCTCGTCACGCGGCCGTCGTAGATCCGGCCGATCTGCACCGTGGCGGTGCAGGCTTCGACCTGGGCCAGCGCGGCGGCAGCCCATTCGGCGTTGGTGCTGGCGATCGTGACGACGCCGTCGTCGTTCACTTCGATCACCGTGCCCGTCGCTTCCTGGATGCCACGGATGTTCTTGCCGCCCGGGCCGATCAGCATGCCAATCTTTTCCGGATCGATCACGGTGCGGAGCAGGCGCGGAGCGTGCTCCGAGATTTCTTCCCGCGGACGCGGAATAACGGTCAGCATCTTGCGGAGGATCTGAATGCGGGCGTCGCGCGACTGTTCGAACGTCGCCTTGATGATTTCGGGCGTGATGCCGTCGATCTTCAGGTCGAGCTGGATGCCCGTGATGCCGTTCTGGGTGCCGCTGATCTTGAAATCCATGTCGCCGTAATGGTCTTCGTCGCCGATGATGTCGGTGAGAAGCACCCACTGGCTGTCCGATTCCTTCACCAGGCCGACCGAGATGCCGGCGACCGGGTTGCTGATCGGCACACCGGCGGCCATCAGACCGAGCGTGGCGCCGCAGACGCTCGCCATCGAGCTGCTGCCGTTCGACTCGAGGATGTCCGAGATGACGCGGATCGTGTAGGGGAATTCTTCCGGGCTGGGGAGCACCGGAGCGACGCTGCGCTCGGCGAGCATGCCGTGACCAATTTCGCGGCGGCCTGGGCCACGGATCGGACGCACTTCACCGACCGAGAAGGACGGGAAGTTGTAGTCGAGCATGAACTTCTTCGAGTATTCATCGAAGAGGCCATCGACCCGCTGCTCGTCGCGCGAGGTGCCGAGCGTAATCGTGATCAAGGCCTGCGTTTCGCCGCGCTGGAACAGCGCGCTGCCGTGAACGCGAGGCAGCAGGTCGACTTCGCATTCGATGTTGCGAAGCGTGCGATAGTCGCGGCCGTCCGGACGAGTGCCAGCCAGGATCAGATCGCGAATGATCCGCTCCTTCACTTCGCTCCAAACCGCGTTCAGGCGTTCCGGCTTGATGGCGCCTTCGGCATTGGGATCAGGAATGAGTTCGCCCACGACGCGCTGCTTCAGGGCGCTGACGGCTTCGGCCCGAGCGTGCTTGCCGCTGGTTTGCAGGGCGTTGCGGAAGTCGTCGTAGTAGGTGTTCTTGATCCGGTCGAACAGACCGTCGTTTTCCGGCTCCTGGTACGGCATCTTCTGAGTGCCGACCTTCTCGCGGAACTCGTTCATCATCCCGCAAATGTCGGCGATGATCCGCTGGCCGAAGAGGATGGCTTCGAACATGTCGGCTTCGGGCATTTCGCGCGAGAAGCCTTCGATCATGGCGACCGATTCCGCGGTGCCTGAGAGAATCAGGTCGAGATCGCTCTCTTCCAGTTCGTCATGCGTCGGGAAAGCGATGAATTGACCGTTGATCCGGCCGACGCGAACCGAGGCGATCGGGCCGCGGAACGGCAGGGGCGAAACGTGCAGCGCCACGGCCACGCCGTTCATCGCCAGCACATCGCCATCGACCTGCTTGTCGCTGGCGAGCACGAAACTTTGGCACTGCACCTCGTCGCGATAGCCGGCCGGGAAGAGCGGGCGGATCGGGCGATCGCAGAGGCGGCTGGTGAGGGTTTCCTTGGTCGTGGGACGACCTTCACGCTTGATGAACCCGCCTGGAAACTTGCCGGCGGCGGCCACGCGCTCACGGTAGTCGCAGGTCAGCGGGAAGAAATCGATCCCGGGACGTCCCGGACCGGAGGCAACGGCATTGAGCACGACCGTTTCGCCGTACTGCACCAGAACGCAGGCGGCGGCTTGTTTTCCTAGTTGTCCTGTCTCGAACGAAAGTACGTGGCTGCCAATTTGCTTTTCTACGCGAACCTTCACTGCGATTTACCTACCTTCTTTTACCTGCGTCCCGGAGCGTTCGCCCTGTGTGAAACGAAATGGGGCGATACGCCAGCAGTTGGATTGGCCCGGATCGGCTACCCTGTAAACAGAGAAAGGGAGCCGGGGCGCACGATGAAACTTCCCTAGCCAAGACGCCATTTGCCCTATGCAAACAGCGGCCCCGACAAGCGCGGAAGTCGTGCAGAGAATCGGTGCAACAGGCCGATGCCCCCAGAGCCAAGCTCCGGTGGGCAAGCGAGCCTACTTGCGAATGCCCAAGCGGTTGATGATGTCGAGATAACCCTGGGGATTCACGCGGCGCAGATAGTCGAGCAGCGTGCGGCGATTGCTGACCAGCGCGAGCAAGCCACGCCGACTGGCATAGTCTTTTTCGTGCGTGCGCATGTGCTCGGTCAGGTTGTTGATCCGCGCGGTGAGGATCGCAATCTGGACCTCCGGCGAGCCTGAATCCGACTCACTCCGGCGATAGCCTTCGATCAATTCCCGCTTCCGCTCTTTCGTCACTGTCATGCTTGCCCTGATTCCTTCACGCGACCGAACCGTGGGGCTCAGCCTCGCTAACGACGAATCTCCTCTCGCTACTGCACTTTGTCGCTACATCGCGCTGCCGCAGCATCGCTTTGTCACAAAGCAACCGGGACTAAATACGTAGCTGTCCAAAAAACTCAAGCCGATTAGTCTACCAGTTAGGCGGAGCGATGCAAGGGTGAAAGATCGGCAGATTATCCCGCCCGACCTGAGGGACAACGTGAAAAAGACACCCTTTAACTCAGTTTTGGAGCCGAACGGGCGATTTCCAGCACTTCCGCCGTCACAAGTCCATTCGTCGCCACCGCTTCGCCAGCGTGAATGGTCGGCGTACCCTGCCAGTCGGTGAACGTTCCCCCCGCCTCTTCGATGATCGGCTGGACCGCCGCCGCGTCCCAGACATTGAGCATCGGGTCGACCATCACTTCCGCCCTGCCGGTCGCCACCAGCAGGTAGCCGTAGCAGTCCCCCCAGGTCCGGGTGATGTAAGCAGCCTGCTCCAGGCGATGGAAAACGTCGCTGGCGCCCCGCCGGGCAAACGTGTCGACCTGCGAGGTCACGACCAGCCCTTCGGCGAGGGCCTTTTTTTTGGACACCGCCACCCGCCGCGGTTCACCGCTGCCGCGAAAGTGCCAGGTCCCCTGCCCCGCCGACGCATAAACCCCTTCGTCGAGCCCGGGAATATAGACATACCCGGCGAGACTTCGGCCGGCATGCTCGATCCCGATCATCGTGCCATAAAGAGGCACTCCGCTGATGAACGATTTGGTGCCGTCGATCGGGTCCAGGATCCAGTTGATGCCCGAGCTGCCTTCGACCGTCCCCCACTCCTCGCCGATGATCCCGTCGCCCGGATAGGCGGCCAGGATGCGGTCGCGGAGCAGTTTTTCCGCGCCGCGATCAGCCACGGTGACCGGGGACCGATCACTCTTGCGCTCAACGTCGAAATTTTCCTGCTGAAAGTACTGCAGGGTGAATTGCCCTGCCTCGCGACCAATCGTGCGGGCGAGTTCCAAGCGGGCGGCAATGTCGGCGGAGGTCGGCGTCGTCGTCATGCCGACTAACGTACTACGAGCCGCGACCGTAGGGTAGGCTTCCAGCCTGCCCGGGGAAAATCCGAATCAACCGGTAAGCGCGGCGGAAATTCCGTTGGTCATTGGGTTTTGGTCATTGGTCATTTCTTGCACGGGCAGGCTGGAAGCCTACCCTACGGGCAAGAACGCAATCGGCCGGCGCGGGCGAAAACTCGCCAGGCCGGCCAAGCACTCCAACCAAATTGTCCGAATTGTAGGGTGAGACGGATCGAAGTCTGGTGACACGCTCCGTGAGGAGTCACGTCTCCTGGTTTCGGTCCATCTCTGCGACCGACTATTTGCAACTGCCGTGCCCATTTGGCGGCAGTCGCTCGTCTATCGGCCGACAGCCGTGCGGCGATCGTCGTAGCCGACGTTCGGCGACAACATGCCCAGGCTCGTGGCCGCGAGCAACAGCCCGGACAGGCCCACCAGCATGTAGACGATGTTGCTGGCCATCGTGTCTTCACCCAGGATCGCAGCGACCAGGTTGAAGTCGAATGCGCCCACGAGGCCCCAATTGATGGCGCCAACGATTGCCAGAATCAAGGCAATCACGTGAGCAATAAACAATGGATTGTCCCGACGCATAAACCATCTCCTCAGTTGAACGGAAGCGACCTTTGTCACCTGTATCACTGTTGTGCGAGGTCAACTGGTCCGGCTGAAAGCGGCAGCTGACTTCTTGCTGCACTATCGCAAGGGGCATACCGGGAGGCCCAAAACCGCGAAGGCACGGCATCCAAGTCGCATTTCCGGTGCGTCGGCAATCCCCGCCCGCTTCTGGTTCAGGCTGCGGGACTGCCCGCCAGAAAGCGGTGACAGGCCGCTCGCACGATAAGGCCGACCATCAGCAAAGCGATGCCGCTCAGGGCCACCCGCCACTCGATCGAGAAGGCCAGGAGCAGGCAACTGAGCAGACCTCCCCAAGCCCAAAGGGGCGAAAACATTCGCTCCCCCGCCCCCAGCCGAAGCGCCGCCAGGTTGGTGACCGAGTAGTAGATCAGCACGGTGAAGGCGCTGAACGACCACGTCGTCCGCACACTTCCGGTCGCCGCCAGGCCGGCAACCGCAATGCCGATCACGATCACAGCAACCCCGACCCGAGACGCCGCGCGCGGAAGATCCGCACGCCTGCCCATCGCCAACAACATTCGCGATAGGCCCAGCAGCAGATTCAACAGCACACCCAGCATCGCGGTCATCGCCCCGACCGCCACCAACCGGGAGACCGGAAGAGAAAAGCGTTCGGCGGCAACCTTCAGCGGCGCTCCCTGCTCGGCCGTCACCCGACCCAGTTCGGCTGGGCCGATCGAACCGACCGCCACCACGGCGACGGCCATATAGAGGACCGCCGACACGACGAGCGTTGCGACGATGGCTCGGGGGATCGTTCGCCGCGGCTCCACAACCTCCTCGCCGAGCGTGGCGATGCGACCATAGCCGGTGTAGGCCACGAACATCAGGGCGCACGCCTGCAAGAACGAAGGGGGCGACACGTCCCAAGAAAAGTACGAGGTCTCCACCGCCGGCAGACCGACGACCACAAACGAGACGAGCGCGAGCAATGTCACCGAAACGATGACCAGGTTGACCCGACTCGAAAGCCGCGCCCCAACGAGCACCACGGCGGTCAGCACAACGACGGCGCCGACCGCCAGCGGTACGAGCAGGTGCGACGCCTGCCCCGTCGCCTCGAGCAAGTAACCCGCGAATCCGAGCGCCGCTGTCGCCGCCGAAGCGGTCTTCGCACACAGAAACATCCAGCCGGCCGAGAAACCCAGTAGCGGATGGAGCCAGCGGTAACCGTACTCATAGGTACCGCCGCTGACCGGATGATTGGCTGCCAGTTGAGCGCTGCTCAGAGCGTTGCACGTAGCAACGAGCGCGGCGACTCCAATCGCCAGAATGACCGACGAGCCGGCGACGCCAGCCGCAATGCCGATACTGACAAAGACGCCCGTGCCCACGATCGATCCGAGGCCGAGCATCGTGGCGTCGAACAGACCGAGCTCGCGGCGAAGATTCACCATGAAGCTAGCCGGGATCGGCTAGGTCGCGGCGTGCTCGGGGGTCGGACTTTCGTCGAGCGCCGGCGGCTTGAGCAATTGGGAAAGCTTGATCGCTTCCAGCTGATTGCGAGTCGTTGTCGTGACTTCGTCGAGAGCGTTTCGCAGCTTGTCCTGCGAATCGGGCGAAAGCCCTTCACCCAACTCCAACGACGAGTCGTAGGGACCTTCGATCGCCTCGATCACTTCGAGCAACGAGATTTGATCCGCGGGCTTTACCAATGCGTAACCACCTTCCACGCCCCGGGTGGAACGAAGAATGCCATGCGTGACCAGATTGCGCAAGATTTGCAGCAGAAACCGCTCGGGCATTTTGCCAGCCGACGCCAACTGGCTACAGGGAACGGGCGTTTCGGCTTCCAGTTGAGCGAGCTGCAGAGTAGCCCGGACAGCGTAGGCAACGGTTCGCGACAGTTTCATGGCGGCAGTCCATTGGCTGCTCGACGGGCACGCGCGGCGTCGCACTACCCAATTCGAGCGGCAGGCAGATTTGGATCGGATGCTGGCTCCCCAGCCAAGGCCTCGGCGGCGATGCCCATGGGAACGTTCAAATTCTTGAACACGGCCACGCGCTCACGGTATTCGACTGCATCTCGATTGTCAACCAAATCTATTGCCATTTAAGGGGTTGTCGCGATCCGAGACGGCTCGGAGGCCGGGCTCGCGACAAACGCATATGCCCTAGATCGGACGCCAATCAAGATTTACGTCGGGCCTGTGGCGAAGCGGCTACCGTAGGCGACCACTGCTCCACATCGGACAGTATCGACATACTAAACCCACCCGGCCGAAGTAGACAGGAAAAGAACGGTTCGCAGCGATTATGCACAAGACGGCTACCGGTTATGCGGACCGACCTGTCGATCGACAGCGCCCAATGTGTGCGACACCGGCAGATGACACTCGGCGACGAGCGAAAAAGGCTGCCTGCCAGCGTCCGTCGCGGTCGCGATTTCGTCGCAAACTGTTTACAATGCATCATCTTCGGTTGCCCCGCGACTGAACCCGGTTGCTGACCGAAGTCACTTTTCTGGCGCTGCCCAACGCACTAAAGCGGACTTCTGGTTCGCGGTCGAATCTCCATGCCTGGCACTTCTAGTAGTCGAGACACGTTGCCCGCTCCTATGTCTGCTGCCCAATCTCAAGCCGGTTCCTCGATCATCTGTGTCAGCATCGGACGTGGTCGCCACAAGCACATGATCGCCGAGCACAAGCACCTCGCCGAACGTGGGGCGCGGCTGGTCGAACTTCGGCTGGACTACATCGCCACGCCGGTGAACCTGCGCCGGCTGTTGCCCGAGCGGCCGTGCCCGGTCGTGATCACCTGCCGCCGGGAGCGCGACGGCGGCAAATGGCTGAAGCCCGAGGAGGATCGGCTGATGCTCTTGCGTCAGGCGATTGCCGCGGGCGTGGAGTATGTCGACCTGGAAGAGGATATCGCCGCCAAGATTCCCCGCTTCGGCAAGACCAAGCGAATCGTGAGCTACCACAACTTCCACGAAACGCCGGAAGACCTGGCCGGATTGCACGCCCGGCTGGCGGCGCTCGACGCCGACGTTGTCAAGATTGCGACGATGGCCCATAGCCCGCGCGACAACACCCGGCTGTTGCAGCTCTCGAAGTCGGCCAAGATTCCGACGATCGCCCTGGGAATGGGTGAGATCGGCACTCCGTCGCGGGTGCTGGCGGCCAAGTACGGCGCGCCGCTGAGCTACGCCACGTTCCATGCCGAGCGCAACCTGGCGCCCGGGCAGATCAGCTTCGACCAGATGCGCGAGCTGTATCGTTACGAGCAAATCAACGACGAGACCGAATTTTTCGGCGTCATCGCCGATCCGGTCGCGCACAGCCTCAGCCCTCACATCCATAACGCCGCCTTCGCCGCGGCAGGCCTGAACAAGGTCTACCTGCCGTTCCGCGTGCCGCAGGAACATCTCAAGACGTTCCTGGCCGATTGCCCGGCCCTCGGCGTGAAGGGGTTGAGCGTCACCATTCCGCACAAGGAAGAGGTGATCGAACTGCTCGACAAGGCGGACGATGCAACGCGTGAAATCGGCGCTTGCAACACGCTGGTCTGGCGCGACGGCAAACTGCATGGCTACAACACCGACGCCCGGGCAGCTATGGCCAGCCTCGATCATTTGTTTGGCGGCGACGAGAATGAATCGGGCCTCCGCGGCAAACTCGTCCTGCTGCTGGGCGCCGGTGGCGTCTCGCGAGCCATCGCCTACGGCCTCAGCCGGCGTGGAGCCGATGTGCTGATTGCTTCCCGCACCGAAGGTCGGGCGGAAGAACTGGCCAAGCGTTTCAAGTGCCGCTCGTTGCCGTGGAATCTGCGACAGTCGCAGAAGGTCGACCTGATCGTCAACGGCACGCCGCTGGGGATGCACCCCAACCTCGACGAGTCGCCCGTCGATCAGCGGTTCCTGGCGCACGACATGGCGGTTTTCGACACGGTCTACAACCCCGAGCAAACGCTACTGATCAAGCAGGCGCGCGAAGTCGGCTGTCGTACCATCACCGGGGTCGATATGTTCGTGGCACAGGCGGCGTTGCAGTACAAAGTGTTCACCGGCCAGAATCCTCCGGTCGAACTGATGCGGACCGTCGTGCGGCGCACGATCAGCGCCGTCCGCGTGTAGTGAAAGTGGAAAGCGGTGGCTGCGCGTGAACATCTATCTGATTGGCTATCGCGGTTCGGGCAAGACAACCATCGCCCGGCACCTGGCGACGATGCTCTGGTGGAACTGGATCGACGCCGACTCCCATCTTGAGCGGCAGGCGGGGCGGACCATCCGCGAGATCTTTGAAACCGACGGCGAGCAAGGTTTTCGCGATCTCGAGTCGCGCGTCGTAGCCGATCTGTCGCTTTACAGCCAACTGGTGATTGCCCTGGGGGGCGGCGCGGTGCTTCGCCAGGAGAATCGCTCCCGCATCAAGGCCAGCGGAAAGTGCGTCTGGCTGAAAGCCTCTCCCGAGCTGCTTTGGTCGCGCATCCAGGCCGATCCGACGACGACCGAACGCAGGCCGAACCTCACCGCCCAAGGCGGAATCGAAGAGGTGCAACGCTTGCTGGCCGAGCGCACCCCGGTGTACGAGGAGTGTGCGGACTTGACGGTCGAAACGGACGGCCGATCGCCGCTGGCGATCGCGACGACGATTGCCCGCTGGTCCGAGAAGGAGCTGCGGCTGGCGTGAACACACTGCTCGCCCTCCCACTCGAAGCCCGCCTGGTCGGGCTGTTTGTGATCGGCCTCGCGCTCGGCGGGCTGGTGAACTGGGCCATCTATTCGCTGGCCTGGCATCGGCGAGCAATCAGCCCCTGGTCGGCCCCCACAGCGAAAGCGCCGCCGCGGCGCTGGTCCGATCGCCTGCCCGTGGTGGGCTGGCTGGGCCTGCGGCGGGAAGCTTCGCTGCATGGACGCGGGTTCTGGGCCCGGCCGATGTTGATCGAGCTGGCGATGGGCCTGGGCCTCGCGGCGCTCTACTGGTGGGAAGTCAGCGGCGGGTTGCTGTCGCCGCGCATTCCGCCGGCGGTGGCGGACGGCGCCATCGGCGACCTGCACGCTCAGTTCTTCGCGCACGCGATCCTGTTCGTGCTGCTGATGGCGGCGACGTTCATCGACTTCGACGAGAAGACGATTCCCGATTCCATCACCGTTCCCGGCGTGCTCCTTGCCTTGCTGGTGGTTTCCATCTGGCCGAGCGCGCTGTTGCCGGTGACGAAGGCCAACTTGATGATCGGCGTGCCCGTGCCGGAGCCGCTGTGGCTGACGTCGTCGGCTGCATGGCCGGAGTGGCTGAGCACCTGGCGCGGGCTGGCCCTCGGCATCGCCGGCTATTTGGGCTGGAGCCTGGCGGTGACTCCCGCGACGATCACCTCGCGGCGAGGCCTGGCGAAAGGCGTGAGCTTTTTCTTTGTCAGCATCGGCCGGGCTGGCACCTGGAAATTGTTCGCGGTGCTAGCTGCCATCGGCCTGCTTGCGATTCCGCTCGTCTGGTGGATTGGCGGAGATCACTGGCGCGGGATGCTGACGTCGATCGTCGGCATTGTGCTCGGCGGCGGACTGGTGTGGGCGATTCGGATCGTCGCTTCGATCGCCTTGCGCAAGGAAGCGCTCGGTTTTGGCGACGTGACGCTCATGGCGATGATCGGAGCGTTTCTCGGCTGGCAGGCTTCGTGGCTGGTGTTCTTTCTTTCGCCGCTGGCCGCAGTGGTTGTTTCGCTGGTGAACCTGGTGCTCACCGGACGGCGGGACCTGCCGTTTGGCCCGTATCTGGCGCTCGCCGCGGCGTTTGTCGTGGTGCGCTGGGCGTGGCTCTGGCAGCACTACGCGGAAGCCATCTTCAGCCTCGGCTGGTTGCTGATGGCGATTCTCGGCGCCTGCTTGATGCTGCTCATGGGTCTGCTGATGCTCTGGCGAATGATCGAGGAACTGCTCAGCCCGAAGGAGTGACCCTTACTCCACTCGAGAGCTACCTGCACCTTCCGCGCTCCTTGCCCAAGATTTTTTGTAACCAAAGCAGCGCTCGGCACTCTGTAGTTGCAAGGCCGGTCGCTCGGACTTCTTCGCGGTGCGTTGCGCACCCTTGCCGCGAGGTTTTGCGGCGATTCGGCCTTCCAATCACACCGGGAGACCGAAATGCAGAGCCGCGGGCGAGACGACTTTGGCCAAGATATTCCTGCAATTGCGCTCGGGTGCGCTGGAGGCCTGGTGGCCGGGCTGGGACTCGGAGGCGGGATTACCTATCTGCTGGATGGTTTCGCTTCCGACATCTGGTTGTTCGTCCTGCCGCATTCGATGCTCGCGATGATGGTGATGGGAGGCTGGAGCCTGCCGTCGCTGATGTCGAAGTGAGTTCCTTCTCATTCTCGCCTTTGGTTCGAATCCCTCCACTCGGTATGCCCGCCCTCAAGCAAAAAACCATTTCGCCGCTTGTTGAACCGACAACGGTCAAGATCATTCCCTGGAAGGGTCTGGTGGAGGGGAAACCCAAACCCGCCGGACCGCGTCCAATGACGTTCTGGCTGGACCGTTACCCGCCCGGCTGGGTGTCGCGCCACGAAGCAGCGTCAGCCGACGCGCTGGCGCTGGCGGGCAAGGTGCATATCTTGCTGACCTCCTTCCTCAACTGGCTCCGCAAACCGAGCGAAGAGCGGTGGGATACTTTTGCCCTGCAAGCGTTGTCGGCGGGGCTATTCAATCGTTACTTGCTGGAGCGCAATCGCTGGCCGAAGCGAAAGGCAGACGTATATGTGAGCCTGCTCGAACTCGAGTGGCCGCCGGGAAGCGAGCCGGTGCAACGTTGCCTGGCCGACCTTCGAGAACTGCTGGGGCCGCCGCTTTCGGTGTTCAAAGCGGTCCGCTGCGCCGTTGCGGCCAGTGACGTTCCGACGCGCGAGGAGTTTCAACGGGCCACACAGTCGCTGGAGCACGCTCAGCTCCGACTCATCGAGCTGGGCGGCCGCCTCGAGCAAGCGATTGCCCACGCGCACGCTCTCCAACAGCCCGCCGAAGGGCCGTCCAGCCAGGTCAAACTTCCTTCTTGCAACGCGTCCAAGTCCTGCTAACCTATATTGGACAACATTGTCCACAATTGAGTGGTCTGACGGTGCACCCGCCACGAGGGCAGGCTGCCGACGGCAGCCGAGGACATGCCGGACTTGAATCACAACCTGGCGGAAACGGCGACTTCGGCGGCTGAGTTCGTCACCGACGAGGTGGTCGTCGACCGCGTGCTCGGGGGCGATCTGGCGGCGTTCGAATCGCTGATGCGGCGATATAACCAGCGGCTCTTTCGCGTCCTTCGAGGCCTTCTGGGAGACGACGACGAAGCCGAAGACGTGCTTCAAGACGTCTACCTGCGAGCCTTCGAGCATCTGGCCCAATTCGCCGGTCGCAGCCGCTTCTCGACCTGGCTGACCAAAATCGGGGTTCACGAGGCGCTTGCGCGGCGGAGACGTCGGCGACGCCTCCAGGTGGTCGACTTCGACGATCCGGAGATCCTTGCCATGACTCCCGTCCACGGTGGGCCTGGTCCCGAACAACAGGCCGTCAATCACGAGCTCCGTGCGCAGCTTTCCGAGGCGGTCGATGCCCTACCCGACGATCTGCGCGAGGTGTTTGCCTTGCGCATGATCGACGATCTCGATACCCGGGAGACAGCCGACTGCCTGCAACTGACCGAGGCCAATGTGAAAGTGCGGCTGCACCGTGCCAAGGCGGTGCTGCGGGCCCGCCTCGACGCGCAGATCGGCGCCGAGGCCCGCAAGCTCTACGAGTTCGGTGGGGCGCGCTGTGATCGTGTCGTCCGCAAGGTGCTCTCCCGGCTCGCCGATCGTCAGACCACTTCTTCAGAATCGGAAACGCCATGAACGCACGTAGCAACGTCCAACAGGTCTCGCTCCTGAGCGCGGCAGTCGTCGTCGGCCTGCTCTCGTACACGTTCATCGGCACTGCCGCCGAGCCCGAGAACGCCGATCGTCAGCCGGCCGCTGTTACGGTGGCGACAGCCCGCGACCGGGCGACGCTGCTGCAAAACACCTATCTCGCGACGCTCCATGTCATGCACGAGCGTTACTTTCACGATGAACGAGCGATCGTTCCGGCCCGCGCGCTCGAGGACGTCTTCGCCGAACTCGACCGACAATCGAAAGTGAAAGCCCGCTGGATCTCGGTGAACACCAAGCCGATGAGCGTCGGGCACGAGCCGAAAACGGCGTTCGAAAAACAAGCGGCCAAAGAAATCGACGATGGCCAGGAGTCGGTGGAACTCGTGGCCGACGGCGTCTATCAACGGGCCGTCGCCATTCCCCTGACCTCCGGCTGCGTCAGTTGCCACACCGGCTTTTTTGGCAGCCAACCGAAATCGCCCCGCTACGCCGCGCTCGTAGTCACCATGCCGGTAACCGACGAGAAATAGCCCGCCCCACCTCCCGCCCGTTCCTTCCCGCCTCGCCAAGGACTCGCCCATGACCAGCACCATCCGACACTTGTCCACTGCGCTGGTACTAGTCGCCTCTTGTCCGCTGCTGGTGATGTCTGCGGAACCGACGAAAGCCGCTCCAAGGACCATCGCGATCGACGAGGCGCGAGACCGGGCCAGGCTGCTGCACGAAATGGTCCATGCCACGCTGCACTACGTGCACCACGAGTACTACCGCGAGGACGAAGGACTGACCATTCCCGCCGAGACCCTCAAGCGGATGTTCCGCGAAGTGGCCGAGCGGCAGAAGGTCGAACTGCGCTGGCTGGCCGTGCAAGGCGAAGCAATGAACGTCGATCACAAGCCGCGGGACGAGTTCGAGCGAAAGGCGGCGGCAGCCATCGACGAAGGCAAGGAGGAGTTTGAGCAACTCGACCAAGGCGTCTACCGCCGGGCGGCACCCGTGGCGCTGACAGCCGAGTGCATCAAGTGCCACGTCCCTAATCGCAAGAGCACCGAAGTCCGCTTTGCGGGGCTGATCGTTCGCATTCGGAACGTCGCCCCCGCGGCCGCGGAGTGATCGTTGTCGAGAAGTTCGCATTCAACGGGTTTGCGTACCTAGTTCACCGGGAGAAGCCATGAATCGCACCATTACCTGGACCACCGCCGTTCTGTCCATCGCCGCAGTCGCCCTGCTGGCCTTTGCCGACGACCCGCAGCAGCCCCAGAAAGCCCAGCCGAAGGCAAAACCGTCCGCCGCCGCCAGCAAGCCGGACGACACGGCCGTCGAGCGGTCGCGCAAGACGGTTCGCATGCTCGACGACATCTACAAGCAGGTGATCGTGCTGATCACCGACAAGTACGTGCACGACGAAGAAGATTTTGCGGCTGGCAGCGCCGCCGTGCTGCTCTTCGAGAATCTTTCGAAATCGGAGAACCAGCAGGTCCGCCTGCTCGACGCCACGGGCGAACCGTACGACGCCGACAACGTGGCCAAGGACGCGTTTGAAAAGGAAGGCATCAAGCGCATCAAGGCGGGCGAAAAGGGGTATGAGCAGGTTGTCGAGGAGAACGGCAAGTACTCGCTCCGCTCGATGACGCCGGTTCCCGTCGTCCTCGAACGCTGCGTGATGTGCCACCCACACTACAAGGCAGCGCAGAAGAAGAACGAAGCGATCGGAGCGATCAGCTACCGGGTGCCGATTGAGTAGCGGAAGTTTTCAGTTCACAGTAGACAGTAAACAGTAGACAGTGCTTGGGGCGGGCTCGCGCACGACGTTCAACTCAAGGTGCTATGGCCGGTCGGTACTCGGTACCCAGTACTGAGTACTCAGTACGGCGTCCCGAAAACTGGCGACGGATAACGGACGGCCTTCCACCCGCCCGATCGCCGCCCGCCGCCGCGTAAAACTGTCTACCGTGAACTGTCTACTGTCTACTCCTCACTGAAAACTGAATACCGATGCCCCTCGACTTCGACAAAAGCGTCGCCGACTGGGCCGTGGATTGCCCGGCGGCGATTGCCGTGTTCGAGCGGTACGGCATCGACTACTGCTGCGGCGGCAAGTCGCTGGAATACGCCTGCCGCCAGGCCGGCATCGACCCGCAGCAGATCGCGGAAGCGCTGAGGGAAGCGGCGGGGAAGTAGACAGTACACAGTAAACAGCAGACAGTAGGAACGCTCCGAGGGCGGCCCGCGGCTGCACCTCGATACTGTTTACTGTGAACTGTTTACTGTCTACTTCTCTAGAATAACTCCCGGATCGGGTCGGTTCCGACGATCACTCGCTCGATGTCGGCGGGGATGCCGCTGGCGAGTCGGAGTTGTGGCACGTCGAACAGCGAGTGCATGATCGTCGCGATCAGGTGCTTGCTCGTGATCGGCTCCGTGGCTGGCGACCCGGCCTGGGCGTCGGACTGGCCGATCACCTGCCCCATCTTCAGCCCGCCGCCGTAGATCAGCAGCGGCGCGAGCTCTCCCCAGTGGTCGCGGCCCCCTCTGGCGTTCACCTTGGGTGTCCGCCCCATCTCGCCGCAGCAGACGAGCATGATCTTGTCGCTCAGGCCGCGAGCTTCGACATCCTCGATGAAGGCCGACACGGCGTGGTCGAACGGGATGCCGCAGTAGTCCATCCCTTCTTCCATCGTGGCGTTGTTGGCGTCGGCGTGCATGTCCCAGACAAAATTCGTCGTCACGGTGACGAACCCAGCCCCCGCTTCGCACAGCCGGCGCGAGAGGAGCAGCAACTTGCCGAGCGACGAGACGTGGTCCTGATACCGCTTGTAGTTGTTCCAGCGCTTGCTGATCTTGTCGCGGCTGATCAGCTTGCTGGTGTCGTAGCGCTCGACGAGCCGCGGGTCCTCCTTCGACAGGTCGAAGGCCGAGGCCACGCCGCCAAGAATCGTCTGAAACGCCTGCTCGGTCATCTTGTCGAGATGGGCCCACTGGTCCCCTCGATCGAGCCCGCGCCGCAGTCCATCGAGACTCGCAAGCAGGTTCCGGCGGTCGTCGACCCGGTCGCGTGGAATGTTCAGTTGCAGGTTCTTCTGCGACGGCCCATCGCCCCCCGGCACAAACGGCGCATAAGCGCCGCCGAGCTGTCCGCTCGACTCGAAATTGCCGAACGAGGTGATCGCGGGCATCGCATCGGGATCGACCGCCCGGGGAAAGAGCGCCACGTTGCGCGGCATGCCGTCGCTGGGATGGTTGGCGCCGGCCAGGCGGGCGTAGAGCGAACCCATGTTCGCCCCCAGCGTGTCCTTGCCGACGATCGGCTTGATGTCGTGGTTGCCGTCCCCCGTCTTGAACGAGCGGACGACGGCCAGCTTATGAGCCCACCTGGCCAGCTTCGTGAGCGAGCCGCCGTAGGTGACTCCGGGAAGCGACGTGCTCGTTTCGCCCGTCACGCTCCGCACACCGGCTGGGGCCGACATCTTGGGATCAAAAGTCTCGGCCTGAGGGGGCCCGCCGTGCATGAACAGAAAGATGACCGACTTGTCGGTCACCGGAATATCGCCCGAGGCGGCCGCCGCACGACCGGCGAGCAGCTGCGGCAGCGTCAGGCCGCCAAGCGCGAGACCTCCCACGCGCAAAAAATCCCGACGGCTCGTCGATCGATCGACCAGGCTGAGCATGGCAGGCCTCCAGGCGGACAGGCGGGATTACATCAGGGGGAGCTGATGAGTGTAGCCGGAACAAGGGCGGGAAGTAAACAGTTTTCAGGGGCAAAGTAGACAGTAGACAGTTCACAGTAATCAGTTCGATGCGGCGGGCGGAGAGTCGTCGGTTTTCAGTTTTCAGTTTTCA
>JAEZAS010000311.1 GCA_023430365.1 Planctomycetota bacterium
GCCAAGCCGTACAATTCCAACCAGCGTTCGCGTTCCATAAACAATCTCCTTGGAAGGGGTTTCAAGGAATTGTAGAAGGACGCGAACGCCTTTCTTTTTAGGCCGCTAGCGAGTGCATAATCCTGAAACTTGCCTCCGGGCCCGCCCCGCGCGAGTACGCTCCACTCGCAGTTCCGGCCCGGCGGCAAGTTTGCCGCCGGCTATTTTCCCCTCGCCGATCTGACTGCCTGCGATACTTGAACAGGGTCCGCAAGCCAGGCGCACGCTTGAGCACCAGCATCCTCACCCACTTGTCAAAGAGCCAACACCTCTCGCGCCGCCAACTCGCCGCCTGGTCACCGCGCAGCAGCGAACGGCCCACGCCGGCCGATTGCCCGCGAGGGACCGAGGTGTCTAAATGTTAGCAATTAGTGACAAGTGTGTCAAGATTGTTTCGTCCTCGGAGGACTCAAAGTTTTCCCATCCGCAACCCACGAACTTCCGGCCCGCTCGTGAATCGTCGGTGATTACAAACCTCAGTCGCAAACCCATCGCTCCCCCGGTCTGCATACTTTTCTGGCACTCGCTGCGCAAACTTCGATGAATTCCCAAGCGGCGGTTCGTATCGCCGCCAGAGACGACCAGCCGCCCGCTTGCAATTCTCCCCGACAATTGCGGCTTTCCCCGTGCTTTGTCGTCACAGCTGATTTTTTTGGCGCGCGGTTCGCATTACGCCGGGCCAGTTCAAGGCGACTTGGGCCCATGCCCGCTCGATGAGCAGACGACGAGTCTGTTCACTCTCTCCCTTTCGAGCACCGGCTGAACCTGCCTTCCACTTCGTTCCCGCATCCCTCCGCATTGTCCGGCACTGCGCCCATCGTGCGCGCCGCTTGCCGTTGCCGTGAATGCTTTGATACAGCTTTTTCTAATTCGAAGGATGGTCTCAATGAGGATGTTTGGTGGACCTCGACGCGCTTTCACGCTGGTCGAACTGCTCGTGGTGATTGCCATTATTGGTGTGCTCGTGGCCCTGCTGCTGCCTGCCGTGCAAGCGGCGCGGGAAGCTGCCCGGCGGATGAGCTGTGGCAACAACATCAAGCAGTTGGCCCTCGCGCTGCACAACTATCAGGACGCCCTGGGCAAGCTGCCGCCAGCGGCACTGGGGCTGACTTCCTGCACCGGAACGAGCACCGAAACTTCCGGCCTGAACGCCTCCGGCTGGACGATGGCCCTGCCGTTCTTCGAAATGGGCAACCTGCATGCGAAGTACGACTTCTCGAGCGCGGCCGCCAGCTACGTTGCCTCGGGCAACACCGTGCCCCTGAAAGGTGACCCGGTCACGAGCGGCAATGCGGCGGTAATCAGCACGCAGCTCAAGATCTTCAATTGCCCCTCGGACAGCGGCACCCCGTTCCTTGAAGAAGGGAAGGATGGCTCGTCGCACTACATCGTCAAGGCAGGCAGCGGCGTGAAGGGGGCGAAGACGAGCTACGACTTCGCGACGAACGGCCCGACCGCTTGCTCTTCGACCTGGGAATCGTACGGAGCCAAGCAGCGCCTCTTCGGCACACAGAGCAAATCGACGATCGAGAGCGCCAAGGACGGCACGAGCAACACCATCATGCTCTGCGAGACCACGTTCGAGGTCTGGGACGGCCGATCGCCGGCCTGGGGTTATCGCGGCTGGGTGCAGGTCGGCATCAATCCGACCGGCAGCGGCAATCCACCGGTCGGCATCAACACCTGGCCCTGCTGCTCGTGGAATAGCTGGGCCACGTCGCCGATGCCGGGACGTCGCGGCAAGCTCGGCTCCTGGGGTTCGCCGGGCAGCCTGCATCCCGCCGGAGCCCAGTTCGCCCTGGCCGACGGCAGCGTGCGGTTCATCAATCAGAACATCGACATCGTGACACTCGAGAGCCTGGCGACCGCCAACGGCGGCGAAGTGGTCAGCGAGTATTAATCGGTCGGGCTCGTCAGCCATGAGCCCGTGAAACCAAACAGGACGCTTCGAGAAATTCAGGATAGCGCAAGGGATTCGATGCGAGACGAAACGATGAAGCGACGATTCGCTGTGGGAATGTTTGTGCTGCTGGCGGCCGTGGCCGCCGGGATGAGTGGCTGTAGCGATGTGGGCGGCGCGGGACGCGTGCCCGTGACCGGCAACATCAAGCTCGATGGCAAGCCGCTGGCCGGGGCCAGCGTCACCTTCATCGGCACAGGAAGCACGCCGAGCCTCGGTGGGGTCGGCATCACCGATCAGGCCGGGAATTTCTCGGTCAGCCACTTTCGCGCCGGAGAAGGGCTGGAGCCGGGAGAGTACAAGGTGACGGTCAGCAAGCTCGTGCTGAGCGACGGCTCACCGATTCCGCCCGGCACTCTCTCGATCGCGGAACTCAGCACCCGGGAGATGGTGCCCCGCCGCTACAACGACTTCAACAACACCATGTTGCAGGCGAAGGTCAAAGAAGGGGGCGAACCGATCGAACTCGGTCTGGCGTCGCGATAGTTTTCGACGGATGAACTCATCCTCACGGCGCCGCCGCTTCTGAAGCGGGTGGCGCCGTGAGGTGTTGGTCGTGTGAATAGTGAGCTGCTCGCTGTTAACGCCGTTATGTCTGCCTTAGACGTCTGCGAGAAACCTCGATGAAACGATCCCCTCGCTTGACCGTCTTACCTTTCGACGGTTGTCTGGAAATGTCAAGAAGAATTCTGTTGACTTCTACCAATCTTCCGCTTTCTAATAAGCG
Source organism: Planctomycetota bacterium (assembly GCA_023430365.1). GTDB lineage: Bacteria > Planctomycetota > Planctomycetia > Pirellulales > Pirellulaceae > JAEZAS01. The sequence continues at coordinate 2,727 of JAEZAS010000311.1, forward strand.
GGCGCTCATCTAAAGGGCGATCGCTTATCTGCAAATTCTGATTTCTCGTTTGAGTTCGCGACTGGAGGCTATGACGTAAGCACTCGCGCTACATAGGGCCATCCGTTCTATCGCGCCCGCTGCTCCGACGCACATACGCAAGACCCATTGGGCTGTCCCCCATTATCTTTTCATAAGAGGGTGTTCGTGATGAGTGCTTGGAAACTGAAACGACGTGGATTCACGCTGGTCGAGTTATTGGTGGTGATTGCCATCATCGGCGTGTTGGTCGCCTTGCTGTTGCCGGCAGTTCAGGCTGCCCGCGAAGCCGCGCGGCGGAGTAGTTGCGGCAACAACATCAAGCAGCTCGCGCTTGCGTTGCACAATTATCAGGATGCTCTCGGCAAGCTCCCGCCGGCGGCCATTGGGCTCGCTTCGTGCACGGGCGCCGGGGAAGCGGTTGGGTTGAACGCTTCGGGCTGGACGATGGCCCTGCCGTTCTTCGAACAGCAGGCCCTGCACTCCAAGTACGATTTCAACTCGTGCGCGAGCACCTACAAGCATGCTGACAACACCAACACCGTTCTGAAAGGCGATCCGGTGACGAGCGGCAACGCCGCCGTGGTGTCGACGCTGCTGAAGGTCTTCATCTGCCCGTCCGACAACGGCAGCCCTTACCTGGAAGAAGGTAAGGACGGTTCGTCCCACTACATCGTCAAGGCTGGCAGCGGCGTCAAAGGGGCCAAAACCAGCTACGACTTCTCCACCAACGGCCCGACGGGCTGCTCCTCGAAGTGGGACGCCTATACCACGAATCGCCGGTTGTTTGGCAATCAGAGCTACTCCCGCATCGACGATGCAAAGGACGGCACCAGCAACACGATCATGCTGTGCGAAACGACTCTGGAAGTGTGGGACGGCCGCGGCCCGGCGTGGGGCTATCGCGGCTGGGTGCAGGTCGGCATCGACCCAGTCGGCAAGAACGTGCCGAAGGGGATCAACGTCTGGCCGTGCTGCTCGTGGAATAGCTGGGCCACCTCGCCGGCTCCTGGCCGCCGCGGAAAGCTCGGCGAGTGGGGATCTGCGGGAAGCCTGCATCCTGGCGGCGCTCAGTTCGCCCTGGCCGATGGCAGCGTGCGGATGATTAGCCAGAACATCGACGCCGCTCTGCTCGAAGGCCTGGCCACCTACAACGGCGGCGAGACGATCGGCGACTATTAATCGTCGACGCTTTCTTATCTATGGCTCAAGTGGGATCCGCACTTTTAGACGGGCGGATCCCTGGGCTGATTTCGTGCATTCGAAATCGCTGAGCGTGAAAGTTGTATCTGGTCCCAAGGCATTGGCTATTGTGCCAGTGCTATTTACCCCTTGTCAGTATTATTGGTGCGGCCCCATGAGCGGTATAAGACCACTCGGGTTGTTCTGCCGTGGGCGTATTAGAACACCTCTCTTTGCGTTGAACGGAAAGTGTCATGTCATTGAAAGTACCGTGTGCGTTGGTCGCATTGATTGTTGGAATGCAAGCGATCGGATTGAGCGGTTGCGGTGAGAAAACGAGCGCAAACCTCGTGCCGGTTTCGGGCCGAATACTGATGGACGGCAAGCCGCTCGAAGGGGCGAGCGTCACGTTTGTCGGTACCGGAGCTACGCCCGGTCTCGGCGGGACCGGCATCACGGACGCGGCAGGCAATTTTAAAGTGAGTCACTTTCGGGCAGGCGAAGGCCTCGATCCGGGCGAGTACAAGGTCGTGGTAAGCAAGCTCGTGATGCGCGACGGCTCGCCTATTCCGGCGGGCACAGTCTCGATCGCCGAACTCAGCACCCGCGAACTGCTGCCGCCGCGCTATAGCGACTACAACAACTCGATTCTCAAGTCGACGATTACCGACGGCGTGGATCCGGTCAGCCTGGACCTCGCTTCGCGGTGAGTGGACGGTTACAAGCTAGCGACGGGATGTGGAGCCGCAGGCCGTCGGATAAACTGGTCTCAATGCGAGCCGCCGTCGTCGGAAGGCGGTGGCTCGGTTCGATGAGACAAGCGAGAGAAGAGTGATATGACGGCACGTGTGGGTTCCGGGACGTCGCGTCGCGAGTTTCTGCGGCTGGGCCTGGCTGGTTTCGGCTCGCTCTCGTTGCCGCAGCTCCTGCAGATGCGCGCGGAGGCGGCGGCGTCGAAGCGGGAGCGGAAAAACACGGCCGTGATTCTCGTCTGGCTTCGCGGCGGTTGCAGCCACCTCGACACCTACGACCCCAAGCCCGATATCTCGAGCGAATATCGCGGGCCGTTTGCGACGATTCAGACCAAGACACCCGGTCTGCTGATGACGGAACTGCTGCCGAAGCAGGCGGCCATCTCCGACAAGTTTGCCGTGCTTCGATCCTGCGCCCATACCGGCGGCGGGCACCCTGCCGGCTCGCTGCAGATGCTCTCGGGCGATCCCGCTGCCCAGGACAAGCCGGGCCCCGTCTATCCCGACTGGATGACGGTGGCCAACTTCCTCCGCTCCGGCGAGCCACGTAAGCTGCCGAACTATGTCGGTGTGAATCCGATCGTCAATTACGACAGCTTCAAGATCGCCGGTTCCGCCTACCTGGGCCCAGCCTACGATCCGTTCTCGATCAAAGGGGATCCGAACTCGCCCAGCTTTAGCGTTCCGAACATCGGCCTGGGCGGGACAGGGGAGATGCAGCGCCTGCGGGATCGCGTGACGCTACGGGAATCGTTCGATCACCTTCGCCGTGGGCTGGATCGTTCGGCGGCCATGGAGGCGATGAACTCGTTCGAGCAGCAGGCCGTCAACCTGCTCACCAGCCCTGAAGCGGCGAAAGCCTTTGACCTGAATCAGGAGGACCCGCGCGTTCGCGACCGGTATGGCCGCAACCAATGGGGCCAGCAGTGCCTGATGGCCCGCCGGCTGGTCGAGGCGGGCGTGGAGATCGTCACGACCACGTTCGACGGCCGGCTCTGCGGCCGGGTGGCGAACTGGGACGACCACGCGGTGAACCACCATGTCTTCGACGCTCTCCAATATCGGGCGCCATTTTTCGATCAGGCAGTGGCGGCGCTGATCGAAGACATTTACGAGCGCGGGCTGGACAAGCGAGTGCTCGTTGTGGTGACCGGCGAATTCGGCCGCACGCCGCGGATCAGCTATGTGGCCAGCAGCGGCGGCGGTGTTGCCAGCGCTCCAGCTGGAGTCGTCCAGCCGGGCCGCGACCATTGGCCACGAGCCAATTCCATGATCTGGGCCGGCGGCGGCATCCGCACCGGACAAATCATCGGAGCGACCGACAAACGGGGCGAGGACGTGGTCGAACGCCGCGTCGGTCCGCAGGACTTCCTGGCGACGATCTACCAGCATCTGGGAATCGACTACCGCAATACGACGATTCTCGATCGCAGCGGCCGGCCGACCCACATCGTCAACGGCGGGGAAGCGATCCGCGAGCTGACGGCGGCGTAGCGGCAAAAACTGGACGCCCGTTTTTCGCCGCGTTAGCATGCGGCGATGCTCAACCACTTCCGCCTGACCGTCGTTGTTCTGTCATTGCTCTTACTCACGCCGACCGCCGCATCCGCGGAGGCGGTTGACCTGGCGGACGCCGGCAAGGCGCGGCACTCCATCGTCGTCAGCAAGCAGGCCAGTCCACGCGTGCGCGCGGCGGCGGACGTGCTGGCGAGTTATCTCGAGCGCATCAGTGGCGCGGAGTTCACGGTGGAAACCGGCAACGACGATCGCGGGATCGTCGTCGGCACGGTGGCAGAGTTTCCGCAGCACGCCGACAAGCGGTTTCGTCCCGACGATCCGACTGGCGCGGAGGACTATCGCCTGCGGTCGCACTCCAGTGGCTTGCTCTTGATCGGGGCGAGCGATCTGGCGGTGGAACATGCCGTTTGGGATCTGCTTTATCGGCTGGGGCATCGCCAGTTCTTTCCTGGCGAGCACTGGGAGATTGTTCCGCGGCTGAGCAAGCTGACGATCGACGTCGATGCCATTGAACGTCCCGACTACTATGCCCGGCGCATCTGGTACGGTTTCGGCGCCGCCGAGTGGTCCAAGGAGCATCACCAGGCATGGTGCGCTCGCAATCGGGCGACGGCTGGGCTGCAGCTCAATACCGGCCACACGTACGAAGGCATCCTGAAGCAACACGCCGGCGTTTTCGCCGAGCACCCTGAGTACCTGGCGCTCGTCGACGGCGTGCGGCGAGGACCCAAATTCTGTCTCTCGAACGACCAACTTCGCCAGTTGATCATCGAGCACAAGCTGAAGCAGGTGGCGGACGACCCGAGCGTGCAATCGGTCTCGATGGATCCCAGCGATGGCGGCGGCTGGTGTCAGTGCGACGCCTGCCAGCGACTCGGCAGCGTCAGCGATCAGGCCGTGGGCATTGCGAACGATGTGGCGAAAGCACTGGAGGAGAAGTATGGCGACAAGTACGTCGGCATCTACGCCTACAGCCACCACGCTCCGCCGCCGAACGTGCGCGTGCATCCCAAGTTGGTGGTCAGCGTAGCGACCGCCTTCATCAAGGGAGACTTCACCGTCGACCAGCTCATGTCCGGCTGGCAAAAGCAGGGGGCGACGCTCGGCGTGCGCGAGTACCTGAGCGTCAACACCTGGGATCGCGACCTGCCCGGGCAACCGCGCGGCTCGTCCCGCGAGTACATCGCCCGCACGATCCCGCATTTCCACTCGCAAGGGGCCCGGTTCTATTCCGCAGAATCGAGCGACAATTGGGGCTGCAATGGCCTGGGATACTACCTGGCCTCTCGGCTGCTGTGGGACACGGAGGAAGCGAACGACATCGACGCCTTGATCGACGATTTTCTCGAAAAAGGGTTCGCCGGGGCCAGGGAGCCGATGGCCCGCTTCTATCTGCTCATCGACGGTTCCCAGAAACCGCTGCTGAGCAACAACCTGCTCGGCCGGATGTATCGTCTGCTCGATGAGGCGAGAAAGCTGGAGACTGATCCAGCCGTGCAGCAGCGCATCGCCGACCTCGTGCTCTACACGCGCTACGCCGAGCTGTATTCCGACTACACATCCTCGACCGGCGCCGAGCGCCAGCAGGCGTTCGAGCACTTGCTGCGACACGCCTACCGCATGCGCGGGACGATGCTGGTGCACACGCAGGCTCTCTATCGCGACCTCGCAAACCGCGACAAGTCGGTGACGATCCCCACGGAGGCCGCGTGGCGCGTGCCCGAAGGGAAAAACCCCTGGAAATCGAGCGAGTCGTTCACTTCAGCGGAAGTCGACGCCCAGATTGTGCGCGGCATCGAGCGGCGGCAACTGCTTGCCTTCACTCCCGTTTCCTTCAGCAACGAACTCGTTCCAGCCGCTCCCTTGAAGCTCGAGCAAGTTCAGCCGGGCAAGTTCGGCAGCCTCACACGCGGCGAGCGGCAGTTCTATACCTGGCTAGAATCGCCCGGCGCCTTGGAGCTAGAAGTCACCGCGGGCCTGGTTTATGCGAATCAGGCTCCTGCGAAGCTCTCGCTCTTCTCGGCGAAAGAGACACTCGGCCAGGCGGTCGGCGAGGCGGAGGTCGAAGGGACCAAACAGCCGCAGCTGGTGCGATTGTCGACTGAATATGCCGGCCTGCAACGCCTGGAGCTATCGGACCGCGGCAAGGGAACCCGCATCGAGTGGCCCGCCGCCCTGCCAATCACGCTTCCCGCCACGCGCGAGCATCCGGCCAATTTCAATGGTCGCTGGTCGCTCTATTTCTACGTCCCCAAGGGAACGAAAACGATCGGCGGCTACGCATCCGCCGGGGCAGGGGACCTGCTCGACCCCGACGGCCAGAAGGTACACACCTTCACCAAATCGGCTGGCTATTTTCAGGTCCCCGTCGGCGCCGGACAGGACGGCAAGCTTTGGAAGTTCCACAATTGCGCCGGCGATCGCATCCTGCTGACCGTGCCGCCCTACGTCGCCCGCTCGGCTGACGAATTGTTGTTGCCCGCCGAAGTTGTCCGGGCCGATGCGGCTGGGAACTAGCCAGCCGCCGGCCTTCGCGCTTTACAAATGCCACACTCAACCCAGCGGCACGCGGGCCAGCTTCTCCGGATTGCGGATGATGTAGAGGTTCGCCACCTGTCCGTCGACAATGTCGAGCGTGAGGACCGTGCGAACCTGCCCCTCGCTTAACACCATCCGGCCAGGACGGCCGTTGACCAGAACCCGCCGAACCTCGGCGTCGACCGGCAGCTTCCTGACCACGCCAATGAGGAACCTCGCGATGCGCTCGGGCCCAGCCACCGGCACGCGTGCAGCCGTCACCTTGCCGCCGCCATCTGAGTAGGCGACCGCTCCGTCCGCCAGCAACTTCACCAGGCCATCGAGATCGCCGGTGGCGCAGGCTGACAGAAAAGCGTCGGTCATCCGCTCCGATTCATCGCTCGCCGCTTCAAAGCGCGGTCGCCGCTCCAGAATCCGCTCCTCCGCCCGGCTCACGATCTGCCGACAATTGGCCTCGCTCTTGCCGAGGATTGCAGCGAGCTCGCCGTAGCTGTAGTCAAACACCTTGCGTAGCAAGTAGGCCGCCCGCTCCACGGGAGACAAGCTCTCAAGCACCGTTAGCAGCGCCAGCGAAACTGATTCGCTCCGCTCGAGCTGCCCCGGACCCGGAGAGGGGCGAAGCTCGACAATCGGCTCTGGCAGCCACGGGCCGACGTAGGTCTCCTTGCGGGCGTCGATCTGCCGCCGATGGTCGATGCACAGCCGAGTCACGATCGACGTGAGGTAAGCTCGCGGCGACTCGATGTTCGTCACATCGTGCCGCGTCCAGCGCAGGTACGCCTCCTGCACGACATCATCGGCGTCGGCCAGCGAACCAAGCATCCGATAGGCCAGACGATTGAGCGCCTCGCGATGCTCTTCGAACAACGATTCACGCTGAAGTAGTTCGGTCATCGGAGTTTCGACCTGTCTTAGATTCCTGCGGTCGCCGCCGGACGGGCACCAGGGGCTACATCAATCGGGGCGGCTGTCTCGGCATCGTCAGGCATGCACTCAATCGCTAGCCTAGCCGCCTCGATGGCGCTTGCAACGGCTGCGTCGGCGAGCATTCCTTCGGGGCCGACCCAGTCGCCACAGAGGAAGACATTGGGCCTGCCCGGGATGTTCACACTCGGCCGGCCTGCGGTTCCGCCGGTCTCGGCGGTGACCAGCGAATGAGAAACCACCAGGTGCGGCAGAAAACGCTTCGTGATGACCAATTTTCGCCAACCCGGCTGAAGCTGATCGAGATAGGCTTCCAGTTCGCCCTGCACATCGTCCGGGTCGCGGTCGGGCACGCTGCTCAAGTAGCGGGCGACATGCAGCACCGCCACACCGGGCTGCGCCAGCCTGGCGGACGCCGAATGCACCGAATAGTACAGCGGCGAATCGAGCCCGAACGCCACCCGCCGCTCCGCTCGCGGCAAGTGAGAGAGCGCCATATCCAGCGACGCGGCAGTCACGGGCACATTCCGCTCGTTCCACCGCGCCAGCATTGAGTCACTTCGCAAATCCAACAGCCGAATAGCCGACTCGGGATCGACCGCCAGCACGACAGCCGAAGCTTGGATCGCGCTCTCGTCGCCGAGAGAGACGGTCACTCCACCACTCTCGGCATGAACGCCGCGGACCGACGTTCCCGCCAGCACTTGTCCGCTGCCAGCCGCCACGATATCGCGCAGGCCGTCGATGAGCGTCATCCACCCGCCATCGAGGTACCACACACCTTTCTCGCGAGCGATGCGAAGTTGGTCGATGGCCGCCCCTGCCGAAATCAGATCAGCGTCGGCCGAGTAAGTGCTCACTCGCAGAAACAGTTGCAGGAACCGCGCGAGATTGCCCCGCCCAAACCGCGAATGGAGCCAGTCGCTCAGCGGAATGGTGTCGATCTCTCGGGTATCGATGTCCGCCAGGACTGCCTGCAGACGCGACAGCTGCCACTTCTCTCGCCAGGTGAACAGCCGGCTCAGCAGCAACGACTTCAAACTGGTCGGGCCGGTATGGAACTGCTCCCCATCACGCAGCAGGAGCCTGCCATAGCTCGGCGGAGCTCCCTGAAAGGGCACGCCGAGCTCGCGGAGGGTCCGCATCGCGACCCCTCCGCAATAAAGCGCGTGAGGCCCCAGGTTGAAATGGACTCCCTTGGTGACCTGGGCGCCTCCTCGCCCGCCGAGCTTGGACGACTTCTCCAGCACCACCACCGTCCGGCCGCTGCGGGCAATGTGGGCCGCCGCCGTCAATCCGGCGATGCCCCCTCCCACCACAACCACATCCGCGAACCAGCGTTTTGTCCCTGTTTGCATCGCTCTGTCCCCCGCTTCGTAGCCACCAAGTCCCGCTCCTACTAGCAGAGACGCGTGGGCAGCTCCGTTTGTGACAGGCCGCAAACGAGCGGAATACAAAGTCTTAAAAACCCATCAGCGGCGGAGGTGTAGGCCCCCTTGTAGAAGTGCTCCATTCCCCCTAGGTTGCCGAATCTCTCCGTTGAATCCGCATCTTTGACCCCCACCTGGCACGAGTCCATCTATGAAGCGCACCGGCAAGCATGCCAAACAGCGTTTACTTTTTCTGGAACCTCTAGAGCCTCGGCAAATGATGGCAGCGGACTGGCAGAATCCCGGCCAGGCGCTCGACGTCAACAACGATCTGCTCGTCACGCAGGCGGACAGCACCATCCTCCTCAACGCGATTGCGAGTGGACAACTTTATCGCCCTCTTGCGTCGCGAGCTCCCGGTTCGACCGATCCCTACCTGGACGTCGACGGCAATGGAAGGTTCGACCTGAACGACTATGTCAAAGTCGCCGAACAGGTCACCCGCCAACGGCCCATCGTCGCGGCGCGATTGAAGAGCGACACGGGCGCCCCAGCCGATCGCGTTACGTCCGATCCCACCATCGTCGGTCAGTTGGCGAGTTTCACCACGTCAGATCGTTTGGAGGCTCGCCTCGATGGCGGCGCCTGGACCAACATCACCTCCGTAGTTGCAAACAACCGATTCGAACTTGGCCTGCAGCAGTACCAGACCATCTTTGGCCGAGCCCTTACCAATGGCGCGCACACGGTTGAGTTTCGGCTGACGCGATCGGGCAAGGACTATGGCGTCGGGATGGACCTGCCGTTCGTCGCCGAGGGGCTCGCGGACCCCCAACCTCCAGCGGATCCTCCACCGCCAACCGAACCGCCACCTCCCCCTCCACCCCCGCCGCCACCACCTCCTCCACCACCAACTCAATCGCCACCGGCCGATCCGCCTCCTTCGTCGCCCCCGGTGAGCAACGATCCAGCGGTGGTCACGCAGGTTCCGTGGCAGGGGAGTGCTCCGCCGGGCGTCGTGGTGAACTTGGAAACATCCGCGAAGGCAAACTACGTTGGCTCGCCGAGCCTGACCATACTCCCAAACGGTGAGTACATCGCGACGCACGACTTGTTCGGCAACTCTACGACGAAGAACACGACCAAGGTGTTCGCTTCCAGCGACCAGGGCAAAACCTGGCAACTGCGGTCGGTGATCCAGGGGCAGTTCTGGTCCACGGTCTCCGTGCATGAAGGCCAGCTGTACGTGATGGGGACCGATCGCCAAGACGGCTGGGTCGTCATCCGCCGTTCGGTCGACCAGGGACGAACCTGGACCACTCCCAACACGCTCCTGAACGGCTTGTTGATGATCGGCCGCTTCGCCACGGCGCCGACGCCGGTCGTGGTTCACAACGGCCGCATCTGGCGCGCGATGGAAGAAGTCGTGGGCTCGACGTGGGGGATGAACTATCGCCCCTTCGTGATGTCGGCGCCGCTGGGCTCCAACTTGCTCAGCGCCAGTAGCTGGACGGCCAGCAATCGAATCATCCCGCAAGCCAGTTGGCTCGGCAAAACGTTTGGCGGGTTCCTGGAAGGGAACATCGTCGTCGATGCGGCGGGGCAGATTGTGAACATGCTTCGCGTTCACCAGAACGGGTACGCGGAGAAGGCGGCTCTGATTCGCATCTCCGCCGACGGCAGAACAGCGACCTTCAACCCGGCGACCGATTTCATCGACTTCCCCGGCGGCACGAAGAAGTTCACGGTTCGCTACGACGCAACAAGCGGCAAGTACTGGTCGCTCACCAACCACGTGCCAGAGCAATTCTACGGAGCCGCGAAACCAGAACGCACGCGCAACACGCTCGCTCTGGTCGTATCTTCCGATCTGCGCAATTGGCAGGTTGATCGGATCGTCTTGCAGCATCAGGACGTGGCGACGACCGGCTTCCAATACGCCGACTGGCAGTTCGAAGGCGGAGACTTGATCGCCGTGATCCGGACCGCCTTCCAGGAGCCTTCGGGCCGAAAAGCCGCCAGCGCCCACGACTCCAACTTCCTGACGTTTGTGCGAATCAAGAACTTCCGCGGCTAAGTCATCCAGTAGAAACGGGGCCCTGGCTCGATGGTGGTCCCCAAATCAAAAAGAATGGTCGCCCGGCATCCTGAGCCGGGCGATCTTGCCCCTCGGATGACTCCAGCAGCGTTGCCGATCCTTGCATTTTCAGTGCTTGGCACTCTCATTGCTTAGAGGTGCGCCCTCAAACGACTCGTTCGCGGCGGAGTTCGAAAAGGTGCATTCGTGGCAGCTAAGAACCCTAGAAAGACGCTCGTGGGCTTTCATGCCTCCCATGAGCTGTTTTCGCCTCGTGAACTGATTGCGCATGTGCGGCGCGCCGAGAGCGCTGGTTTTGAAGCGGCCATGTGCTCGGATCACTTCCATCCGTGGACGCCCGAGCAGGGAGAGAGCGGTTACTCCTTCGCCTGGCTCGGGGCAGCCATGCAGGCCACTTCGCTGTCGCTGGGCACGATCTGCTGCCCGTTTGTTCGCTACTATCCGCCCATCGTGGCTCAGGCGGCCGCAACGCTAGCTCAGATGTTTCCCGAACGCTTTTGGCTGGCCGTTGGAACAGGCCAGGCGCTGAACGAGCATATCACCGGACGGGATTGGCCGCCAAAGCCCGAGCGGCAGGCCCTGCTTCGCGAATCGGCCGACATCCTTCGCGCGCTCTGGGCCGGCGAGACCGTTACGCATCGCGGAAAGATCACGGTGCTGGACGCAAAGCTCTACTCGCGCCCCGACCAGCCCCCGCTCCTCTTCGGCGCAGCCATCACTCCGGAAACGGCCAGGTGGGTCGGCTCCTGGGCCGACGGCCTGCTGACCGTGAACACTGGCGCCGATCAGCTTCGTAAAGTGGTGGATGCGTTCCGCGAGGGAGGCGGCGCGGGTAAGCCGATGTTCCTGCAGGCAATGGTGGGCTACGACCCCGACGAACGCACTGCATGGGAACGTGCCTGGAAGAACTGGCCGATTGCCGTGCTCGATCAAGGCGAGGCGCAGAATCTGCCAACGCCCGAGCGCATGGCCGCAGCCACAGCCGGGGCCAGCGTCGACGATATCAAGGGCAAGCTGCGGGTGTCTGCCGACCTCCAGCAGCACGTCGAGTGGCTGCAAGCCGACATCGACCTGGGGTTTGACCGCATCTTTCTCTACACGATCAGCGGCAATCCCGAACGCTTCATCGACGCCTTTGGCGAGCAGGTGTTGCCCCGCCTGAACCGCCCCGCCTGAAATCTGCGACGCAACGGGGCTGGCCATCCATTGCGACGCCGATTGCCGCCGCTGCAATGGATCTGCACGCCTTCTGCCGGGCCCTCCCCCGCAACCGGTACGCGCATTGCTCCGCTTCCGTCGCGTATACGGCAGCCAATTCCCGCCCTCAAGGCGCAAACTGCACGCAACGCGGAGTTTCTCAATGCTTGCAATGAACTACCGAGGACCCAAAAGGGTCCGTGCCGATCAACGGCCCATGCCCAAGATCTTGCATCCCGAGGATGCGATCGTCCGGGTCACGCGATCCTGCATCTGCGGGTCCGATCTGCACCTCTACAACGGATCGGTCCCGGATACTCGGGTCGGCATGACCTTTGGCCATGAGTTCACGGGCGTCGTCGAGCAAGTCGGCAGCGACGTTCAGAAACTGAAAGTCGGCGACCATGTGCTCGTCCCGTTCAACATCGCGTGCGGCAAGTGCGCATTCTGCCAGCAAGAACTGTACGGCAACTGCCATGAGTCGAACTCCCAGGCCACAGCCGTAGGCGGCATCTTCGGCTACTCGCACACCGCGGGCGGCTACGACGGCGGGCAGGCTGAGTATGTGCGCGTTCCCTATGCCGATGTGGGACCGACCGTTATCCCCGAGGGGATGGACCCGGACGATGCGGTGTTGCTTACCGACGTTGTGCCCACTGGCTATCAGGCAGCGGAGATGGCGGGCATTCGCAAGGGAGATACGGTCGTAGTCTTCGGCGCCGGTCCCGTTGGAATCATGGCAGCCCGCTGCGCCTGGCTGTTCGGCGCGGGGCGGGTGATCGTGATCGACCACGTCGACTATCGACTCGAGTTTGCCCGGAACTATGCCCCCTGCGAGGCATACAACTTCCTCTCGCTCGAAGACCCGGTCGTCTTTCTCAAACGCACCACCGACTGGATGGGAGCCGACGCGTGAATCGACGCCGTCGGCGCCGAGGCCGCTGGAAACGCCATGCAGACACTGCTCGGCCGCAAAATGCTGCTGCAGGGCGGATCGGCCACGGCGCTGCACTGGGCCATCAACTCGGTGAAGAAGGGAGGCATTCTCTCGATTGTTGGCGTCTATGGACCGACCGATTGCCTCGTCCCGATCGGCAACGTCGTGAACAAAGGCATCACGATTCGAGCCAACCAGGCGTCGGTCAAGCGATTGCTCCCGCGCCTGATCGAGCACGTGACCAACGGCACACTCAATCCGAAGGCGCTCATCACGCACCGGATTCCGCTGGAGTATGTCTCCGACGCCTATCGGCTGTTCTCCGCCAAGCTGGACGGCTGCATCAAGCCTGTACTCATTCCACCCACCGTCAGCGCCTAGGAACATGACATGGTGACCGCAGACAAAACCGACAAGACAACGGCCGGCATCGATCCGACTCAGGTGCCGGGATGGGGCGTGGACGCAGACCCCAAGAACGACCCGACTTATCCCATCAAACACCGCACCGATGCGGAGCATGACGGATACAGTTGGCAGCGCCCGCCGCAGCAACCGGTCGACGTCGAAGTTCTCCACTCGAACGAGCGTCCCAACGTCTCGGCGGTATTCGGCGCCTCGACGCCCCCCACGGGGCTCAGTGGGATGATCCGTCGCTACGCGTTTCAGTACAGCGAGTCGAGCTACGGGCACTGGCTTCCCCTGATGCTTGCCGATCGGGTGAACGTGGTGGAAGGCATCGTCGACGATCTCTCGCACGGCAAGGTGCCCAACTTCTGGTCTGAGTACGGCTGGAACGCGGAGTGGCAGCACAACCGCACGAAGTTCGTCGGCCGACTGCTCATCGGAGCCGCCGTGGCGGCGGTAGCGGGCGGTTTGCTTTTCGGGCAACGCGAGCAGTCCAAGAAACCGCAGCGACGGCCAGCGGAACTGGCCCGACGGCGTACCTGGCGATAGAGCGCGCGCCCAACTGCTGGAGTCATCGAGGGCGGGCTGTGAGAGACACCCGCCCATGCTATCTTGCTGAGCGCTTCATCGTAGCCGACTCCAGCGGACGAGCGTTCGGCTCGCCAATGACATGAAAATCGCCACCTACAACGTCAACGGCATCAATGCGCGCCTGCCCGTCGTGCTCCGCTGGTTGCAGCAATTCGAGCCCGACGTGGTGTGCCTGCAGGAGCTCAAGGCCCCGCAAGAAAAGTTTCCAGCCGACGCAATTGAGCAGGCGGGCTATGGCGCGATCTGGCATGGGCAGAAAAGCTGGAACGGCGTCGCCATCCTCGCCCGCGGACAGCAACCGGAAGAAATCGGCCGCGTGTTGCCCGGGGATCCGGAAGACCTTCACAGCCGATATATCGAAGCGATGATCGATGGCCTGCGGATCGGCTGTCTCTACCTTCCCAATGGCAATCCGGCGCCGGGACCAAAATTCGACTACAAGCTCAAGTGGTTCACGCGCCTGACCAAGCACGCCCAAGGTCTCATCTCCCTCGATCACCCGGTCATCCTGGCCGGCGACTACAACGTGATCCCCACTGAACTGGATGCGTACAAACCGGAACGCTGGGTCGACGATGCGCTCTTCTTTCCGGAGACACGTGCCGCGTATCAGCAACTCCTGGCACAAGGTTGGACCGACGCCCTCCGCGCTCTCCATCCCGACGAAGTGATCTACACCTTCTGGGACTACTTCCGTAACGCGTACGCTCGCAATGCCGGGATCCGAATCGACCACCTCCTGCTCAACGCCCCAGCCGCCGAAATGCTCGCCGCGGCTGGAGTCGATCGAGAGGTCCGCGGCTGGGAAAAAAGCAGCGACCACGCCCCAACCTGGATTCAGCTGACCAGGCCCCGCAAGCGCTCATCCCAGCGTCAATCGCAATGAGATTCGAGCAAGCCGCCACTTAACTAGTTGCCTGTTCGGCGAAGGGGCCCTAAGTAAACGAGAATCCCGCTCCGCGCCTGTGGGCGGAGCTATGCGCAGCCCGGCGCGGATTGGAGGCGCAATTCGGAGTTTGAGAATGTATGATTGTGCACTGCAGTCACTTGCTGGGAGCCAGTAGAAGCGGGCTTGCAGTGAGTGTCTTGCGGAAGCAGGCCGGACGCCGTTGATGCGTTGGTCGTTGACGTGATCATTCAAGACGCTGCACAGAGCCTTAATGAAACTCACATTCCCCTGCCTCGCCAAACTACGGCTGGCCTCCTTGAGCCTTGCTGTCAGCCTGAGTTTGACGGGCGTCGGCCTTGGCGCGGATGCCTTTGAGGGATTCTTAGAAAAGCATTGTGCCCGCTGTCACGGCCCCGCGAAGGCTGAGGGGGACGTGCGGATCGACGAGTTTTCTCGCGATTTCAAATCCGGCGCCGACACGCATCATTGGGGAGAAGTCCTCGATCGGATCAATTCGGGGCAGATGCCGCCCGAGGATGAACCTCAGCCGACGCAAGAAGAGATTGCTGCGTTCGTCGCGAAACTCGATGCGCGCCTGCGAGAGGGACGAGCCGCGCGGATGGCGGCCCGTTCTGCCGTGACGCACTACCGACTGAGCCGGAAAGAGTATCAGAATACGGTCTATGACCTGCTTGGCGTGCGCTACGATCCTGCGAAGCCAGGCGAGTTGAACGAAGACACCTTGTGGCACGGCTTTGAACGCATCGGCTCCGAGCTTTCTCTCTCGCCATCGCATGTCGACCGCTACTACCGTGCGGCAGAAATTGTGCTGGACCGCGCCTTTCCCGCCACGTCGAGCGAGGCGAGAACCGTCCGCAAGACGGCTGTCGACCTGCGTTATCGCGACGGCAAGACTCAGCAGGAAGCGCTCGATCGGTTTGGCATCAAGCGACCTCTACGCTACCTGCTTTTTCCCGGCCGGGTTGAATTGGCGCTCTCGCCCAATTGGTTTGGACGAACCGGACCAGAGCACAGCGGACTTTACAAGTTCCGGATCCAGGCCAGTGGTATTCGCCCACCCGGCGGCCAGCCTGCCCACCTGAGTATCGGCGAACAGACGGGCGAAGAAACGGTCGCCGGCCTCATCGAGTTCGACGTAACGGCGCCGGAAGATAAGCCAGCCGTGTACGAGTTCGACGTCTTCCTGGAGATGCCAACCACTCTCCGCTTTGCCGTCGTTGCTTCCGACGTGGTGGATCGGCGCGCTGGCGCGGCCTTTCGCAACGCGCTCGCGAACCCCAACTATATTTTCACGCACAGCAGCGAGACCTTGCTGCTGAACCCCAACGCGCCGCAGATGTTCGACGACAAGGGAAACGGCATCTTCTCCACCGTGCTCGTCGACTGGATCGAATGGGAAGGACCGCTGCAAACGGAAGAGGAAAAATCGCGTCGCAATGGTCTCATGCCCCCGGACGATGCGACGACGGATGTCGTGGCCGAGTATTTGCATCGCTTCGCCGAGCGGGCCTGGCGACGACCCGTCAAGCAGGAAGAGCTGGCCGACTATCTGCATGCGTATCGGACGGAGCGCGAGGCGGGCGAACCGACGGAAGCTGCCTTCCGCGTGGCCATGGCAGGCGTGCTCACCTCCCGGCATTTCATTTACATCGTCGAGGGAGATCACGTTCCGCGCCAGCGGCTAAACCAATCGGAACTTGCCACCCGGCTTTCGTACTTTCTCTGGAGTTCCATGCCCGACGAGGGACTCATTGCCGCCGCCAATGCCGGCGGGCTCCACGGCGATGGCCTGACGAAAGAGGTGGATCGGCTTCTGGCCGATAACAAGGCGCACCGCTTTATCGATGACTTCGCTCGACAGTGGCTACAACTGCATCGCGTGGGGATGTTTCCGCCGGACAAGAAGCTGTATCCCACTTACGACCTTTGGCTGGAAGCAAGCCTGCGCGCCGAGCCCGTAGAGTTCTTCCGCGAGACGCTCGTCAAGAACCTCACCATCGACAGCTTCATCGATTCGGACTGGACGATGGCCAACGCTCGGCTGTGTGATTTCTACGGTCTGCCCGAACCGAAGACCGATGGATTTCAGCGGGTTGCGCTCACTCCAGAGAGCCATCGGGGCGGATTGTTGACGATGGGCGCTGTCCTCGGGCTGACCTCGGATGGCACCCGACACCGCCCGGTTCACCGCGGTGTGTGGGTCAGTGAAGCTATTTTCGCCAAGACGCCGCCGCCACCGCCGGCCAATGTCGACCCGATCGAACCCAACCCGCCCGACAGCCCCAAGGCAACGATTCGGCAGAAGATCGAAGCCCACCGCAGCAACGCTAACTGCGCGGCCTGCCACGCCAGGATCGACCATTTCGGAATCGCCTGGGACAACTACGATGCGATTGGACAATGGCGAACTCGCGAGAAAGTGGCGACGGGGACCGGCGAGGATCCGCTCATCGACGCCTCGGGCATCATGCCCGACGGTCGCAAGTTCAAGGATTCCGTTGAATTCAAGCAGTTGCTACTCGCCGACCGTGACCAGATTGCCCGAGCTTTTATCGAGCATCTTTGCACGTACGCCCTCCGTCGCGTGCTTACGGTGGATGATCAGGAAGATCTAAGGGCGATTGAGGCGGAAGCGAAGAAGCACCAATATCGCGTCAAAGACATTGTCCGAGCCGTAGCGCTGTCTGATCTAATGCGGAAACGCTAACACCAGCGCCCGACATTCTGATGAAGGGGTCCTCAGTGCGTCAATTTCTTTCGCAGTCGTGGTTGATCGACCGCCGTCACGCCTTGCGCGGGCTGGGAACTTGCATCGCCTTGCCGTTTCTGGAATGCATGGTGCCGCTACGGGCAGCCGAGGAGCAAACCGAAACGCCACGGCGCAGCGCGTTTATCTACCTGGCCAATGGCGTACATTCGCTCAACTACCAGATCACCGCACCGGGCAAGGATTATGAGTTCTCTCGATCACTCAAGCCGCTCGAGAAACACCGCGATGCCATCACGCCCATCAGCGGTTTGCATCACCCAGGCGCACTCAGCCATCATCACAATTGCATCTCGGTGTGGCTGACGGGCGGAAGGCTCGGCCCTTCGGATCGGAACACCATCTCGGTCGACCAGAAGATGGCCGAGATCACCGCGAAGCACACGCGGTATCCCTCGATGGAAATTGCCATCACGCAGGACTCGCTCGCGTGGACGGCCGATGGCGTTCGGCTGCCGGCGATGCGCCGTTGCAGCGAAATCTTTGCCGCACTGTTCGAAGCGCCCAAAGGGGGCATCGGCGTCCAGCGCCGCGCGCTTCGCCGCAAAGGAAGCGTGCTGGATGCCAATTTGGCCGAAGTACGCCGGCTCGAGCAGAAAATGGGATCGGCCGACAAAGGCCGGATGGAACACTACCTGACATCGGTCCGCGAGGCGGAGATCCGGACGCGGCGCGCCGACGCCTGGCTCGACACGCCACTGCCAGCTGTCTCGGATGCCGATCGCCAGCGTACCAATCGCGACATCGCTCATACCATGGCGGGGGACTATTTCCGCACCGTGTATGACCTGATCGTGCTCGCTTTCCAGACCGATGTGACCCGTGTGGCCACGTTCAGTTTGGGCGGCGAGGGGGATGCCATCGCCATTCCTGAGATCGGCATCACCGAATCTCGGCACCAACTCAGCCATCACGGTGGCGATCAAGGCTACATGGAAAAGCTGACCATGTACGACACCTTCGCGATCGAGCAGTACAGCTACTTCCTGACTCGCCTGGCGGAAACGAAAGATCTCAACGGCAAGCCGCTGTTGGGATCGACCATGTCCCTGTTTGGCAGCGGTATGAGCTACGGACACAGTCACGGCAACGCCAACCTACCGCTCGTGCTCGCCGGCGGTTCCGACCTCGGCCTCAAGCACGGCACGCATCTGGACTTCAACCAGGGACACTTCAAGGGCTATCAGCTCGACAAGCCAGGCGAACACTACGCGCTCTGCAGCCGGCCAGCCAACCCGGATGCTCACATGAGCAACCTGCTGCTGACGATGGCTCAGCGCATGGGGGTAGAAATCGACCAGTTTGGCGACAGCAACAAGGCGATCGAAGTATGAAGAAGTGGCTCGTGCCTGGTCCTTTGAACTTCGTGGTCTGCTGGTCGTTGTTGGTGCTGCTTGGTTCCAGCGTCGCTGCGGCGCCGGTCTTCAGTCAGGACACGGCCGCCGAGGATTTTCGGCCGGAAGCCGGGAAGTTTCCGCCCCTCGAAAAGGCGCGCTCGTATCGCGGAGTGCTGGCGTTTCTCGATCATGCGAATCGCCGTGGTAGTTTGCGCGTGGAAACTCCGGGTGAGTTCTTCCGCAACCCGCCGCACCCGTTCGCGATGCTTCCCTATGGCATGGTCCGCCGTCATGGAGCACCTGCCGATCTTCGGGACATCCCGCTGGGGACCGTCTTGCACGTGCGCGCCTATTTGCCGCCCGATCCTAAAGCGTCGTCGGTGCCGGTAGCACAAAAAGGAACTCCTGATCGGCCTGCCGAGAATCATGTGTTGCTCCTCGAAGACGAGCCGAGCTTTTGCCTGCGAGAAGGCAAGGTCTGGAAATTGAAGGAAGTCAGTGTTCGCGACAACCAGGGGCTGATCATTGCCAGCCGTGTGTCTCAAGCAGGCGGAGATAGCCTGACCGACGAGAAACTGTCCTTCGACGCCGCGACGCGTATCTGGCGGGGCCGCGAATGCCTCAGCGTTGCCGATTTGATTGCAGACGGGATCTGGCCGGCGGAGGGAACCAAATCTCTGGAGAACCAGGCTGTCCAGATCGGACTTACGTGGCAGCCCACTCCAGGCGGCGTGTTCCTGCGGTACCACGTTTCAGATATCTGGCTCGATGATACGGCGCTCCAGCGCGCTGCTCAGAATCAGTCCGAGAAATACAAAGCTCTGATCCGGAGTCGCTGGATGCCAGCCTTCGTGGATGACGTGGAATACGGCAAGTTTGGCCGCGCCACGATCACCGCGACCTTGTTTGGCGGCATGGACGAATCGCTCTACGCCGACTTTAAGACTGGGACTCAATGCGTGACGAACGCCGCCGAGAGCACGCTCAAACACGCCGGCGGCGCCTATGGCCCAGCTCACATGGCCTCCCGAGGGCCAATCCTCGATGTCACCAAATCGGCGGAAGAAGTCCCGCTGGGGAGTAGCGGAATTCAAATCCGCTTCGAGACCGATCTCATCATCGAGGGAATTCGCCCCGGCCGAGTGGTTCGCGTACGTCCCGACAGTTGGCCCGAACTGCGACTGCCACGTGATGAATACCTAAACGACAGCAACAACCCCGAAGATCGCTTTCCATCGACTGCCATTTTTCCGAAGTACTGACCTCGTTGCCGGCCGCCTTGTTTGATTTCGGCTCGTTCGCGCGCCCGGGCAATTGCTTGCAGATCGGGTTGCACGAGTCCCAGGTCTTGCTACTCATAATTATGAAGTCTCGGCCGGCCGCTTCTTCGCGGGGGGCATAGCGGCGTTTGAGCGAGGCGCGCAGGGCCTCAACCGTCTCGGTACACAGTCGCACAGGGCACGCTACGGCCGACTTTGGTGGATCAGATCGAGGACAAAGCGATCACATGCGCCCGTCTGATGGACGGCTAGTTCAACAGCGCCAGGACGAGCGGGCGCTTGGCTTGAGGTTTGACCTGCAGACTGGAGCAACGCCTCGTACTCGCGAAGGGCGGCGTTACCAGCGGCTAAGTAAGAAAGTCGGCCGCCGATCTTCTTGGCCCACTTGCCGCAACCAAAACGGAAGAGAGAAAAGGCGCGGGCGGGACTCTTGGACTTGGATGGACGATTATTCTCCGTCGTTTCGGATCACACCGTACACCTGGCGAGGTGTATTTTCAGTGAGAACCCCAGAACCGACGTCGTCCTAAGTCATTGCTAGAATTTGAGTACACCCGGCAGGGCTCGAACCTGCAACCTTCGGTTCCGTAGTCGCTGAATTCGATTGGCTTTCACGGCAACTAAGACATTGACACTACGGCAACTTAGCACGACAAAAATCGACTCGCAATACGTCGCAAATCAGCTCGAAAAGTCGTATTAAATCGTAGTACGTCGCGGCCCAAATAGTACCCGATAGTACCAACGGTCCCTGCCCGTCACATCGATATTCAACGTGCCGCTTACGAGCCCGAAGAGGAAGCAACAGAGTCACACCGTTCGACTCTGTAGCAGCTGAAGCTGCTGAGTGAGTAAGTTGGTCTGCCGCACCGAATGACGGCCGACGTCCACGGCGATGGACAGCAAACTGCCGAGTGCGAGATCGGCGATTCCGCCGGCAATCATGACCGACGCAACAAGCAAGGTCTGGCCGCCGTCGGAAGCTCCTAAAGCCGCGAGAAGGAGGAAAACGCCGAAGACGATTCCCAGTGAACCGACGATCGAGAAAAATGTCGCCAGACTCACCGCGGCTCCATACTGAGGAATTGGGAATTCGTTGGCGATCTGCGGTGCTCCCTGCAAGTTCGTCCTTTGGGGCGAGGTGAATGCTTCGGTCGGGATGAGTTCCTTCGGGAATTCGAGCTTATTGATCGTTCCAGCTGTGACCCAATTGCCATCCACCTGGATCTGAGTCTTTGAATTAATCACACCGGCTGATGCGAGCTGCTGCAGCTGAGTCCAGTTTACCGGACCCAGAGTTGTCGCACCGCTCTTGTAAAAGAAGTTTGATTGCATTCAGTTTCCTAGCGGTTTGAGCTGCTGATTCACTTGTTCGTCGGAATCACACATCGCCGTCGCGAATCGTTTCGTTCATCCAGGCCAAGATCTCTAAGAATTGAACCATCGACGACTCGGCTGCCAGTAAGTGCAAGGGAAAATTCGGATGTCGGTCGATGGCGTCCGCTGGTAATTGAACACCCGGAATAGCGTTCAGCCTCGTGCGAAGTTGCTCTCGCAGTGCTTCGTCACGGAAGTTAGTGAACTCTAGCAGGCGATTGAAGCGGATGGCGACATTCGTAGGCTTCGTTTTCGCTGTAGGTGAGGTTATCGACGGTGTGCCGATGTCGCAGAGCACGTGCCGTTGCCCATCATGATGGATGATTACGGAAAGCGTTCCATAATCACTCCCGCGGCCAAAATCCGGTGTTTCAAATTTCTCGGCGGCGAAATCGTAGATTCGACGAGCCAGTGCAGCTTCGGCCTCCCCTTTAATGGTTCTTAACGTATCGAAATACCGCTTCTCGTCCCACTGCGAACCGCTGCGATTGACTCTCGGGTGTTTCTTGCTCTGTGCCGCCGACGTCATGCCCATGACTCGGGGCACCAGCGTTTTCATTCCCTCGCCGACGTACTGTTTAATCTCGACGGCCAGCACTTCCGCGGGGTCCATCTGCTGATTCAGAAACTCTACGACGCGGCGGAGTTCATCCGGTACTCGATCGGCAACAAACAGCAACCGAATGCGACCTGCCTGCAGGTTTGTCTTTACGTCAGTCCAGAATCGCTCAACCTCGATCTCATCCCCCAACGCTTCCGCTAGTCGTTGCTGTGGATCGACTCCTGCTTGCTCGCAGCTTTGCTCGAACCTGAGTCGGATCGCTTCAGCTGGCCAGTACAACACCGCGTTAGCAGCGTAATCCAGCATCTGACCGACGACTTCCCGACGGATTCGTGTATCGGTGCTCCTTTTTACTTCGATAAGCGTAGGAATACCTTCCTGATCGACGAAAAGATGATCCAGAGACCAGCGTCCGGCTCCGTCTTGCTCACCGGGAATGGATGATTCGCGTTCGATGAAGAGCCATCGCCGAGGAGATTCGGGATCAAGCTGTTCGCCGGCGAGGAGGCTGGGATACTTCGCGAGCAACTCCTGGAGCAGTGATTCTGAGTCGTACGGCTGCGACGTCATCTGAATCAGTCGGTCGTCTGCATTAAGTAAAAAGATACCGTCGCTCATTCTCACTGCCTTTCTTGGCAGACGTGATTCGCTAGTTATCGTCAGTGATCTTTCTGACAGGCACTTCGGTGGAGGAAACGTGCTGCCATCACCACTGGTGTTGCAGCCAACAACGACCTTCAGCCAAGCTCTCAACGGAGCCGGACACGAGGAACTGTTCGTTCTTCCGCTTCTCCAAACACTTAAACGTGGCGTGCTGGTCGAGTGGGCGGCCTCTACCGATTGCTGGTCGGGTGCCATTTACTCAGCGATACAACTTAGTTGAGAGCAGCATCACTTTCACGTTTCTAGAGCTAAATTCGCTCTCGCAACGCGTCAAAATAAGTGAGCGGATCCGGTTAGTCATCGGAAGAACCGCTGATAGGTCGTTTACAGCCTGAACGCAAGCTTTTCTCGGGGCATGCTGCCCCACGGTTTCCTCAAGCGGCTGAGTGCCGCAAAGCCCGAAGGAGGTGTATTTGATAAACAGCATCGTCGTCGTTTCGTTCTCACTTGCGATGGCAGTCACTGCGTTGGCCTTGGTACGCCAAGTCAGGCTCCGCAGAGCCTCTCAGTCACTGCTTCGCAGGATCCTCCAGAACAGGAGTTCATCTTCGCATGCGTCAGCCTTCACAGCTGATCGTCGTCGCCCTCATCGCCGCCGGCTCCGCCGGTTGCGGGGGCGGAAATGAGGAATTGGCCCGGATGGGTCATTCATTTGCCACGGAGCAGTCCAGGCAAAATCAGCGTGTTTCGGATTCTCATGTAGCAGTAGCTCAGGGCAGCAAGCTGCTAGTGGAGTCGGACGCCAAGGCCCGACGAGAGCTCATCCAGCTTCAGCAGCGGCTAGGACAGGAACAAGCTGCCATCGGCCTTCAGCGGGACCAATTGGAAGTCGAGCGTCGTCAGCTAGCGGAGCAAAGGCAGACCGAGAGCTTTTACGGAACCTTTGCCCTGACCTTGAGCCTGACCTTGGCCTGTTTGGCTCCCCTAGGCTTGGCAGGCTTAGCCCTGTGGAGCTTGCACCGAGGCTGCACCCGGCAAGAGGTGAATGACTTGCTGGTCGAAGAACTGGCTGAAGCTCTTTCCCAAGAACCAGTTACGGCAAAAAAGATCCGAAACGTCCAAGCCCCTATCACTCCTCGGTTGCCTGCGAGCCCTCACACCCGAGCCTGAGGCTGCTGGGACCTTTCTCACCTTCTTCCGCTAATCCTCAAGGAGTAGAGATGTCGCACATCGTCGAAATCAAGACCCAGGTAACGGACGCAGAAGCCGTTACGGCCGCCTGCAGACGGCTCGGCCTACCGTTACCTGCTCCCGAAACCGACGTGCAGCTCTTCAGCGAGTGTGTGCGGGGGCTCGCAGTCAAGCTTACGGGCTGGAAGTATCCAGCCGTGTGCCAGCTGAGCACTGGCGAGATCAAGTACGACAACTACAACGGCCATTGGGGCGATCCTCAGAAACTTGACGGCTTCCTGCAGGCCTACGCCGTCGAAAAGGCCAAGCTCGAAGCCCGCAAGAAGGGCTACAGCGTCACAGAGCAGCCTCTCGCCAACGGTTCGATCAAGCTTACGGTCCAGGTCGCAGGAGGTGCGGCATGAACCGAACCATCGAAATCGTCGTCAGCCCCAAAGGGGAAACGGTTCTGCAAACCCATGGCTTTCCCGGAGCCTCATGTCGCGAGGCCAGCCGGTTCTTGGAACAGGCCTTGGGAGCAAAGGCCAGTGATAAGCCCACTCACGAGCTTTACACCGTAGCCGAACAGCAAGGTGTAGCTCGGCAGGGAAGCTGAGCCAGATCGGGCAATTGCTCCGGCTCAGCTTCACATCCACCGCAATTGGCCTCATAGATCGTTCCCCGCCCGACTACGGGCGTCTCTCGGTGCAGCTTTCTGTAGACGTTTACAGAAAGCCTCCTGGGCACCCGGCACTGACGTTCAGTTGCCTTGGACCGCGGCAAAGCAGCCTCGGCCGTCCTTCCTTTCACCATGGAGTGTGAGCATGAACTTATCGGATCGACTGCGTGAACTGGTCGAAGCCTGCTTCACCGGCATCTGGATCGAAAGCCACGAGCATGAGGACGCTCTGGCGGAAATTGCCGCTCTATCCCGCGAGCAAAACTGGAGGTTAAGCGTCTGGGATTTGGAACAGGGAGTGCGGAATGCAGGCGTCTCACCCGGGACAGCTGAAGGGCCTGGGAGCGACCCACTGGCCGCGGTCCGCTCGATCAATGCCTCGGCACAAGCCGACAGTTCCGCTTTGCTAGTTCTGGTGAATTTTCACCGCTTCTTGCAGTCAGCAGAGGTCGTGCAAGCCCTGATCACGCAGCTCATCGCGGGCAAACAAAATCGGACCTTCGTGCTGATCCTCTCGCCCGTCATCCAACTCCCAACGGAGTTGGAGAAGCTCTTCACGATCGTTGAGCATTCGCTGCCAGGCCGTGAGCAACTTGACCAGATAGCAGCCGGAATCGCCACCGGAGAAGGCGAAATGCCAGAGGGAGCCGAGCGGCAGCGACTGCTGGATGCGGCCAGTGGCCTAACGCGATACGAAGCTGAAAACGCCTTCAGTTTGTCGCTGGTACGGCACGGCAGATTGACGGCCGAAACGCTGTGGGAACTGAAGGCCCAAATGCTAAAGAAAAGCGGGCTACTCCAGCTGCATCGGGGCGAGGAACGGTTCGATGACCTGGGTGGTCTGGATGCTCTGAAGGCGTTCTGCAAACGGGCACTGCGAACTTCCGGTAGCTCTGATTCTCGTGTTCGCCCACGTGGTGTTTTGCTGCTGTCGCCTCCCGGCTGTGGCAAGTCTCAGTTCTGCAAAGGACTCGGGAACGAGACACGTCGTCCCACCCTGTTACTCGATGTAGGAACGCTGCTCGGCTCCCTGGTCGGGCAGAGCGAAGCGAACATCCGCCAAGCCCTCAGAATCGTCGATGCGATGGCACCGGCGGTGGTGTTTCTGGATGAGATCGATAAGGCGTTCAGCGGCGTAAACGGCAGCGGGCAGACCGACAGCGGGGTGTCTGCCCGCCTGTTTGGAACCTTTCTGTCATGGCTGAATGACCATGAATCGGATGTTTTCGTGGTCGCAACAGCCAACGATATCGCGAAGCTGCCTCCGGAATTCTCACGCTCCGAGCGATTCGATGGCGTGTTTTTTGTTGACCTGCCAGACGCTGCTCAGCGACAGGCCATCTGGAAGATCTACATCGAGAAATTTCGTTTGGACCCACTTCAATCGCTTCCCCCGGATGGCGATTGGACAGGAGCCGAAATCAAGGCCTGTTGCCGGCTCGCTGCGTTACTGGACGTGCCCTTAATGGCCGCGGCCCAGAACATCGTTCCGGTGGCCCGCACTTCGGCAGAAGCCGTTGCGAACCTGAGGCAGTGGGCCACCGGTCGCTGCCTCAGTGCCGATCGGCCGGGCATCTATGAAGCACAGCCTCGCTTGGCTGCTCGACGCAAAGTCGCCCGCACTGACCCGGCGAACAATTGAGTTTCGCTCGGGGCACATTTTTCGTGCGGAGACTCAGCCGCAATATGAATCGCTGTTCAGATCCACTAACCCATAGAGACCTATGACAACACTACTCGACGCCCCGACACATCGGCCTGCCCTGTCACCTGCTGATCGCCTTCGGTCGACAATGGCGGCCGTCCGGATCGCATTCACCTGGTTTGGCGTGCGAAAGACGCTCAGCCAGGAACAGAAAACGCAAGCGGCCGATGCTTTTGGAGCGGAAGGAACGTATCTCTCCGCTGCCAAGAAGCTTCTCGATACAGGCCATCCGGCCTTCAGAGCTGTGACAGCGGTTCGTGGCCGAATTATTGCCTACTGGAAGGGTGTGAGCTTGCCCTACCCCGAGCCAGGTATCCGCTTGATACGGCAAGACGAAATACCGACCTTCAGCGTTCAACTAACCACGCTCAAGGCAGAACTGCAGGAAGCAGTGGACTCGCTGAGTGAGCGGTATGCCGAACTCCGAATGGCAGCTCGCAATCGACTTGGTCGCCTCTTCAGCGAAGCGGACTATCCGTCATCTCTCACGGGGCTGTTTGATGTGAGCTACGACTTCCCGTCGGTGGAGCCGCCGCACTACCTGCGTCAGCTTAGTCCACAGCTTTACGAACAGGAGTCCGCTCGGATTGCTGCCCGCTTCGACGAGGCGGTACAACTGGCCGAGCAGGCGTTTCTCAGCGAGCTGGATAAGCTCGTCTCGCACCTCACCGAGCGTCTCAGCGGCACGGTGGATGGTCGCCCCAAAGTGTTTCGGGACTCGGCCGTTGAAAACCTGAACGAGTTTTTCGATCGCTTCAAGCACCTGAACATTCGCAGCAACGAGCAGCTGGAGGACATGGTCGCTCGGGCTCGCGATGTCGTGCAGGGCGTTCAACCGCAACAGCTCCGTGACAATCAAACACTTCGCCAGCACGTCGCATCGCAGCTGGCCGGCGTGCAATCCACGCTCGATGGCATGCTCGTGGACCGGCCGCGGCGTGCCATTCTTCGACGCTCCAAGTAACGGAGGCCTGATGCAACTCGTCATCGAACCATCCGGCACCGTTCGCTGCCTGTACGGCTAAACCATCTCTCTATCGTCACTCGGTCCGCTTCGCATCTCCCGTGGATCGTATGTAGAGCCAACTGAGGCTGGTGAGTGGCAGGCCGATCTATCGCCTTTACTCGGACCACTTCTCGGTCCATTTTTCTGCCGCAGCGAAGCTCTCGACGCCGAGCGGCAGTGGCTGGAAGCGAACTGGCTCAGTCGTAGCTGAGTAGCCACCGACTTGTACGCACCCCAAGGCCCACTGTGCTCGCACGTGGGCTTTTTTCGTTTCAATTTCCAAATCGAAGGAAAATCCGCATGACTCAAGCAGAACTCGAAGCCGCTGTTTCCCGCTCCACCGGCGAAAGCGTCGGTACCATTCGTCGCCGCGGTTTTAGCATCGTTGTCCCGACTCCGACCATCTATGAGCCAGAGCCGGATGACGCTGCGTTGCCGCAGATGGTGGATTGGGACCAGGTGCAGGCTCGCCGCCACGCTGCTTAGTAGTCTCGCCGCTGACAATTTGCCCCGGCCGTCTCGGGCCGGGGCTACTTCACTCTACCTCGGTGAGGCAGAACTCGGTCGTGTAATTGAGTCATTTTGAGCCGAAACAAACCTTCACTGCGTCGAATTAAAGGACCCGACATTTCAGGCTTGGGCTCGTAAGGAAACCGTGCCTCCCATTCCGCAAGTGCGGTGCGACAGGCTGGATTACTGCTATGAGCCAGGGCAAGCCGTGCGTAGGCAGTTGCTTCGTGATCGGTAGTCGTCGCCAGCAACGCCATTAACTCTTCATGGCACCACGGCTCGTCTAGTATCGCAAGAGCCGCGGCTGCTACGCTTTGGCCAATGTGATCGGATGATCTCAGGGCTCGATGGAACATCATAGGGGCGTTGGCCGGTGCGTGTTCCAAGATTAGCAATGCACCCTCACCATCCCTGCACCCGTCCAGCAAGCTCTGGATGATCTGAGGCTTTCGATGGTTGTGCCTTAGTAGTAGTGCCGCACAGCTGACCCGAGCCCGCCCCCACCCACCTTCTCCACTGGAACTTAGGCGGCAGAACAGCCGCCATGCCTCTTCGTTCCATGAC
>JAEZAS010000346.1 GCA_023430365.1 Planctomycetota bacterium
GCCTGATCGTCGAGCGAGGCAAACTCCTCAGCCGACAGGTAGCGGGGCGAATCGCTGCCCATGCGCGAGTACGGAAAGACCTCCAGCGAGGGATCGACCATCGCCAGCGGGAGCGACCAGTCGCGCCCTTTGATTCGCATGACCTCCTGCACCGGCTCTCGCAAGGCAGCCGCCTTCTCGGCGGAAAGATTGGCTTCGCCCGGGCCGCCGACGCGGGCGTCGGCGTGGACGATGAGACTGTCGCAGGCGAGCGCAATGAGCGCGGCGTCGGCGAGGGCTTCACGCTCGACGAGCGCGACCGTGTGGACATCCGGTCCGAGGTTCATCAGCCGCCGGGCCAATCGGAGGCTTTGACCTGGGCTGCCGCCGGGGCTGCGGATGTAGATGACCAGCAGGTTGATGTCCCCCCGCTGCAGGTTGTCCTCGATGGTGCGAAGTGTCCAGTTGACCTGCTGCTGGTTGACCAGGCCGTCGATGTCGACCCGGATCGGGCGCCAGCCGTCCTCGGGAACCAGCGACTGTTCGATGTCGCGCGGGGCAATCGACAGAGCGGCGGCAAGCTGACGACGATCGTCGGCCAGGTGCGAGACGAACCCAGCCTGCCGCATCGCGGCTCCGCTGAGCACGTGGGGATCGCCCGGCTGAAAGAAGGTTTCCTCCTCCACCACCTCGCCGGACTTGCGAAGCTCTTCGAGCTTCTCCTCGCCGACGTATTGCACACCACCGAGCGTCGTCACCTTCGAGACCGAGGCCGCCGGATCGAGCAGGCCCAGGGCAACCGCCTCGGGAAGCACGCGTCGCCGGCTGGTGATTTCGCGATAGCCCTCGCGCGTGATGGGGGTGATCGATTCATCGCGGCCGACAGCGGCGCCGAGTTCAGCGTCCTTCGACATCACGATTTGTTCGCAGGCCAGGATAGGCAAAACGGCGTGGCCATGGACCGTCTGGGGCACCCAGGCAACGGTTCGGACCGGGCCGAGCGCCTCGCTCGAAAGAAAGTTGGCCAGGGCCAAGGCACGCTCGAAATCGCTTCCGGAGCCATCCGTTCCGTCGGCTGGCTGAAATTCCAGGATGAAAACTGGGCGGCCTTCGTTCTTGGGCAGGTTGCGCAGGGCCCGTTCCAATCGGCCGCGCACTTGAAGATCGGCCGTACCGGTCAGCGGCAACGGCACGACGAAGTACATCGCCCGGGCCGTCGGCTGATCGTCTTGAGCGAGCAGGCCCGCATGAGAAGCCGAGAACGATCCGCCGGAAGGCAGCCCGATGAGACCGATCAAAGCCAGCAGCAAGGCCGCTGCGCTAACGTATCGAAGGGGCCGAACGCCCGTTTGGGCCGCAGTCCTTTGGGGAAGACGACGCCCCGACGTGGGGGCCAGTGACACGATGCGTCGGAGCATGATCGAAGCTCCAGCCGGCGCTGGCGCAGGGATGCGCAAGTGTTTTCCATCCTTATTGTTGAGCCAACAATTATAGGCGAAGGTTCGCTTCTGGAAAGTTCGCGGCCACGCGTTAAATATTTCGCAGGTTGCGTAACGTGTGACCACAACAGGCGCTCGGGTGTTCGTTGCAATCCGGATCGTCGTTGCAAATGGACAAACCGGTTGCTGGCGACGGGACGTTCTGAAGAACATCGCCGGCGGACGATGGTTGCTGCAATCGCTAAGCCGGTATGATTGCGGATGTTAGTCGCGCCGCCCTGGGCGGGAACGCGGACAGCATTTCGGCCGCTTCGGTCGATAAATAGCAAACGGCTGGCCGACTCGCTGCGTAGATTTATCTGCATGACGTTCGTCAACTTATCGCTGCTGGCGGGGGCCCTGTTTGTGGCCATTCCGGTGGTGCTGCATCTGCTGATGCGGCAACGACCGAAGCCGATGGTGTTCCCTGCGCTGCGCTTCATCCAGCAGCGGCGCGAGGCGAACACCCGTCGGCTTCAGCTGCGACATTGGGTTTTGCTGGCGCTTCGCTGTGCTGCAATCGCGGTGCTGGCGCTCGCGCTCGCCCGGCCGAGCGTTGCTTCGGCGGCGATGGGCAACTGGATCGTGGTCGGCGTCGTTGCCGTGCTCTTCTGCACGGTGGCTGGTGTGGCGGGCGCCGCGCGGGTGCGGCGCACATCCGGAGTTTTGACCGCCGGGCTTGGCGTGGGGACGCTGGTCCTGGGAATCGCGCTGCTCTGGTTTACGGGCCGGGCCTGGAGCAGCAGCGGCGAGAGCGTTCTGGGAGATGAAGAGGCGCCGGTCGCGGCCGTGTTTGCGATCGATACCTCCCCCAGGATGCTCTACCAGCATCAAAACAAGGATCGTCTTACCGCGAGCCAGGAACTGGCCGAGTGGCTGCTCAAGCAACTGCCAGCCGACAGCGAAGTGGCCGTGCTCGACTCGCGTCCCGGGGGCGGGGCTTTCTCGGTCGACCGGGCCGCCGCGGCGCGAACCATCGAACGCCTCAAGCCGGCCGGCATGGCCCGCTCGATGGCCGAAGTCCTCCGTTCGGCGGTAGCTCTCGCGGCGAGCAATGAACGGCCACGGAAAGAGGTGTACGTCTTCACCGATCTCAGCCGGGCTTCCTGGCCTGTGGATGCCGCTGAGGAATTGCAACGGACCCTCAAGGAGCGGCCCGACGTACTCGTTTACGTGATCGATGTTGGCGTCGAGCGGCCGCAGAACTTCTCGCTGGGCGACCTGCGACTTTCCGGCCAACTGCTCGCCCAAAGCGGCAGCCTGGAACTGGAAACCGAACTGAGCGCGACGGGCGATGGCGGTGAGAAAACCGTCGAGCTGGTGATCGAGCAGCCCGATCCGACGCTCCCGGTCATCCGCGATGGCAAGATCATCACTCCCAAGGCTGTCCGCCGCGGCAGCGAGTCGCTGCAAGTCGCCAGCGACGGTTCGCAGGTCGTCCGGTTTTCCGTGCGTGGCCTGCCGGCGGGTGTGCATCAAGGACAGGTCCGCATTCTCGGGCAGGATGGATTGGTCTGGGACGACGTTCGTTATTTCACCGTCGAAGTGCAGCAAGCCTGGCCGGTGCTCGTGGTTGCTCCCCCCGGTGTGTCGACGACCTATCTGACGGAGTCTCTCGCCCCCCGCGAATTTCGTGAGAACGAACAGTCGCGATTCGTGTGCGACGTACTAGCGCAGGCCGATCTCGATCGCCAGGAACTGGCCGAGTATCGCGCGATTTGCCTCGTCGATCCCCTGCCCCTTTCGCCGGAGACCTGGGAGAAACTGGCCCGATACGTGGAACGTGGCGGCGGGCTGGCTGTTTTCCTGGGGCACAATGCCAAGCCGAGCGAGTTCCAAGAGCCGGCGGCGGTCAATGTTCTGGGCGGCAAGATTTCTCGCCAGTCGCGCGGCGGCGACGACCTTTATCTCGCTCCTCGCACTTACGACCACCCGGTGACTGCCGCGTTCCGCCAGATCGAGGCCAACGTTCCCTGGAATCGCTTTCCGGTCTATTACCACTGGAACCTGGTCGATCTCCAGCCACAAACGCGAGTCGTTATTCCGTATGGCAACGGCATGCCGGCGCTGGTCGATCACCGTTTGGGTCGCGGCCATGTGTTGACCCTGACGACGCCGGTTTCCGATCCGCTTCGCCCGCAGGGACGCTCTCCCTGGAACGAATTGCCGACCGGCGAAGACGCCTGGCCCTGCTTTGTGCTGGTGAACGAAATGCTGCTGAATCTCGTCGGCAGCGGCGAGATCAAGCTGAACTACCTGACCGGCGAGACAGCGGTGCTTCCCAACGCCGACTCTCGACTGCCCGACCGCTATCAACTGTTCACACCGCTCGACGAACCGCAGGACGTTACCGCCCGCGACGGCCGGGTGACGGTTCGCTTTACCGACAATCCGGGGCCGTATCGTCTCCGCGGCAGCCGCAGCGGACCGGTCGTGCGCGGCTTTGCCGTGAACGTCCCCGCAGCGGCCAGCGATCTGGAGCGACTATCGCCGGAGCAACTCGACGAATTGCTGGGCAAGCAACGCTACCAATTCGCTCGCAGCCGAGAGGAAATCAACCGGGCCGTGGGGAACGAACGCGTCGGCAGCGAGTTTTACCCGATGCTCGCAGTCCTGCTGGCGGCGGTGCTCGGCCTCGAACAAGTCCTGTCCAACCGCTTTTATCGCCGGGATGAATAACACCCCGTAGGGTAAGCTTCCAGCCTGCCCGTGCACGCAAAGAAACCATCCAGAGCAGGCTGGAAGCCTACCCTACGACACGGCACACGGAGTGTGCCTACTACCCATGTCATACCTCAGCGCCGAACCCGTTTTCGACAGCTACCTGGCCGTGGCGCTCATCGCCCTTGGCCTGGTGTTGCTGTTGTTCGTGGCGCCGAGGTTTGGCCGCTTGAACATCCAGCGCAAGTTCACACTCACCGCCCTTCGTGTGTTCGTGATTGTGCTCGTGGTTCTCGCGCTCCTGCGGCCGACGTTGATCACGACGGTCAAAACGCCTCGTTCGAGCATCATGGTGATGCTGCTCGATCTCAGCCGAAGCATGGAGCTGCCCAGCGGTGAAGGCAAGCTCTCTCGCTGGCAAGCGCAGCAGGCGGCTCTCCAGCGCTCGCAGTCGCAGCTTGCTCGGCTGGCCGAGCAGATGGAAGTGCGTGTCTATGGCTACGACCAGGGACTGCATCCGCTCGATCTCCAAGGCAACCGCCTGGCGTTGCCCGAGAAACCAACCGGTGAGCAGACCGATATCGGCACCAGCCTGGCCGAAGCTCTGCGCCCTGAGCAAGGCAAGCGGCTGGCTGCGGTCGTCATGACCGGCGATGGCGCACAGACCGCCTTTGAACCGCGCATCGAAGTTCCCGAAGCGGGCCGCAAGGTGCGGGACGACTTCGCCGCCCCGCTCTACACCGTTACCTTTGGTCCGGCGGGCGACGCCACCCAGGCGCGCGATGTGGCGATCGATCGTTTGGACGAAGAGTACACCGTGTTCGTGAAGAACGAGGTGACGATCTCGGGCCTGGTGCGCGTGCGGGGCTATGTGAATCAGGATATCCCCGTCGAGCTGACGGTGGAGGACGAATCCGGCAATTCGCAGGTGATCGGCAAGCAGACTGTGCGCGCCGACGAGGACGACCGGCAGATGGAAGTGGTGTTTCCCTACACGCCGCAGAAACCGGGACATTTCCGCCTGACGCTGACCGCTGCCCAGCAACCGGGCGAACTGGTCGCCAAGAATAACTCGCTAAACGCCTACCTGACGGTGCTCGAAGGCGGGCTACGCGTTCTCTACTTGGACGGCTCGCCGCGGTTTGAGCAGAAATTCATTCGGCGGGCGCTCAATGCATCCCCTGATATCGAGCTCGACGACCGCGTCATCAGCAGCCGCACACGATCGCGCTGGCCGATCGATCTGGGCGAGGACTTGAAGGAAGGAAAATACGACGCCTTCATCCTCGGCGACATCGAGGCCGCCGCTTTGGGACAGGAGAACATGCGGGCCATTGCTGAGTCGGTCAGCAAGGGTCGCGGCCTGCTGATGCTGGGAGGTCGGAACAGCTTCGGCTGGGGCGATTTCCGCGGCACTCCGATTGGGGACCTGCTGCCGATCACGATCGACGAAATCGAAGGCCGGGACGATTTGAGCGAAGAGGCCCGCGACCGCTTCTTCCTCGAAGGTCCCCTCCTGCCGCGTCCTACCGAACGTCACCCGGTCACCCGCCTGTCGTCCGACGACCAGAATGATCAAATCTGGCAGAGGCTGCCTCCGCTGAATTGGGCCAACCGTTTCCAAGGTGTGTCCGAGGCCCCCGGTGTGCGTGTCTTGCTCGAGACGAACAAGGAAGAGCCGATTCTGGTCAGCGGTGAGTATGGCCGAGGGCGCGTTCTGGCGTTCGCCGGCGAATCGACCTACCTGTGGCAGATGCACGGCTTCGAACGCGAGCACAAGCGTTTCTGGCGTCAGATCGTCCTGTGGCTGGTCCGGCGCGACGACCTGGAGAAGGACGACGTTTGGGTGAAGCTCGATCGCCGGCGGTTCTATCCAGGCGCGAAGGTTTCGATTGCAGCGGGAGCGCGTACAAGCGGCGGCGATCCAATCGAAGGGGCGACGCTCGATGCGGTGCTGATCTCACCCGACGGCAGTCGACAACCGATCCGGCTCTCTGCCGACAAGGAGCAGTTTGTCGGATCGATCGAAGTCACCAGGCCCGGCGACTATGCGATTGAAACGACCGCCTCGGAAGCGGGGCGAACGTTGGGGACCGCGCGCGCGGAGTTTTTGGTCTTCGATCGCGACGTGGAACTGAGCAACCCGTCCGCCGATCCGGACCAGATGGCGGCGCTGGCGGCCTGGACCAAGGAGGAAGGCGGCCGTGCGGTCGCGCCGGAAGAGCTGCCAACCTTGCTCGCCGAAATCGCGGAACGGCCGCAGGAGTATGACGAGCGGCAAACTAAGTGGCGACTCGGCAGCACCCCAACCGACGCCTGGCTCTTCTTCCTGCTGCTGACGGGCGTTTTGACGGGCGAATGGTGGCTAAGAAAGAAGTGGGGGCTCGTCTAGACCTTCAAACGGTCAGAGCAAGAACGAAGAAAGGGCCGATGTCGAATAAGCTGGAGCTTTCCAGCCACAACGACACCGACCCTTTGTAGTTCAGAGCAGCGAGACCCGGCTGCACTTACGTCAGCCGAGCTACCTCGCTGCCTTGAATGATCGAATTCCGGCCGCCGTGCACTGGCGTGACGGCAGCTGATTGCATCAAGCACGCATTACCAGGGCTTCAGCTTCCACCCGAGCACGAAACCAATGCCCAGGCACCAGAGGGCCGCGTAGCCCGGATTCTGGCGACCGTATTCGGTGAGATAGTTCACCAGGTCGGTGCCCAGCTCGCCCATCTGCTGCATCTGGTCGCCTTCGCTTTGGCCCATCTTCGAGAATTGGCCACCTTGGCGTCCCTGACTGCCCCGTTGCTGCCCTTGCTGCTGATTGCCACGCTGCTCTTGCATGCGGTTTGAAGTGCCTTGGTCGGCCATCGCAAATGCTCCTAAAAGGAATGATTGGTTTAAAAATGCCCGCGGGCCGAGCCTGATGCGATTGTCGCGCTGTACGCGTCAGGCCCGACCGCGAGCGATTACGGTCGTTGACCGCTATTTACTCTTTACCGGTGCATGTACTGCTGGATCGATTGCGGCAGGTATCGCTGCACGGCGTCGTAGACATAGTCGCTCAGGTCTTCCGCCTGTCGCGAAGTACGCTCGTACATCGTTTCCCGCCGGCCGGCCAGCATGCACATGCCCAGGCCCGTCACGAGCCCCGCCGCAAAGGCGATCGCTACCGCCTGGGTTGGGTGCGTGCGGATCGTATCCTCGGCCTGGTGATAGCCTTCGCTGAAACGTTCGCTCATTTGGCTGCTGGTTTCGCCCCACATGTCGCGACCGCGCTGCATGCCCTGGCTCATGAACTCTTGCCCGCGGTGCACGGCGTCTTCAGCCATGTGGCGGCCCTTCTCGAGCAGGTTGTTCGACCCGCTGCTCAGCGAGCCCAGAAATTCCTCAATCTGCTGCCGGCCTTCGCCCGTGCGCTGCTGAATCTTGCCGATCAGTTGATCGACGTTGCCATTGAACGACTGCAAGTCGTCATCGGTCAGTTGACCGTACTTTTCCTTGATCTTGCCTTTGATCTGGTTCCAGTTTCCTTGGAACGAAGCTTGATCCACCATAACCAACTCCTTATCGACGCAGTGTTTTTTGATTTCGCTCTATTTTTGAACGCCATCCACTTCCGAGTGGGATCGCGATTGAGTTTGAATGTGTCGCAGAGCCGGTTGCCGCGTCCAGGCCAGGTTGCGAGAGCCGGCTTGAAAGATTTCGAGTGAGGCTCCGTGGCCGGCGCCCTGGTCAAAATGTCAACCCGGCCCTCGCTGGTGGAGACTAGCTGCAACCTCCGCCGGTCAGGAAATACAGCACGACCAGTACAGGAAGTGGAACTCCCAGCAGCCAAAGCAGCGCCCAGCCGATTTTTCCCGAGCGGTGGGCGTCGATCGTCGTAACAAGCCTCTTCATGGTGCGTCTCCCTGTGTTGCGGCGCCATGCTGGATGGCG
>JAEZAS010000351.1 GCA_023430365.1 Planctomycetota bacterium
CCGGCGCCGGAGCCGTGTTGCTTGGCCCTGGTTCGGCTGAGCAGGGACTCTTGGCCTACATGCTCGGAGCCGATGGCAGCGGCGCGGAGTTGTTGCACGTTCCAGCCGGCGGCTCTCGCGAGCCGATGACCGCGGACGGATTGTCC
Organism: Planctomycetota bacterium; assembly: GCA_023430365.1. Taxonomy (GTDB): domain Bacteria; phylum Planctomycetota; class Planctomycetia; order Pirellulales; family Pirellulaceae; genus JAEZAS01. The sequence goes on from JAEZAS010000351.1 coordinate 147, forward strand.
ACGGGCCGCCAGTTCATGCAAATGGACGGGCGCGCCGTATTCAAATGGGCGGTGCGACTGTTGGTTGACGCGATCCGTGAGGTGATCGCTCACGCTCATCTGACGACGCATGATATCGACCTGGTCGTGCTGCATCAGGCAAACCGGCGAATTCTCGACGCGGCTGCCAGCGATCTGGGCATTGAAGCGGATCGCGTGATCATGAACCTCGACCGCTACGGCAACACTTCGGCCGGAAGCATTCCCTTGGTGCTCGACGAACTGGCCCAAGAGGGCAGGCTCCAGCGTGGTATGCGCGTGCTGACCTGCGGGTTCGGTGCCGGACTGGCCTGGGGCGCGGGCGTCTACCAGTGGTAGTGAGCCGTCGGCCCGTCTCGAATTGCCGATAACGGTGTTTCTGCGGCCCTGGCGTAGCGTCTGCTGCCGCCAGTGAGTATTTTCTTCGGCTGCATTGCGGCTCTGTTGCCGACGGCCTTCTTTCTTTGCGAGAGCTTCCTATGAACAAGATCATCCGGCTTCCCAAACGCAGCAGCGTCAAGTCTGCCGATACCTGGGATCTCTCGACCCTGTGCTCCGACGATCAAGCCTGGGAGGTTGAGTTCAAGAAACTCGATAAGATGGTATCGGGCTACGGAAAATTTCAGGGAAAGCTCGGCGAAGGACCAAAGACACTCGCCGCGTGCCTCAAGTTCGATCTGGAATTCGATCGCCTCGCCGACAAGGTCGGCAGCTACGCCTTCCTGCGCTCGGCCGAGGACCAGACCAACAATGCCGCCCAAACAATGGTCGGCCGCTACCAGAACCTGGCCATGCGGGCCTCTCAGGCTGCCAGCTATATCCGTCCCGAACTTTTGTCGCTCCCCGCTGCGAAGTTGAAGGAATACACAGCGGCCAAAGAGCTGCAGCCCTACAAGCTGATGTTCGAACGCATCGTGCGCTACAAGCCGCACACGCTAACCGCCCGCGAGGAGGAAATCCTCGCGATGCAGGGAGAAATGGCAGGGGCCTCGGGCAAGGCCTTTCGCCAACTCCTCGACAGCGATCTGAAGTTTGGCCTCGTCAAGAACGAGAAAGGAGAGCAGGTCGAGCTTTCCAACAGCACCTTCGGTGGCCTGCTTGTCTCGCCGAACCGCAATGTGCGGAAGAAGGCCTTTCATCAGTACTACGAGCAGTTCCAAGGTCACGAAAACACCCTCGCCGCCACCCTGGCCGGTTCGATTCACAAGGATGTCTATTACTCGCGGGTGCGAAATTACAAATCGTCGCTCGAAGCGGCCCTCTTCCCAGACAATGTTCCCCAGTCGGTCTATGACAATCTGATCGCCTCGGTTCGTCGCAATCTGCCCGCCGTGCATAAGTACTACGACGTCCGTCGGCGGAAGATGAAGCTGAAAGACATCCACCACTACGACACCTATGTGCCCATCCTCAGCGATCTCGAAGTGAAGCGAACCTGGAAGCAGGCTGTGAAACTCGTGATCGATGCTCTCGAGCCGCTCGGTTCGGAGTACTGTTCGGTGCTTGAGGAAGGACTGAACGGACGCTGGTGCGACCGCTATCCCAACCAGGGCAAAAACAGCGGCGCGTTCAGCAGCGGCACCTACGATAGCTGGCCGTTCATCCTGATGAACTACAAGCCCGAGGTGTTCAACGATGTCTTCACGCTCGCCCACGAGGCCGGGCACTCGATGCATACCTGGCATTCGGCCAAGACCCAACCGTACCAGTACTACAGCTATGTGATCTTCGTCGCCGAGGTGGCCAGCACGTTCAACGAACTGCTGCTCAGCCATCACTTGCTCCAGCAAGCGAAAGATAACCGCCAGCGGGCGTATCTGATCAACCGCGAACTGGACGACATGCGAGGGACGATCATTCGGCAAACGATGTTCGCCGAATTCGAGAAGATCACGCACGAGATGGCCGAGGCTGGCGAACCGCTCACGGTGCAGGCGCTCAAGAACGCCTATCGCAAGCTCCTCGAAGCCTACTTTGGTCCCGAATTTGCCATCGACGACGAGCTATCTCTCGAGTGTTTCCGCATTCCGCACTTCTATCGAGCCTTCTATGTCTATAAGTATGCCACTGGCATGAGTGCCGCGATCGCACTCAGCCAGCGAGTGCTCAGCGGTGGGCCTCAGGAGCTGAAGCAGTACACTGGTTTCCTCAGCGGCGGTTGCTCGAAGGATCCGCTCGACCTGCTCCGCGATGCAGGTGTCGACATGGAGAAGCCGGAGCCAGTTGATGCCGCTTTGACTCACTTCTCAAAGCTCGTCGACGAACTCGACGAACTGCTCTAAGTGCCTTTGCAAAACACCAAGCCTCTTGGAGTATCCCAGAGGCGAATTGCCTGGGAGCGGACAACTACAATTCCACCGCTCGCGGCAATTGCTCAAAGTCGATCTCCAGCTCTTGGCTTGAACCGATCACGGACGCCTGCAATAGCATCCCGCGTTTGCCCGGCGTGATCGAGCCCCAGTCCCCCTCCACGCCCAGGGCCTCTGCGCCATGGAGCGTTCCCAGCTTCAGCACTTCCAGTGGCGGAACGTGCGGGTGCTGCTGGCGAATGTGTCCCAGCTCCCTCCACAGCGATAGATCCGGATTGCTCGAACGCGAGTCGGTCCCGATCGCCACGCGAGTTCCCGTCGCCAGCATCTCGGCGAGTGGATACTTGCCGTGGTTGAATCGGCTTTGCGTGCGCGGGCAGTAGACCACGCTCATCCGCGGCTGACTGGCGACAAACGCCATTTCGTCCTGCATCAGGAAGTTGCCATGAATTACCAGTGCTCGGTGAGCCGTGGCGAGCACCTCCAGGTAGTCCATCGGCCGCAGGCCCCGCGGCAGTTCTCCCGGATACCACCGTTCAAACGATTTGAGCGTCTCGACCAGCCCGCCGCTGTGGGATTGCAGCAGTTCCAGTTCCTCGCACGATTCGGCGATGTGCATAGCCACAGGCGCCCGCGTTTCGGTCGACAGCTCGCAAGCTCCTCGGAGCAACTGCGGGTTCACCGTGTAGGGCGCATGGGGCGAAAGCCCGAACCGCAACTCAGGCCCCGGTGTCGCCGAACGAGTTTTTGCCTTTTCCAGGTGTGCCCGAGCTTCCGCCAGGAGCGGGTCGACCCGTTCCGACGCCAGCCCCAGCAACTCATAGAAGACAGTTACCGACTCCGGCCGGTTCGCCGATTCAAAGGCCTCCTCGGACCAATCGGATACGGCAATTTCCCCCAGCGCCCCGACCCTGGCAGCTTGCGATTCGGCCAATCCCCGCTCAACCGCCGTCCGGTTTAGCGTTTTTCGGTCGATCGCTTCACTGAACAGTTCACGCCGTCGGGCAATGATCTGCGACAGCCAGACATAAAACGGCTGCCCGGGCACTCCCCACGGCTCTTCGAACGAGCTGAACTCCAGGTGCGTGTGGGCATTCACCAGGGCCGGTATCAGGGCCACGTCCCCCAGATCGCGCACGGGCTGCCCGGGCTCGTAGGGGCCAACGGCGAGGATGCGGCCTCCTCGCAGAATCACCACGCCGCCATCGATGGGAGGCCGATCGACCGGAACGACCCACCTCGCTCGCAAGGCAACAGGCTGAGATAAACCATCCATTCGCCAGAGAAACTCCGGTCCCCAATTTCGGCTGCTGACCGTATATTAGGGGCCCCTACGGTATCGAATTCAGGTAAGCGAGATCATGATCAAACGCATTCTTGTCACCGGCGGCGCCGGCTTCCTTGGTTCCCACCTGTGCGAACGCCTGGTCGATGCCGGCCACGATGTTATCTGCCTCGACAACTTCTTCACCAGCCAGAAGACCAACGTCGCGCATCTGCTCAACCGGCCGAACTTCGAGCTCGTGCGTCACGACATCACGATCCCCATTTGGCTTGAAGTCGACGAGATTTACAACCTGGCTTGTCCCGCCGCTCCGGGGCACTATCAATACAACCCGATCAAGACGCTCAAGACCTCGGTCATGGGAGCGATCAACGTCCTGGGCATGGCAAAGCGCTGCAGGGCCAAGGTGCTGCAGGCTTCGACGAGCGAAGTCTACGGCGATCCCGAAGTACATCCCCAACCGGAATCGTACCGCGGCAACGTCAATCCGATTGGCCCGCGCGCCTGCTACGACGAAGGCAAGCGGGCAGCCGAATCGCTGTTCATGGACTATCACCGCTCAAACAAGGTGAACATCCGCATCGTCCGCATCTTCAACACCTACGGCCCCCGGATGCATCCGTTCGACGGCCGGGTCGTTTCGAACTTCATCCGCCAGGCGCTCACCGGCACCGACATCACCCTCTTCGGCCAAGGAGATCAGACCCGCTCGTTCTGCTACCGCGACGACCTGATCGAGGCGATGATCCGGATGATGAACGCCCCGGACGATTTCACGGGACCCTGCAACATTGGCAATCCCACGGAGTTCACGGTCCGCGAACTCGCGGAGCAGGTGCTCGAACTGACGGGGTCAATGTCAAAAATCATCTACGAACCCCTGCCGCAAGACGATCCGACCCGCCGCCAGCCCGATATCACGCTCGCCAAGCGCGAGCTGAAATGGGAACCCCAAGTCCCGCTCCGCGACGGGCTACAGAAAACCATCGAGTGGTTCCGCTCCATCGACCTCTCGAGCTACCGCCCACCGACGCCGAACTACTAAAAGAGTAGACAGTAAACAGTAGGCAGTTCACAGTATGAACGGTTGGAAGGCGATACTGCCTCTTACTGTTTACCGTGAACTGTCTACTGTAAACTCCCCCTCCCGTGTCCTTCGAACACCTTCGCCATAAGCCGCCGACCGAGCTTGCTCAGCCGCGGGAGCTCATCCTCGCTTGTGCTCCGCTGCGCAGCCATGTGAACCTGTCGAACATCGTTCGCACGGCGGGCTGTTGCGGCATCAGTAAAGTGATTGCCTGCGGCCATGCCAAGATCGATCGGACGGTCGCCCGCGATGGGGCCGACCAGGTCGAGATCGAAGTTCACCGCACGCTCCCCCCGGTTTTGAAGGAACTGCGGCAACAGGGCTACAACCTCATCGGTCTCGAGCAGACGACCAATTCGCAGAATTTGCACACCTTCGCTTTCCCGCGAAAGACGGCGCTCGTAATCGGCAATGAGCGCTCCGGCCTGACCGAAGAAGAGCTCAAATACCTCGACGCGTGCGTGGAAATCCCCGTCTGGGGCCTGCCGCACAGCTATAACGTCGCCACCGCCACCGCGATGGCCCTCTACGAGTATTGCAAGCAGTATCCAAGTGGCTGAGCGATACATCTCAGAGCCGGACGCTAACAGCGTCCGGAGAAAGGCCGCTGGGCTGGTCATCACAACCGACGCAACGCCGACGCCGCTTGAAACGACACAAGCGGCGTAGCCCGATCCTCTCGCCGTTTTCCGGAGGGTAGTTACCCTCCGGCTACAGCGTCTGGATTCCACCGAATTGTCAAACAACGGACAGCTACTTCAATCCCATCGCCCCAGCCTGCTTCACCAGGTTCAAAAACTCGGCCCGGTAACCACCGTCGTCCTTGCCGAGGGCTCCCTGGGCAATCTCTTCGACCGCGGCCAGGTTGCTCGTGCCCCGGTGCTCGCTCTGTCGCAGCACCATGCCGAACGACGCGACCGCCGAAGCAAACTGCATCTCCTTCGAAGCCGAATTGAAGCTTCCTCCTTTGTCCTTGAGCGGATACTCGAGCAGCTTACTCGTATCGCCGTCCGGCTCCTTGTAGCGGAGCTTCAATGTCAGCAGTTCGCCGCTCTGGGCCGCTTCGGTCAGCCGCTTGTCGGCATTGGCTTTGGTGGCGTCGGCCGTTTCATCGCCCGTCTCACTCTTGCCGCTCTGTTGATACTTCAGCGGGTCCGTGCCCGGCATTTCTTCCTTGGCTTTTTTAACGGCCGCCTCGGCGCCGACCGGCACGATCTCGTAGAGAGCGGTCACCGAATGACCGGCGCCAATCTCGCCGGCATCCTTCTTGTCGTCGTTGAAGTCCTGGGCGGCGAGAATGCGATTCTCGTAGCCCAGCAACCGATACGAAGCGACTTCGGCTGGGTTGAACTCGATCTGGATCTTTACGTCCTTCGCAATGGTGATCAGGCTTCCGGTCATCTGTTCGACCAGCACCTTGCGTCCTTCGCGAGCGCCGTCGATGTAGGCATAGATGCCGTTGCCGTTGTCGGCGAGCTTCTCCATCTTCGAGTCCTTCAGATTCCCTTCGCCGAAGCCAAGGACCGTCAGGAACGTGCCCCCTTGGGCCTTTTCCTTGATCAGTTCCACCAGCGCATCATCGTTCGTCACGCCGACGTTCAAGTCGCCGTCCGTGGCCAGAATCACGCGATTGGTGCCTTTCTCGCGAAAGTATTCCGCCGCCAGGTCATAAGCCAGTTGAATGCCCGCGCTCCCGTGGGTCGATCCGCCGGGGGTGAGCGATTCAATGGCGTCGAGAATCCTTCGTTTCTGATCGCCGCTTGTGGGCGACAGCACGAGCCCCGCGTTGCCCGCGTAGGTGACGATTGAGACGCGGTCGTTCTCGGCGAGTTCCTGCACGAGCATCGACATCGATTGCTTCACCAACGGCAGCTTGTTCGGCTCGTCCATCGATCCCGAAACATCGAGCAAGAACACCAGGTTGCTCTGCGGCCGCTCCTGCCGATGGATGTCCTTTCCCTTGATGCCAACGCGCAGCAGCCGATGTCCTTCTTGCCACGGGCACTCAGCCATCTCGAGGTTCACGGAGAAGGGCTCGCCGGCCTTCGGTTGCGGATAGTCATACGAGAAGTAGTTGACCAGTTCTTCGATCCGCACCGCATTGGGGGGCGGCAGGCGGCCGCTCGTCAGAAACCGCCGCACATTGGCGTACGAAGCGGTGTCGACATCGATCGAGAAAGTCGACAGGGGATGGTGCGTGGAAGCCAGGAACGAGTTTTCCACGATCGGGTCATACTGCTCGGTTCCCGGGACTAGCGATAACTGATGAACCCCGTCGCGATCGGAGTCGTACCAGCGGCCTTCACGGAAAATGCGCGTCGCAGGTTTGGCCAGCACTTCGGCTTCAACCAGCTGACGCTCGAGTCCACGCGGCTGTTGTCCTGATAGCTCCCGATCCTCCGGGGCATTGTTTTTTATGGCGCCAGCGGTGATGGCCGGCAACGAGGGAGCCGGCCCGTCTGCCGGCGGTGAATCGTGCAACTGAATCGGTCGGCCCGCATGCGGCGCAGGCATTTTCTGGGCCAATGTCACCTCCGCTTCGCCGCGCCCCCGCGCGGGGCTAATGCCATAAGCGGTGGGATCATGGATTCTCGGAGTAGCGAAATCGACGGCCGGCGCTTCCCCGCCACCTATCGCGGACTCATTGTAGGGATGCGGACTGGCGATCGGCTCCCCAGCCATGATCCCGGGAGTCGCTGTCGTGGCCCCCGCAGGCTCGGTAGAAGCTTCTTCGCTCGTCCAACGCGGCTGGGCTGCGGCGGGGGCGCTGCGGCTGGATAACACGTCGTCGCTCCATCTCGAGTCTGCCAATTGCTCGCCCGACTGGCGGTTCAGCAGCCAGGGCAGGGCGATGAGCCCGACAAGCAGCGATAGGACGCCCCCCGATACAACAACCGTCAGCCAGCGCGGGCGTTTTACGGAGGTCTTGGAAGCCAACTCAACCGGTTCACTTGTGTTTTCGTGCATGGCGTTTTCTCCTGCATCCAATGAGCGGAGCACCTCGCTGCGCAGCGCGGGCGAAGCGGTCAACAGATTGTCTTTCGCCCTCGCAGCGTTCAGGGCTGTCGCCAGCCGGCGGGTCGATTCGATTTGCAAGCGGCTGCCGGCTCCCTCGGGCGACTGAAGCCAGGCTTCGACCTGCGCGAGTTCCTCGCCCTCAAGCTGGCCGAGCGCGTAGGCGGTGAGCTGCGCCTGCCGCTCTTCGTCGCGACTGGTCGCGGCGCCGTTCTGGAGATGTCGATCGTTCATATCGGGGATTACCTTGATAAAACGGACGGCGCGACGGTCGAGGACCGTTCGTGGAGTCCGGATGGTTCGTCACTGAGCCACGCCCTGACGCGCGGATGCTCTCGCAAGGTGGTTAGACCCCGATGCACGAGCACGCGCACATATCCTTCCTGCCGCTCGACGATTTCGGCGATCTGCCGGTAGGCCAGTCCATCGCACCACAGGTCGATCGCCTCCCGCTGAGCGTCGGGCAGGCCGGCCATCAGCCGCCGCAGTTCGAGCACTAGCTCCTGCGACTGGGCGACAAGCGCAGGGTCCGGATCGTGCCCGCTCAAGCGGTCGGCTGACGGCGATTCGCCTCCTGCTGCGGTGGCGTCGAACGACGGTTGCCGCCCACGCTGTCGCAGATGGTCGAGCGCTCGGTTCCGGCAAACCCGGTAGAGCCAGGCCGCCGGCCGCTCGCCGACCAATTCAGGAGACTGGTCGCACAGTTTCACGAAGGCATGCTGCACCGAGTCCCGAGCCAGATCGTGGTCGCCCAACAAGCGCAGCGCATACCGCAGCAAGCGGACCTCGTATTCGTCCAGTGCCGCGAGCACCCATCCGCGCTTGTCTGTCTGACTCATCCCAGGGCCTCTGCCGTAGGTGTCACTTGTGGCCTGCCAAACATCTAACGAGGCCAACCCACTTCTGTTACAGACGATCCTCCCCCCAACTTCGCCTCCGCGGACCGCCCCTGATCCACCCCGGCGAGCGGGACGCGTAAGCGTCCCGGTAGCCCCACCGACGACTCCACAACACGCACTTACAAGACCCGGCGCACCACTCAAACCACACCTAAGTCACCGAACCCCCGCACACCCGGTCCAATCTCAATACAACATTTGCGCTCGGTCGCCAAAACGCGGTAACGCACTGTGTCAGCGTCGTTTGTGTCATTCGCGTTCCGGGGTTTCACAACACCTTTTATTGAGACTGCAGCCATCTCGTCGACCTCCAAAAGTACGACTTACGTCAAATCACCCCTCAAAATCCACAACCACCCCAGCGGGTGGGTTGTACCGTGATCCCAGGCCGAATCGCACCGGTCCTCGTCCCATTCCAACCCCATTCTCCCGCCGTACGTCCGACCCCCCAACCCGCCACAGAATCCAAAAAGTCAGAATCAACTATTATATACTCTCGCCACGGCCAACTCCCCGAGCGGCGGCCGCCTGCCGCGCCTCGGATGGTAAAATGGGTCGATGGAATCCCTCCCGCCAAGCTCCGACGCCGATCCCTCTCGCTCCGCCCATCGCCGGGTGGCGGTGATCGGCGGGGGCATCTCCGGGCTGGCGGCCGCCCATCGGGTTGTGGAACTCGACCCCACCGCCGAAGTCGTCCTGCTGGAGGCCAGCGGCCGGCTTGGGGGCGTGCTCGGGACCGAGCGGCACGATGGCTACCTGCTGGAGCGCTCCGCCGACATGTTCACCACGCGTGAACCGTGGGCCCTCGACCTCTGCCGCCGGATCGGCCTCGCCGACGAGCTCATTGGCACCCGCCCTGGCCACCGCCAGGCCTACGTGGTCCGCCGCGGCAGGCTGCTGCCGGTCCCCGATGGCTTCACGCTGATGGGCCCCGCGAAGGTCTGGCCGGTCGTCACGACCCGGCTCCTCAGCCCCTGGGGCAAATTGCGGCTGGCCCAGGAGCGCTTCATCCCCGCCCGAGAAGGCGACGGCGATGAGAGCCTCCAGTCGTTCGTCGTCCGCCGCATGGGGCAGGAGGTGTTTGATCGCCTCGTCCAGCCGCTCATCGGCGGCATCTACACGGCTGACCCGGCCCGCCTCAGCCTGAAGGCCACGATGCCGCAGTTCCTCGAAATGGAACGCAAGTACGGCAGCGTCACCCGCGGCATGCTCGTCCAGCAGGCCGCGAGGGCGAAAGCGGAGAGCGGAAAGCCGAAAGCGGCGGAAAGCGGCGCTCGCTACGGCCAGTTCCTGGCCCCGAGACTCGGTATGCAGCAACTGATCGACGCCCTCGCCGCCCGCCTGCCCAGCGGCTGCATCCGCTTAAACGCAGCCGTCGAAGGTATCCAGCGCGTCTCCTCCCCTCTCCCTCCGGGAGAGGGCCAGGGTGAGGGAGGCGAATCGGCAGACGTCCATCGCAACAACCATTCAGGTCCGCGCTGGCGTATCGAATTTAAGAATGGCAGCGCCCCCGAAGCCTTCACCGATCTGATTGTCGCCGCCCCCGCCTACGCCTGCCAGCCACTGCTCGCTCCGATCGACCCGGAACTCGCCACGCTCGTCGGCGGCATCTCCCACGCCGGCTGCAGCGTCGCCGTCCTCGGCTATCGCCGCGATCAGATCGACCATCCGCTTAACCTGTTCGGCGCGGTGGCTCCAGCCATCGAGCGGCGCAAGATCATCGCCGCCAGCCTCGCCAGCGTAAAATTCGCCGGCAGGGCTCCCGACGGCAAAGTGCTGCTGCGCGTCTTCGTGGGCGGAGCATTGCAACCCGAGCTGGCCACGCTGCCTGACGCGGAAATTCAAACGATCGTCCGCCAGGAACTCGGCGAATTGCTCGGCGTTCGCGGCGAGCCGGAGTTTTGCCAGATCCACCGCTGGCTCGGCACAATGCCGCAGTACCACGTCGGCCATCTCGATGTGGTGGCCCAGATCGAAGAGCGTGCGGCCCGCGTGCCGCACTTTGCGCTCGCCGGCAACGCCTACCGTGGCGTCGGCATCCCGTTCTGCATTCGCAGCGGCGAACTCGCGGCCGAACGCATCCTAGCCGGCTCAACTGCCAGCGAACCGCAGAATCCACAGAGTGGCACGCCCTGGCGCGCAGCGAAGGGCGTGCAGCGCACCGTTTGATTCAGCCACGACCTTCGCTGCGCGCCAGGGCGTGCCACATTTTATCTGCTTAGCGCACAAACCCCGCCGTAGCTCCGCCCGCCGCCAGCGACATCTGGAACATATCGAGGCCGCTCAGGTTCTGCCAGCCCGCCTCGGTCGCCTGCCGGTAGTCGTCGGCGAGTTGGTGAAACTCATTCGAGAGCAGCGGATCGCTCGCCAGGATCGACTCGATCCGCTCACGCTGCGGATGGTCGTCGTTCACGGCAATGCTACCCCACGGCTCCTGCTGCAGCTGAAGTTGCTGCTCGGGATCGACGCCGCCGAGCAACAGCCGTTCATAAAACCGGCGCATGAAGTCCTGCAACCGGGCCTCGAGCGCCGTGAGCGTGTCCGCCGCGGAAGCTTCGGTCTCGGCGGGGGGCGTCTGCGTTGCGCTCGTTTCGCCGCCGGTAAGCTGGGCAAGAAACGAAAGGCCGCCCGAGATCGATTGGGAAGCGCCCGACGCCAGTGCGCCTGCTGCGGCTCCCACGATCGGAATCAAGGCGGTCGATGTCATCGGGCTCCCCTCATTCAAATCAGCCTTCCCCACGCTGCTAGCAGGCTCGCGCCGCGCAGCTGGGCCACATCGACTTATCGGGCCAGCCAACAGGCAAAGTTGACCCGATCCAGAGAACTGGCCCAAAGGACGCCCATCCCGGCCCCACCCCTTAGCCCTCAACCAGCCTCTCCTATCTCGTTCCCTCTGCGTAAATCGGCGCAATCTGCGGATCCTTTTTTCCGCAGATTGACGCAGATTTACGCCGAGAGGGAACAGGCGGCGCGTCGCCATTGTCACCAAACCGGGCGCCCACTACGATCCGCGGCTCCTTCTCCAA
>JAEZAS010000367.1 GCA_023430365.1 Planctomycetota bacterium
CCGATTACAGCGAAGATGAGAACTCCGCCTCTGACCCCCGACCCCAGCCCCTGCCCCAGCCAAGGTTTCTCGTGTCGTTCTGCCGTCTGTCGTCATTTCCCGGAACCTGTTGCACGCTGCTGCTGGCCGTGCTGGCGTTCGCCGCCCCCGCCGCAGCCCGCGAGCGGTATTTGGTCACGCTGGCCAGCGGCGAGCGGCTGGAGACGGACGAGTTGCCCGCCTGGCCGACGCCCGAGAAGCCGGCCGAAGTCGCCGGCCGAAACCTGTTCGATCCCGAGAACCCCGTCGCCCTGGTGCGCGATCAGAAGGCCGAGTCGGTCCTCAGTTCCCCGGCCCTGCGGATGGCCAACGGCGACGTGCTCAACGCGATTCCGCAGCGCCTCGCTCCATCGAGCGGCCGCAGCGGCGAACCGACGTGGCTGGAGGTCAAGCTCGAAGCGGGGCTCGCGCCGGTCGAGGGCTCGACGCTCCTGATTCGGGCCGACCGCGTTCGCCGCATCCTCGCCAGTGGCCAGCCGCTCTTCCCCGAGCCGCCGCCGGGAACGGTTGTGCTGGTCGACGGCCGGCAACTCACCGCCCGCTCGATCCGCTGGCGCGAGTATGGCCTCGCCCTGCTCACCGAAAGCGGCATCGTCGAAACGAGCTTCGCCGAGATCGCCGACGCCGTCCTCCCCGGCGCGGACCTCATCCAAGGCGTCGTCGAGGACAACCTCTGGGCCGGCCACGAAGGACAGGCGATCCTCCGCTACTCGCTCACCGGCGGCGGAGCGCTGACGACCAGCCAGGCCACCCGCGTCGAAGAAAAAGCCCGCTCCCGCGGTCGGCGAATCGAGGTCTTCTACCACGTCCAGCCGGCCTGGTCGCGCGCCGCGATCGCCCTGCCCGAAGAAGCGATTGCGTGGTGCGGCTATCGCGCACCCCACGAAGCCCTGCTCCCCCTGCTTCCCGCCGAAACGCTCGCCAGCCGACGTCTCGTCGGTCAGCCGCATGCCTGGCGGAGCGTCGGCGGACCGAGTGAGACAGTGCCGACGGGCGGCGGACGCGAAAGCGATCTCGCCGTCACCACGCACGCCCACAGCGAGATCGCCTTCGAGCTACCGCGTTCTGCCAAGAGCCTGTCGCTAGCCGTCGGCATCGCCCAGCAGGTCCGTCCCGGCGGCTGCGTGGTCTGCAAGGTGTTTGCCGAAGAGCCCGGCGGCGAACTGCTGTGGGAAAGCGGCTTCCTGACCGGCGCCGATCCGGTGAAGGAGACCGGCGAGCTCGAGGTGGCTGGCTGCCGCCGTGTGGTTCTCGTCACCGAGTTCGGCCACGACGGTCGCCCGAGTGGCGCCGACCCGCTCGACATCCGCGACGAGGTTCGCTGGTTGCGGCCGATCGTTCGGCTCGACCGGGCGCAGCTCAAATCGCCGACCTTGCTCGCCCCGCTCCTCCCCGGCCTCGAAACCTGGCAAGCCAGGCAGGAGCAACTCGCCGAGGATGCGCCTACGGATGAGGCGGGGGTGGCTGGGGCAAAGCGCAGCGGTGCCCCAGCAAGCGATCAGCCAATCCCCACCAGCGCCGCCAGCCCCTGGTCGCAAGTCGCGTTCGAAACGCTCTGGAGCGACGTTCACGACCGCTGGGAACCGGTGCTCGTGATTCCCCGCGGCCAGGAACTCAGTTTCACGCGCGAAGTGAGCATCGATCGCAGTTGCGACATTCTCGAACTCGCGGCCGCCTGCCCGTCAGGCGGCAATCAGCACGACTTCGCCGTATCCGTGAACGGCCAGCCCCTCACGCCGACGCTCAGCCGCGAGCCGCGCGAGCTGCGCAAGATGCTCGAGAACATCCTGCCCCGCCTGCGCCGCCGGGAGCGGCAGTCGGAGCGCGAACGTTCGTTCGACGACACGCTCGCCTGCTGGTGGGACCTGCAAGCCTTCCGCGGCCAGTCGGTGTCGCTCACCCTGACGCTGCGAGCCGTCGACGGCGACAGCCGCATCGCTTGGCGCGGCCTCGCGCTGCGATCGGCGATCGGCAACCTGCCCGAGGACGGCCGGCTGCCGACGGTCGACGTGGGCCTCGACACGCTCGACCCGCACGACCTCTCCTCGCACAAGGACCGCGGCTCGCCGGCGAAAAACGCCCTCCCCGGCCGGCGCGGCGAACCGATCCGCTACCTCGGCCAGCCGGCCACCGGCGGCTACGGCATGGTGCGCAACAGCCACGTGACGTTTGACCTGAAACCGGAGTACCGGCGGTTCGTCGCCGTGGTCGGAGCCGTCGGAGCGGCGAGCGGGCCGTTCGAAGTGCTCGTCGACGACCAGATCGTCTGGCACAAGAAAGCGGTCGACAACCTCGCCCCCGCCGAGCTACTGCAAATCGACCTCCCCGCCGGGGCCAGGCAGCTCACGATCGTCAACGGCAACGAAGGCAGCTACAGCGGCCACGCCGGCTGGACCGACGCCGGCTTCCTCACGAAGTAGCCCACAGCCGGAGGCTAACAGCCTCCGGAGAAAAGCAGCAAAAGCCCCCATCCAAAAAGAATCGGTGTGGCGCACGCCAGTATCAGGGGTGGCACGCCCTGAAC
>JAEZAS010000400.1 GCA_023430365.1 Planctomycetota bacterium
TGCTCAGCCGCGTCGTCGGACGTTTCTCTCTCGCCGAGCGGGAGCACGTCGATCAGGCGGTGGCGGCTGCTCGCCAGGCTCTGCCGAGTTGGTCCGCCCTGGGAGCCGAGCGACGGGCGGAGTATCTCCGCCGGGCAGCCGACGTCATGCGAGAGCGACTGTTCGAGCTCGCCGCCTGGGAGGTCTACGAATGTGGCAAGCCGTGGCGCGAAGCGACGGCCGACGTGGACGAGGCGATCGACTTCTGCGAGTTCTACGCCCAGCAGGCGATCGAGCTCGAACGACCCGGCGGCAAGGATGTGCCGGGCGAGGAGAACCGCTTTGTCCACACGCCGCGCGGCGTGACGGCCGTCATTGCTCCATGGAATTTTCCGCTGGCGATTCTTACCGGCATGTCCACCGCGGCCCTAGCGACGGGCAACACCGTCGTGATGAAGCCGGCCGAGCAGTCGGCCGTGATGGGATCGCTGCTGATGGAGATCTTTCAGCAGGTCGGCCTGCCGACGGGAGTGCTGAACTACCTGCCCGGCCGCGGCGAAGTGGCCGGGGCGGCACTCGTCGAGCATCCCGATGTGGCCCTGATTGCCTTCACCGGTTCGCGGGCCGTGGGGCTGGCGATCAACGCAAAGGCGGCCGAAATCTCGCAGGGCAAAGTCTCAGACGCTCCGCCCGGATTGCAGGCTGAGCGACGGCGAGCGGGAGCCCGGATGGTCAAGCGCGTGATTGCCGAGATGGGTGGCAAGAACGCGATCATCGTCGACGCCGACGCCGACCTCGACGAAGCGGTGCTCGGGGTCGCTCGCAGCGCGTTCGGCTACGCCGGGCAAAAGTGCTCCGCCTGCAGCCGGGCGATTGTGCTCGGCGACGTGTACGACGCGTTTCTGAACCGGCTCGTCGAAGCGACGCGGAGCTTGAAGCTCGGCCCCGCCGAAGAGCCGGCGACGTTTATCGGCCCCGTGATCGACGACGAGTCGCAGCAGCGGATTCTCAAGTACATCGAGATCGGCAAGCAGGAAGGTCGGCTGGCGCTGGGCATCGACGCTGGCGAGTTGGCAGGGCAGGGGAGTTTCGTCGGTCCGCACATTTTCGCCGACGTGGCTCCCACGGCCCGCATCGCCCAGGAAGAGATCTTTGGTCCGGTGCTCGCCGTCATCCGAGCCGAAAATCTCGACGAAGCGCTGCAATTCGCGAACGACACCGACTATGCCCTGACCGGCGGCATCTTCTCGCGCAGCCCGCAAAACCTGGAACGAGCCAGCCGCGAGTTCCTCGTCGGCAACCTCTATCTAAATCGGGCGATCACCGGAGCCATGGTCAGCCGGCAGCCGTTCGGCGGCTTCAAGATGTCGGGCATCGGCAGCCAGGCCGGCGGACGCGAGTACCTGCTGCAATTCGTTCTGCCGCGGACGATCACCGAGCACACCGTCCGCCGCGGCTTTGCTCCGCCGAGCGAGGACGCGGGAGAGTAGCCCTTCAGGCCACTTTGCTAGAATCTGCCGCTGCGCCAACTGGTGCGCTGCCCTGTACGATCCAAGCGGCAAACCGGCGCAGCAGGAGAGGCCCGGGGTAAAGGGCTGCCGTTGAGAAAAGGCCGATCGAGAAGTCGGGCGAGACTCCGCCAGACAATGCGCTCGCGATGACCGCGACCCAGTAGACCACACTCGCGATCGCCGCAATCATCGCCGCCCCGGTCAGCGGCAGCAGCACCAAAGTGAGCCAGAGCTTCTTTCGCTGCGGCAACTGCAATTGCTCGGCCGTTGCCATGGCGAAGCTCCAGAGAGCGCCGGCGGCCAGCAGGACCACGACCAGGGCAATCCCCCACAGTTCCCGCTGATTCCCTTCGGGAGCCACGGCCGCAAAGACCGCCACGACCACTTGCAGGTACACGGCCAGGACGACGCCATCGCCAATCGAGAACCGCTGCGGCCACCAGCGCAGATCTTGTCGCACCTGGATGACCGGATTCAGGATGTAGTGCCCAACGACTTCCGCAATGAGGATCGGAACGAAGAGGATACAAGGTTCCACGCCGACCTCGTCTCGGGAGTTATGTCGCGATTCACTCTATCATGGTTGCTGGCGTCTCGACATGAGCCGGCGGCGAGGTCAATCGCAAACCAAGCGTTCGCAATCCGACAATCAGCGCCGGCGCCGTAAACGGCAGTAGCCAGGCCACCCATCCCTCGCCCCACAGGGCGTCTGAAGGATCGTGGATCAACCAGAGGAGCGCCGGTCCGGCGAGGCCACAGTTAAGCATCGCCACGATGGTGAGCGGCAGCAGCACGATCAAAAACACAGCCCGGCGGACCTCCCCCTCGATGCCGCTGCGGACCGCCGACTCCACGGCGCCGAACCAGACGAACACAGCCGCGAATGAACCGAGCAGCGACACGCCATACTGCAAGCTCCGATCCGGCGCAAGTGTCGCAAACCAGGTCCCCGCCACCAGCGCCAGTTGCAGGTAGAACGCCAGCACGAAGAAGTCCGCCGTCGTGAACTTCCGGGGCGGAGCGCAGGTGTCGTCGGGGCGAACAAACGGCCGGAGCACGATCGTGGGGACGAAGAACATGACTCCCAAGCCGACAACCGTCAGCACGGTCGCCAGTCCAATGGCGATCGCTTCCATGGCGTTCACCGCCTTCCAGGAGGCGCGGAACCGCGCCGGCTAGCCGAGTAGAAAAGAGGAGGAGAGGAGCGCCCAGCCTTCCGGCCGATCCGGGCGGAGCGGAATTCGTCAGAATCCGGTCCGTCCGGAATCCAGCGTTCGCCCGGCCGGGCCCGCCAAATTCGGGCGATTTTCGCGAGAAAACCGCCCGGCGCGAGTCCGCCGACTTCCGGGGCGTCCCCTTGAATTATTGGCACCCCGGGTGTTAATTTCGAGGGGTTTAATTTTGCCCCGCGATCGCTTGTCTGCGCTCCCTGTCCGCGCTCACCCTGCGCCGCGTCCAGCAGTCTGTCCCGCCTCCGCCTGAAGAAAGGCAACCGCAGTCGTGCCCCGTCGTACCGACATTAAGAAGATTCTGCTGATTGGTTCCGGCCCCATCGTCATCGGCCAGGCTTGCGAGTTCGACTATTCGGGCACGCAGGCTTGCAAGGCGTTGCGCGAGGAGGGCTACGAGGTGGTGCTGGTCAACAGCAACCCAGCCACCATCATGACCGATCCAGACACGGCTGACCGCACCTACATCGAGCCGCTGACCTGGGAGCTGGTCGAAAAGATCATCGCGGTCGAACGGCCCGACGCCCTGCTGCCGACGCTCGGCGGCCAGACCGGCCTCAACCTGGCGATGGACCTGGCCCGCAACGGCGTGCTGGAGAAGTACGGCGTCGAGATGATCGGCGCCATTCCCTCGGTGATCGAAAAGGGGGAAGACCGCGATCTGTTCAAGGCCGCGATGGAAAAAATCGGCCTGGAAGTCTGCCGTGGCGAGACGGTCAAGAGCGTCGAGCACGCCCGCAAGGTGCTCGAAGAAGTCGGCCTGCCGTGCGTGGTTCGCCCGAGCTTCACGCTCGGCGGCAGCGGCTCGGCGATCGCCTACAACCGCGAGGAGTTCGACACGCTCGTCCACCGCGGCCTC
This sequence comes from Planctomycetota bacterium, assembly GCA_023430365.1. GTDB lineage: Bacteria > Planctomycetota > Planctomycetia > Pirellulales > Pirellulaceae > JAEZAS01. Next base: position 3,579 of record JAEZAS010000400.1, read on the forward strand.
GACCAGTCCCCCGTCCATGAGGTGCTCATCGAAGAGAGCATCATCGGCTGGAAAGAGTACGAGATGGAGGTGATGCGCGACATGGATGACAATGTCGTGATCATCTGCTCCATCGAAAATTTCGATCCGATGGGCGTGCACACGGGCGATTCGATCACTGTCGCCCCCGCCCAGACGCTGACCGACAAAGAGTATCAGCGGATGCGCGACGCCAGCCTGGCCGTCATTCGCGAGATCGGCGTCGAGACGGGTGGCTCGAACATTCAGTTCGCCATCCATCCCCAGACGGGGCGGATGATCGTGATCGAGATGAACCCCCGCGTCAGCCGCAGCTCGGCGCTCGCCAGCAAGGCCACCGGCTTCCCGATCGCCAAGATCGCGGCGAAGCTCGCCGTCGGCTATCGCCTGCACGAGCTGCAAAACGACATCACGCGCAAGACAACCGCCTGCTTCGAACCGACGATCGACTACGTCGTCACGAAGATTCCGCGGTTTGCCTTCGAAAAGTTCCCCGACGCCGATGCGACGCTCACCACGCAAATGAAGAGCGTCGGCGAGACGATGGCGATCGGCCGGACGTTCAAGGAATCGTTCCAAAAGGCGCTCCGCGGCCTGGAAGTCGGCAGCTTCGGTTTTGGCTGCGACCACAAGGACCGCTGGGGGACCGAAATCCAGCCGACCGAGGACGAAATCGTCGCCAAGCTGGCGGTTCCCAACGCCGAGCGGGTCTGGTTCCTGCGCTACGCCCTCAAGAGCGGCATGTCGATCGAACGAATCCACTCGATCACGCACATCGACCCGTGGTTCCTCGATCAGCTCGCGCAGATCGTGGCCATGGAAAACGAGCTGCGCAAGTTCAGCAGCCTGAGCGAAGTCGACGACGCCACGCTCCGCCGGGCGAAGCAATTCGGCTTCTCCGACCGTCAGCTTTCGACCCTCTGGGACACGAGCGAGATGGAGGTCCGGGCCGACCGCAAGGCTCGCGGCATCATCCCGACCTTCAAGTCGGTCGATACCTGCGCCGCCGAGTTCGAAGCGTTCACGCCCTACTACTACTCGACCTACGAGGACGAGGACGAGACTCCGGCCAAGCAGCCCGGCAAACCGCGGATCATGATCCTCGGCGGCGGACCCAACCGCATCGGCCAGGGCATTGAGTTCGACTACTGCTGCTGCCACGCGAGCTTTGCGCTCCGCGAGATGGGCATCGAGTCGGTGATGGTCAACTCGAACCCCGAGACCGTCAGCACCGACTACGACACGAGCGACATGCTCTTCTTCGAGCCGCTGACGACCGAGGACGTGCTCAACATCCATGAGCGCATCGAGGCCGACGGCGTGATCGTGCAGTTCGGCGGCCAGACGCCGCTCAACCTGGCCCGCGCGCTGAAGAACGCCGGCGTGCCGATCATCGGCACCAGCGTCGACATGATCGAGGCGACCGAGGATCGCGAGCAGTTCCAACAGATCCTGCATCGCCTCGGCCTGAAGCAGCCGCCCAACGGCATTGCCCGCACGATGAACCAGGCGCGCAGCGAAGCGGCCAAGATCGGTTTCCCGTCGCTGGTGCGCCCGAGCTTTGTGCTCGGCGGCCGGGCGATGGAAATCTGCTACGACATGACGCAGTTCGAGCGTTTCGTCGCCGAAGCCTTCGTCGTCGCCCAAGGCCAACCGGTGCTCATCGATCGGTTCCTCGAGGATGCGACGGAAGTCGACGTCGACTGCATCTCCGACGGCGAGACTGTGGTCGTGGCCGGCATCATGGAACACATCGAAGAGGCCGGCGTGCACTCGGGGGACTCGGCCTGCGCCATCCCGCCGTACAGCCTGCCGGGACCGGTCGTGCAGGAAATCCGCGAGGCGACGGTCGCCATGGCCAAGCACCTGAAGGTCGTCGGCCTGATGAACGTACAGTTCGCCGTGAAGCGCGAGGAAGGCAAGCCGGTCGTGTACGTGCTCGAGGTCAATCCGCGAGCCAGCCGCACGGTCCCCTTCGTCGCGAAGGCCACCGGAATGCCGATCGCCAAGATCGCCGCGAAGGTGATGGCTGGCGCCACGCTGACCGATCTGGGCGTCACCCGCGAGCCGATTCCGTCCCACGTCTCGGTCAAAGAGAGCGTGTTCCCGTTCCGCAAGTTCGTCGGTGTCGACATCGTGCTCGGCCCCGAAATGCGAAGCACAGGCGAAGTGATGGGGGTGAGCGAGCGGTTCTCGATCGCCTTCGCCAAGGGCCAGCTTGCGGCGGGCACGGTCCTGCCGTCGAGCGGCAAGATCTTCATCAGCGTCGCCAGCCGGCACAAGGACGCGGTAGTCGACCTCGGCAAGCGGCTCGTGGCCCTCGGCTTCGAACTAGTGTCGACCGAAGGGACGGCCAACCGCCTGCGCCAGGCGGGCATTGAAGTGACCGGGCTCAAAAAGATCGCCGAAGGGCGGCCGAACCTGCTCGACTATCTGAACGACGGTCAGATCAACCTCGTGATCAACACTCCCAGCGGCAAGGGCGCCCGCACTGACGAAGGGCGGATCCGCGCCGCGGCGGTGCAGTTCGGCGTGCCGTGCATCACGACGATGCAGGCTGCGGAAGCCGCCGTGAAGGCGATGGAAGCGCTGCGCGACGAAGGAATGGGAGTCCAAGCACTGCAGGATCGCTTCCCCGACACGAAGGGGAAGCGGAACACGCCGCAGGCGGCGGGCGTGTAAGTCGCGTGGCAGGGCGGGGTTCCGTTCTGAGTCTGGAGCCCGATGAGCAACTAGGGATCGGGTTGCACGCTATCGTGTGATGCGAGAATTTTTTCCCGGTCAGGCCGGAGGCCTAACCTACGGCGGCATTGCTTTAGGAGATTTTGGCGCATCCTGGTACACTGAAGCGTATGGACGTGACCCGACCGAGGCACGCCGACCGAATGAGAGAGAATACGCATGGCGCTGAAGACCAAAATCACCGAAACGTTCACGGTCAAGGCTGACGACGGTGCTGAATTCCAAGTGCAGGAGCACACCCAGTTCGAAGTCACCCGCAAGGCGGGAGTGACGCGCGAGCTGCAAGGCCGCAGCTATCTCAAGACCGAGGACGGCCGGGGTGTGATCAAGATCGCCGACACCAACACCTACACGATTCCCAGCCTCGGCGTGAAGGCGGTCCGCTAACACGGCGGCGCTCAACCGCACGATCTCCCTCACCGGTCGCCGTTGGCGACCGGATTGTCACGAGCCTCGGATCGGTCCGAGGCTCAGCTTTTTTGCGGCTCTCTTCCGCTTCCTCTGCGGCTGGCCGTTTTGCTGCGGAGAATTTCCGCCTGGCGCATGTCTTGCAGTTCGAACGGGCATGCACTTGCGGAGGATAGTTCGATGAGCGGAGACATGCCTGCCGAAGCGGCGCCCGACCTGCCGCCTTCCCGGCAGCAACGGGAGCGGCAACTCATCGAATGGATGCGCGACGATCCAACGCAGGTCTATGCCGCCTACCTGCGCGTGTTCGGCTCCGGCACGCCCGATGCGCCGACTCTCACCCCGCTGGCCATGGTCCGCACGCTCCTAGAGCACGAGTACCCACACGGCGGCGAGGATTGAGCGAACGCCCGCCCCCTTAGCCGGCGGATCACATCCGCCGGAAGCCCTGCGCGAAGGCATCGGTGGTCGCGAGGTCTGGTCGCGAGGTCCGTTCGCGTAGTGATGTCTCTTGGTTGTTTTCCGGCGGGTGGTGACCCGCCGGCTAATGAGTAAACTACAACTCAAGATATATTGACAAATTGACAATAATTAGTCAAGATGTAATTGCGTCTCGCGGCGAAGACTGGCTTGATTGGCTGGTGGTTCTGCGAGGCGCCATTTGACGTAAGTGTTAGTTGGCGGAGAAGCGAATCAGCCAACTTACGGCGAGTGATGGATTGGGCAGCGAATGGCTGGGTGTTCAAAATTTCGAGGGGTTTTTCACCGAGTTGGGGTCCCCTAGGGACGGGGTAAGTGGTGAAAAATCTCCCCGGTTGATCAACAGATTGCCATCGCCTGGGAATTGGGCGTGTTGACGTAAGTGGTCGCTGGATGCGAGCGGGTTTTGGAGACTTACGTCGCGGGTAGAGCGACTAGGAGAGGACCAAGTGGCGACAGGGTGCGAGGCGGCCGCGTTTGTCGCAACGTCGGCTTGTCTGAATTCTGGCGAATTCAGCTCCGGGGGCGCGGGCTGTGGAGGGGGAATGCTTACAGCGTGAACTGGACGCCGAAGGCGATGCCGCTGCCGTAGCGGATGCGGCCGTAGAAGTCGAACGGGACCTGGTTTTCGATCAAGGCGATCGCGTAGCCCTCGAAGTGTTTGGTGAAGTGGTAGCTGCCGTGGATCAGGCCGCGGTGAACGGCTTCGTCGTGGGCGGCGATGCCGAGCGATTGCTGCGGGAAGAAGTCGCCGTAGTTCAGGTGCCACTCCCATTTGGCGCCGCGATAGCCGAGGTCGACGTAGTAGCCGAAACCCGTGAACGGTTCCAGGAAGCCTCGGTTGAAGTCGCGGAAGTAGATGCTGCGGCCCCAGGTGATGTCGTTCGGGTTGAGGCCCGGTTTGCGGAGGCCGTACTCGTCGTAGATCGCTTCGGCGGACAACGTCCAACGGCCGTTGCGAATCATGGCGTCGACGCCGACGTGTTGATTGAACGTCTTCTGATGTTCCGAGCCGATGCCGTCCTGCACCTTGATCGACGAGCCGAACGAGTACCAATCCCCTTCCATGCCGACGCGGGCGATCAGGGCTTTGGAACTGTTGGTGTCGCGCTCCGGGCCGCCGTTGGTCAGTGCGGCGGTGAACACGAACGGTTCCGGGTCCCACTGGGCGAGGAACCCGGTCTCACGAAACAGAATCGCCTCAGAGCGGATGAAGGGCGAGTCGGCGAAGTTGTTGAAGTAGTTCGGGAAGTAGAACTTGCCGAACGGCGTCACGAACCGGCCCATCGCCATGTAGAAATCGCCGCGGCGGGCCGAGAGGTAGAGCTGCGAAATCTGGAACAGGTCGATGTCGTAGTGCGGGGCAAAGGCGATGCGTTCCGGGTTGTCGACCAGGATGTTGCGATCGAACGCCTGGTTGAGAAAGAACTCGCCGTCGACGCCGATCTCCCACGCTCCAGCCTGGTGCTGAATGCCGCCGTCGATGACGCCCTCGGCGCCGAACGTGGCTTCCTGGCCGGTGAATTCCCAGCGTTGATCGTTCCAGTAGTAGCCGCGGGCCTTGCCGCCAAAGTGCCAGGTGAAGTCGGGGCCGCAGCAGCCTTCGAGACAGTCGGACGGAGGGGGCGCGTAGTCGAAGGCGCCGGCCATTTCGCTCGCCACGTCGGTTGGCGGGAGCGTCTCGAGCGGCAGCGTGGAATTGGAGCCCCAAATGTCGTCGGGCAACCGCTCGAGGCCGTTGGCTGCGGCGGGAGGAACCGGCTGCTCGTAGGCAACGGACTCGCCAAGCAGCGGCGCATACGGCTGTTGGCCGAGAGCGAGGCTGGCTGACATGCTGAGCAAGAACAGAGACGTGAACCGGAATGCAAACGAGGTCATCGTGCTGCGGCGGGCGTGGCAGTTCGTCCGTGGGCGCATGGGGCCTCCCTTTGCGAGTTCGGAGCGCAGGTCTGTCGCGGCTGGGTCGTGCCCAAGGAAGACACCGCGACGCTGGCTTCGAGACCGGAGCGGGTGGCCGGTGCGGGCGAAGCGGAGAGCGGGCGGCGGTTTACCAGTTAGAGCGAGTGCGCCGGTGGTAGCGGCCGCACTGCCTGGGCACGTTATGCTTCGACCCGCAACAATCGATTCATCCAGAACGAGCACTACACGAGGCACAACCGCTAAAACCGCCAAGCTTCACGCACCTGCCGCAGCTTCACAGATCTTGCTAGTCGCAGGGCGATTGACTGATCGGGGAAGCGCGACAGTGAGAGCGCGCAAGACCTGCCTGGGGCGGCGGAGGGAGTTGTCGAGAAGGCCTTGCCCTAACAGCGGACGAGCGGTTCGGCTACTCGGCGAGGGGAACCTGGGTCTGCAGCAGGCTGGTCACTACGGCGTTGAACACCGGCTCGGTCTGCTCGAATTCGCGACTTTCGGCCTGGTAGTGCCAGATGAGGGTGTAGGTCGGGGTTTTCAAGCTGCGGACTTTGGCTTCGACAAGCAAATCCAAGTAGAAGAAGCAGATATCCACGCCCCAGGTGTTGATGTCGCCTACCTGGTCGTCGGCTTCGAGGATTTCCAACTCGGGATAGACCTCGCGGATGGACTCGATGACTTCGTCGATCAGCGGAGCGGTGTCCTGGCGAGCTGGGTAAATATGCAAGGAGAGGAAGGCGGTGTGCTCGCTTTGGATGGTGACCGAGCGTGGCCAGCTGCCTTGCTCCTCGTCCATCAAGGACCAGTTCTCGGGGTAGAGGAAGCGGATTCCGTGGCTCTCGTAAACTGCGGGCATGCTAGCAATTCCTGCACGATCCGGCGCACCGAGCGGCGCGCTGGCGTGGGGCTTTCAAGGTGGGTCAATTCCTCATTTTACCAACCGGGTCCAGGGCAGAAAGGCAAGCAAACCGGCGGCAAATCGTCAGTCGGGCTGCGGCGGGCCGACGTTGCCGGTGATTCGGGCATTTGGTACATGTTCCGTCCCGAAATCTCGGCTGTGCTTGGGGTTCCCCCTCCCGAAAGTCTCGGAAGGCAGCCGATATTAGGGGATAGGGGCCGAAATGAGTTCGGCCCGGCTTCACTCCTTGAGGGAATGGCACGGATGCTCAAGCAACGGCTTGCTGACGCCCGGCTGCGCGCGGGTTCGCGCCACCGGTTGTTGCCGCCGGCTGCTTCGTTGCCTCAACTCGTCCGCGGAGTGATGGTGTATGCCCTGCTGCTTGGGCTCGTCTTGGCCGGAAGCGGCTGTCGGGCCCTTAGCTGCAAGCAGGCCAGCGACGAGAGCATCTCGGTCGCCCGCCAACTCTCTTTGCAGGGCATGGGAGCGCAGCAGAAAGGCCGCTGGGATCAGGCTGAATCGCTCTATGCCGCGGCGGTGACCCGCTGTCCGACCGACGAACGGGCTCGCTGCGGATACGCCGAAAGCCTCTGGCAACGCGGTGCTCATGACGAAGCCGTCGCCCACATGGAAGAGGCGGTCCGCCTGTCGGGTGACGATCCCGAGCGGATGGTCCAGCTCGGCAACATGTATTTGTCGCTCGGCCAGCTGGACCGGGCTCAAGCGATTGCCGACAAAGCCATCGCCGCCAATCGCCACCTGTCGGGAGCGTGGGCTCTGCGAGGCGATATCCAGCGCGGTCAGAATCGGATGACCGACGCTCTGGCGAGTTATCACCGAGCGCTCAGTTTGCGGGAGCACTATCCGGAAGTGCAGTTCGCCTTGGCCGAGTTGTACAGCCAGCAAGGCCGACCTCAGCGAGCATTGGCGACACTTCAGTCGCTATCGGATGACTTCCCGCCGGGGCAGATTCCGACAAACGTGCTCTATCGCGAAGGACTCGTCCTGCGGCAGCTTGGTCGCTATCAGGATGCCGCGAAGGCATTGGCCCAGGCCAGCCAGACCGGAGAACCTTCGGCGGAGCTGCTGAACGAACTGGCTCGCACTCAAATGCTGGCGGGCGACCCTGCGAGCGCTGCACTCGCCAACGCCGCCGCGCTGGCGCGGGATCCGAACCACGGACCTTCGCAGCAATTGAAAACGGAACTCGACGGCCGGCAGCAGATGGCTGTCAGCGCCCGCTCGCTCGAGCGGTTCTAGAACTCTATCGACGATAGAGCTGAGTGCTCACCGTTCTGCGGGCAGTTGCTCGACGGGCGTTTGGCTGAGCACGCGTTGCACCGTGGCCGCGTCGATCGGTTTCGTCAAATGCAGGTCGAATCCCGCCAGCTTCGACTTACGACGGTCGTCGTCCTGTCCCCAGCCCGTCAGCGCGACCAGCTTGATTGGCGGCGAGTGGTTCAGCGAGCGGATGTTGCGAGCCAGCTCATAGCCGCTCATCCGCGGCAGCCCCAGATCGAGAAAGGCTGCGTCGAACGAGTTGTCCTTGAGCATCTCGAGGGCTTGCTGGCCATCGTGGGCCACTTGAGCGTCGTGCCCGAGAAGCTGTAGCACGCGGCCGAGGCTCTGCGCCGCGTCGACGTTGTCGTCCACGATCAGCACTCGATGATGCCGGCTGTTCGAAGCATTATTGGATGGGCTGGCCAACGACTTCGGCACTTCGTCGGCGTGCTCCGAAAGCGGCAGGCGGATGATGAACTCGCTCCCTTGCCCCTTACCTTCGCTGTGAGCAGAGATTGTTCCCCCGTGCAGCTCCACGAGACTTCGCACGAGCGACAACCCGATGCCCAGCCCACCGCCCGCGCGAGGATCGGCATCGTCAGCCTGTACGAACACGTCGAACACGTGCGGTAGAAGCTCGGGCGAGATGCCAATGCCCGTGTCTCGGACCCGGAGCACCACCTCGCTCCCTTCAACGTCGGCCGACAACACAATCTCGCCACCGGGCTCGGTGTACTTGGCCGCGTTGTTGAGCAGGTTGGCAAGCACCTGCTCGACGCGCGTGGGATCGACGTCCAACTGAATCGACACCGCCGGCAGGGTGAGGATCGTCTCGTGCTGCCGCGACTCGATCAACGGGCGAGTCGTTTCGAGCGCCCGACTGACCAGCTCCGACAGCTCAACCCGTTCGCGGTGCAGCTGAATCTTCCCCCGACTGATGCGGGAGATATCGAGCAGATCGTCCACCAGGCGGGCCATCTGTTCCACCTGGCGTTCGACGATATCGCGCGCCCATTGAAGTTCCGGATCGTCCACTCCCTTAAGCTTCATCACCTCGACTGAGCTGCGAATCGGCGCCAGCGGGTTACGCAGCTCATGGGCAAGCGTCGCCAGGAAGACGTCCTTCCTTCGGTCCGCCTCGCGAGCTTCGGCGTAGAGCTGGCAGTTTTCGATGCTGATCGCCGCACGGCGGACGAGGTCCTCAGCCAGCGCCAGATCGGACTGTCGATAGGTCCTGCCCGACTCCGCCGAGATGAACGTCATCACACCGACCGGCTTGCCGCGAACCACGAGCGGCACTCCGATGTACGAGCGCAAGCCAAGCTGCCGAATCAACTCCGCTTGCCTCGGATCGCGACTGGCCAGCACCAAGTCGGAGTCGCTCATCCGCTCGATCCATTCCGAGTGGCCATCGCGCAGAATCGCCCACACACCGCGTGGCGCCGTCGGATCGGGCGGAAACTCCCGATACACCTGATGCGCTAGTTCCACCTTCGCTGGATCGACATGCGCCACCGCCAGCCGACGCAGATTGCCCTGCGCATCGAGCATGTCGACCGCGCACCAGTCGGCAAAAAACGGCACCGCCAGCCAGGCCACACGCTGCAGCGTGCTCTCGTAGTCCACCAGCTCGCTGATCGCGGCGCTCGCGTCCGCCAGGAACTTGGCCGACTGTTCGTTCTGCTTCCGCTCGGTCACGTCGGTCGCCATGCTGACCAGAAAGCGACGCCCGTCATGCAACTTGCCCGGCGCGGAAACCATGAAGCTCCACAGCCGACGCTCGCCGCTCTTGGTGACAATCTCCCGTTCCGCTTCGACGGCAGCCTCATTGCTCTCAAACACACGCTGCACGCTCGCCGCGACTTCGTTCGCCTCATCGCCGTAGGCCTTTCGCAGCCAGTCGTCGTAGGTCGGAATGTCTTCGCGCGTGTATCCGCTCAGGCGAGTCCATGTCTCGCTCAGTTGCAGGATCTCGCCATCCTCGGTGTGAATCACAATCGGAATCGGCGCCTTCACGATCGCGCGGCGGAACTGTTCTTCGCTCCGCGACAGCACCTCCTCGACGCGCTTGCGCTCCGTGATGTCGACACACACCCCCACCATCCGCTGCGGCTGACCGTCTGCGTCGCGCGAGAGCTTGCCGCGTCCTTCCACCCAGCGCAAGCTGCCGTCGGGCAGAAGCAAGCGATACTCGATCTGATGGTCTTCGCCGTGCGAGAGCGTTTTCCCAATCCGTTCCTGAACGTATTCCCGATCGTCTGGGTGCACATCGCTCAGAA
>JAEZAS010000410.1 GCA_023430365.1 Planctomycetota bacterium
GAGCTGGAGGGACGCGGGGTCGGCACCCAGGGGCTCGACAAGGCAGCCGACTATCTCGCCGAGGAGTTTCGCAAGCTGGGGCTGCGGACCGACCTGTACGACGGCACGCCGTTTCAGAAGTTCAAAATCACCGTATCGACCGAGCTGGGCCCGGACGAGGACAATCACCTGTGGATCGCCGGTCCCACCGACGGGAACGGCCGGCCCGCGAAGCGCTGGGACCTGAAGTTTAAGGACGATTTCACTCCCATGGCTGCTGGCGGAAGCGGCAAGCTCGATGCGCCGCTGGTGTTTGCCGGGTATGGCATCACGGCGAAGGACCTGGACTACGACGACTACGCCGGCCTGGATGTGAAAGACAAGGTGGTGGTCATCCTGCGCAAGGAGCCCCAGGTCAACGATCCAAAGAGCAAGTTCGACGGGGAGAAACCGTCGCAGCACGCTTTGTTCATGCGGAAAATCTCGAACGCCTTCGAGCACGGCGCCGCGGCGATCCTCTTTGTGAACGACTCGAATGAGCTGGCGACTCGGCGGGAGCAGGAAACCAAGCTCTGGAACGACGCGCTCGACCGACTCGCCAAATTGGCCGCGGAACGCCCGGAACCGACGCCTGAAAACGCCCTGGAACTCACGAAACTAGCCGAGGAGATCGCCAAGGTGACCGAGCAGGTCGCTGAGCAAAGCGAGCGATTGGCCGGGGATCAGGACAGCGTGCTGCCGTTCAGCGGCGCGGGGGATTCGGGAATCAGCCGAAAGACGCCGGTCTTCTTTGCCAAACGCCAGGTGATCGACCGAGTGCTCGAGGCCCTGGGTAAGCCGGATCTGGCGACGCTTGAGAAGGAAATCGACGGCGATCTGAAGCCGCGCAGCTTTGAACTGACGGGTTTTCGCGTCGTCGGCGAGGCGAGCATCCTGCAAAAGCAGGCAGAGATCAAGAATGTGATCGCCGTGCTCGAGGGGGAAGGACCCCGGGCGGATGAAACCATCGTGATCGGGGCTCACTACGACCATCTCGGCCTGGGCGGAGAGGGTTCGCTGGCTCCCTGGACCACCGCGATCCACAACGGCGCCGACGACAACGCTTCGGGTACGGCGACGCTGCTGGAAATTGCCCATCGCCTGGCAACGAGCGGCAAGAAGCCGAACCGCCGCATCGTGTTCATGGCGTTTACCGGTGAGGAGCGAGGGTTGCTGGGAAGCGCCCATTACGTTCGCGAGCCCCGGTTTCCACTCGATAGCACCGTGGCGATGTTCAACCTCGACATGGTCGGCCGGCTGAGCGACGACAAGCTGGTTGTCTTTGGCACAGGCACGGCGAAGCAGTTTGAACCGCTGATCGACGAGCTCGGGAAGAAGCACGACCTCAAAGTGACGAAAAACCCCGGCGGGTTCGGCCCCAGCGACCATTCCTCGTTCTATGGCAAAAGCATTCCGGTGCTGCATTTCTTCACCGGCACGCACAGCGACTATCACCGGCCGAGCGACGACAGCGACAAGCTGAACATCGTCGGGATGCGGCGCATCGCCGACTTGGTCGTTGATGCGGTCCTGGCCACCGATGCGGCTGAGAATCGGCCGGAGTATGTCCAAATCAAGAAGATTGAAGTGATCGGCGCCGGCGACGGCGATCGGCCGTACTTCGGAAGCATCCCCGATTTCGGGCAAAACGTCGAAGGCTACGCCATTTCGGGGGCCACGCCGGGCAGCCCCGCCGACAAAGGGGGGCTGAAAGCGGGAGATGTGATCGTCCAGCTGGGCGAAAGCAAGATCGCGAATCTGGAGGACTTCGATAGTGCGCTGCGGAAGTACAAGATTGGCGACAAGGTGAAAGTGGTGGTGAAGCGCGACGGTAAAGAGGTCGAGCTTGAAGTGATGCTGGAGAAGCGGCGGGGATAGTTGGACTCGATTATCCCTGGTAGCTGAATTCGCCAGAATTCAGATGCCCCGCGGATGGATGCACGATTGGCTGAATTCTGGCGAATTCAGCTACGGGTGGAAGGTCGCGCCAGTTAGTAGTGCTCCGGGGCGTGTTACGCCCCGGCAGTTGCATTTGGAGGTAGTCCGCTGTTTTTTGTCGGAATAATCAATACATTTTGACAGGGCATCCGATATAGGTATCCTCAGAGGGACAGGCTACTCGACAGTATGCTAGCGAGTGTAACTGACTCGTAGAAAACGCTGTCGGGACTGACCTTTACCGAATGCCAAGTTCGCGGCACAATACCGCCAACTTTTGCCCTTCCCGTCAGGGCCATAAGTAACCGAAATACCCGCCCGCTGGTCAGGATGACCACCCTGAAGCAAGGAGTGCTGAGCGTGAGAGTTTCCTTCCTATCCGCCACGTTCGTGGCTGGTTCCGTGATCACCCTCGCTTTCGGCGGTCTGGCCTCGGCCCAGCAAGGCGCCGCCGCCGCACCGCGTGCAGCGACCGCCGCGGCTGCCCCGACGGGCACCAATGTGGCCGTCATCGACGTGGCCCAGATCTTCAAGAAGCACAATCGCTTCAACGCCGCGATGCAGGACATCAAGAAGGACATCGAAGACTTCGATACCTTCGTCCGCGGTGAGCAGAACAAGATGAAGGCGCTCGCTGAGCAGTTGCAGACCTTCAAAGCGGGTTCGCTCGAGTACAAGCAGAAGGAAGAAGAAATCGCCCGCATGACCTCGGAAATGCAGGTGAAGATCGGCCTGAAGCGGAAGGAATTCCTCGAGCAGGAAGCCCGCGTCTACTATCACGTCTACAAAGAGATCGAACAGAGCGTGCAGAACTTCTCGATCCGCAACCGGATCGGTCTCGTGATGCGGTACAACGGCGACGAGATGAAGGAAGACGATCGCGCCTCGGTGCTGCAGGGTGTGAACCGTGCGGTGGTCTACCAGCAGGGGCTGGACATCACGCAGTACATCCTCGAGGACCTGAATCGCGGCACCGTCACGCCGAGCGCCACTCCGCGTGCCACGGGCCCGCAGATTCCGTCGGCCAATCGGCCGGCTGGCGTTCAGCGGTAACGTGCTTGCTGTTGCCGCGGAGTTCTGAGAACCGCGGCAAGTTGGACTATCGTCTCGTCCTTGGTTGCGGGCGAGACGCTCGGTCGGGCGGACCGAGTTGAGGGCAAACGAGTCGAGGCGGCGAGCGCGGATTTCTACGATGCAGCACCTTGTCTTACCACGCAGTGAAGTCAAAACACCCTTGACCAAAAGCTTTCGAAATCAGCGTACTCTGGCGGGTCCCGCGGTCGTGTCCGGATTTGGATACTGGAGTGGTCGGGACGTTCAAGTGGAAATGCGGCCCGCGGCGCCGGGAGCGGGAATCACGTTCGTGCGGCGAGACCTCTCGCCCGAACGGCGAATTCCCGCGAGTGTTCAGCACCGGGTGGAAACGCCCCGCCGAACGACTCTGGCGGCGGACGGCGCCCAGGTCGAAATGGTTGAACACATCCTGGCCGCTCTGTTCGGCCTGCAGGTGGACAACTGCGAAGTCTGGGTCGACGCTCCGGAAATGCCAGGCTGCGATGGGTCGTGTGCCCCGTTCGTCGAAGCGGTCCAGCAGGCGGGAATCGTCGACCAGCCAGCCTTGCAACGGCGGTTGATTGTTACCGACGTGACGCGGGTCGGCAACGAGGAGAGCTGGGTCGAGGCCCGACCTGTTCGCGGCGATGTGCTTTCGCTGCGGTACAAGATGGACTTCGGCTCGGATCACCCGATCGGCCGGCAGTCGATCGAATTGACGGTGACGCCCGAGAGTTTTTGCGGCGAACTTTCTTCGGCCCGAACCTTCCTGATGAAGGAAGAGGCGGATTGGCTGCGGCAGCGAGGGCTGGGCAGTCGCGTGACTCATCGCGATCTGCTGGTCTTCGGCGACGAAGGGCCGATCGACAACGAGTTGCGATTCGAAAACGAATGTGTGCGCCACAAGGCGCTCGACCTGGTCGGCGACCTGGCGCTTGCCGGCTGCGACCTGGTCGGTCAGTTCATCGCCCATCGCAGCGGCCATCGGCTCAATGCGGAGCTGGTCAAGGTGCTGCTGCTCGAGGGGCGAATGGAAGAAGGATTGCGACGAACCGGTTGATCCGTCGCCCACGAAGCCAACGAGAATTACTTCCATGCCGGTCCACGTCGACAAAAGTGCGATCGTCGATCCGCGAGCGGAGCTGGACGACGACGTCGAGATCGGCCCGCTGTGCGTCGTCGGCCCCCAGGCCCGCATCGGCCGCGGAACTTGCCTGTTGAACAACGTCACCATCATGGGACGTGTCACGATCGGCGAGCATAACCGCATTTTTCCGATGGCTGTCATCGGGGGCGATCCGCAGGACGTCAGCTATCGCGGCAGCGATACGCAGGTGATGATCGGCGATCACAACCTGATCCGCGAAGGTGTGACGATCAATCGTGGCACTGAGAAGGAAGACGGCATTACGACGCTCGGCAGCCATGGCTACATCATGGCGGGCTGCCATATCGCTCACGACTGCCGGGTCGGCGACCGCGTCATCATGGCCAACGCCACGCTGCTCGGCGGGCATGTGCATGTGCACGACGATGCGACCCTGTCGGGTGGCGTTGCGGTGCACCATTTTAGCACCATCGGCAGCTTCAGCTTTACCGGTGGCCTCAGTCGGGTGCTGCACGACGTGCCGCCGTACATGCTGTGCGAAGGCAATCCCACGCGGCCGCGATGCATCAACATCGTGGCGCTGAAGCGAAACAATTTTCCAGCCGATACGATCGCCGCCCTGGCGGAAGCGCATCGGCTGATCTATCGCACGAAGGTTGGCCTCGACCGGGCTCGAGAGTTATTGCGTGCCTCCGGCATGCTCGCTCCGGCGGTCAACCATCTGCTGAACTTTCTCGAATTCCAGCACGACGGTCGCAACGGCAGAGCTCGCGACCGAAGGAGAGCTGCGTGAGCACGGTTCGCGTTGCG
>JAEZAS010000477.1 GCA_023430365.1 Planctomycetota bacterium
CAGAGAGCAGAGAGCAGAGGGGCGGTCCGCAGGGAAGTGTGAAGTACTGAGTACGGACGAGTCGCACAATGAACCACTCATCGCTTACCACTCGAACCAAGTCCTACCCTCTTCCCTCTTCCCTCCCATCCCATCCGTGTCCGTCTGTGTTCATCCGTGGCTAACCGCCCGCCTCTCCGAGTTCACACCATGCCCAGCCTCAGCCGAGTCGTCCTGTTCTGTCTGTCCCTCCTAGTGATTGCCACGCCGGCCTTCGCCCAGCATCGTCTGATCGTTCAGGGCAAAAACAAGCTCGCGATCGTTGACAAGGACGGCAAAACCGAGTGGGAGATACCGTGGGGGGCGATTCATGATGTGCATGTGCTGCCCGATGGCCACATCCTCGTGCAGCAGGGAGCCGCGAAGGTTGCGGAGATCGATCCGGAGACGAAGAAGGTCGTCTGGTCGTACGATTCGGCCAAACAAAACGGCAACGAGGGCAAACGGGTCGAAGTCCACGCCTTCCAGCCCTTGGGCGATGGCAAGCTGATGATCGCCGAGTCGGGGCCGGCCCGGATCATCGAGATCGACCGCGACGGCAAGCTGCTCAAAGAGTTCAAACTGAAGACGGACAAGCCGAACGCCCACAGCGACACGCGCCTGGCTCGCAAGCTGGAGAACGGACACTATCTCGTCGCCCACGAGGCCGACGGTTTCGTGCGCGAGTACGACGCGGAGGGGAGCGTGGTCTGGGAGTACGAAGTGCCCCTGTTCGGCAAGGAGCGGCGCGGCGGCCATGGCCACGACGCGTTCGGCAACCAACTCTTCGCCGCCCTTCGGCTGCCAAACGGCAACACCCTGATCGCGACCGGCAACGGCCACAGCGTGATCGAAGTGAACCCCGAGAAGGAGATCGTTTGGAAGCTCGAGCAGAACGACCTGCCCGGCAACTCGTTCGCCTGGGTGACGACGCTCGAAGTGTTGCCCAATGGCAACTACGTCATCGGCAACTGCCACGCAGGGCCCGACAATCCGCTGCTCCTCGAAGTCAATCCTAAGACCAAAGAGGTCGTATGGACCTTCGACCGCTTCCAGGACTTCGGCAACGACGTCTCCAACACGCAGTTGCTCGACGTGCGGACGATCCGCTGAGTCCACTGGGGGTGGTCAGCAGATTACGCCGATTTCGCCGAGGAAGGCCTCTGTTTTGGAGATCACGAAAGCACGAAATTACGAAAACACGAAACGGGAAGTTGCCCTCCGGTTTTGGTGTTTTCGTGCTTTCGTGATCCCACTCTTCTCTGCGAAATCTGCGTAATCGGCGGATTCTCCCCCCGAAAGGAATTCACGGACCAAGCGCCACGCGGCTGCTTACCGTTGCTCCGCGATCGTCGGTGACGGTCAGGAACCAGGCGGTCGCTTCTTTGGGTGGAGCGGGCGTTGTGACCGAGCCGTTGCCGATCTTGCCCGCTGAGGTTTGCCAGTTCCGCTGATTGATCGGTCCGGTTTCGACGGTCCAGTGAATCGCCGCCTCCTTCAGCGGGCGAGCGCGTTCGACGTCGCAGACCACTTCGCTTTCTGCTCGCTGCGGCGAGCCGACGACGGGCAGTTTTTCGCCCCCTTTCAGGTGTTGATCGACAAACAGCCCGATCTCAGTCGGATTCCAGCCGGCGGGATGGCTGTGCGGCATCTTTACGGTGACGCGGATTTGCTTCGTGGCGCTCACGGCGTCGTAGCTCTTCATGTAGCTGTCGAGCGGATAGGCGAAGTCGTTCGTGCCATTCACGAACAGGATCGGCATCGACACGGCAGGCAAGTACTTCGACGGGTCCCAGAGCTTCTGCCAGCGCTCGCGCTGCTCGGGCGTCATTCTTGAGAACTGGCCGAGCCAGGCGCTATTGTCCTGCAAGAAGCCGCAGCCATAGACGGGCACTGCCGCTTTGAATCGGCTGTCGACCCCGGCGACGATGCATGTCAGGTAGCCTCCCCAACTGATGCCAGTCACGGCGGTGCGGTCGGCGTCGACCTCGTCGAAGCTGCGTACGAGCGAATGTGCCAACAGCACGTTGGCCACGGCGTGGTACTGCCACTGCTCGGTGACGGGCTGATCGATGGCCCCGAACTTCTCCCCGTCTCCTTGTTCTGGACCGCCGTCGGGCAGCCGCGTGCGATTCTTGCGGTCGTGTGGGTTTTGGCCCTCGATCGGCCGACTGCCAGCCAGGTCCATGGCGATCGCCGCATAGCCGCGCTTGGCCCACAGTTCAGCCCACTCGCGAAACGCCGTTCCGCCGCCTCCATGCACAAGCACAACGGCAGGCAAGTCCTTGTCGCGCGAAGCGTCGCCAGCCAGGCTGCCGGGCGTGGCGTAGTAGGCGAACACCCGCGTCGGTTTCCCTCCATAGGGCTCGCCGCTGTAGAGGAGCGAACGCACCGGCGAGTCCCGGTCGACCCACTCGACTTCCGGCGCCTTGCTCAGTTGCTCGAGGTGCCAAGGCGTCGTCGCCGGAAGCTTCGCGCTCGGTGCGATGCGATCCTCTCCGTGCGCGGAGATTGCAAAGCCAAACAGCAGCGAAAGAGCGAGCGGAAGCGACAGGTATCGAAGCATGATGGCGTTCACCCGCGATTGAGGAGGTTGGTCGGTGGATGAGCAGCGATTATGCGCTGTTGCCTCACGGCATGCCACTCAAGCGAGCGCCGCGAGGCAAGTGGAAAGCAGCCGGAGGCAAACCTGCCTCCGGGAGAGTCCCTCGCGAAGAGCGTCCACTCGCGGGGCGGGCCCGGAGGCGGTTCGCCTCCGGCTGCTTACTGTGGTGGTGGATACGCCTCGCTTGGCGACTGGCCTGACGTCATTTGCTGCTTGACTCGCGCCCTTGCGTGGACGAAATTGCGAGGCGTCGTTCCTTCCTTCGAATCTCCCACCCCGGATGCCACGCCATGAAGAAGATCACCCGCCGGCAATTCAATCTGTCGACTGCCGCTCTCGCCGCCACGTGCGTCTCGGCGCCAGCGATCCTCCGCGGTCGGAATTTGAACGAGAAGCTGAACATTGCTGTGATTGCAACCGGCGGGCGGGGCGGGGCGAATCTGAGCGGCGTGGCCTCGGAAAACATCGTCGCCCTCTGCGACGTGAACGCCAACGCCGTAGAGTCGGCTGCCTCGCGCTTTCCGCAGGCGCGCAAGTTCACCGACTTCCGCAAGGTGTTCGACCATGTGAACGAGTTCGACGCGGTCGTCGTGAGCACCTGCGAGCACACGCACGCCTTTCCCACGATGCTCGCCTTGCAGCACGGCAAGCATGTCTATTGCGAAAAACCTCTGACGCACAACATCTGGGAAGCGCGGCAGGTCCGCCTGGCGGCGGCCAAGGCGAAGGTGGCTACTCAGATGGGCATTCAAATCCATGCGACCGAAAACTATCGCCGCGTAGTCGAGTTGATCCAGTCGGGCGTGATCGGCCCGGTGCGCGAGGTGCACGTGTGGGTCTCGCGAACCTGGGGGCTGCAGAGCCCGGAAGACGCCAAGAAGTTTGGCGACATTGTCTCGGTCACCGACCGGCCGCAGGAGACACATCCCGTGCCGCGGGGGCTCGATTGGGACCTGTGGCTGGGCCCGGCGCCGGAGCGGCCGTTCAACAACGTCTACTTCCCGGGGCCAAAATGGTACCGCTGGTGGGATTTTGGCAGCGGCACGATGAGCGACCTCGGCAGCCACTGGAACGACCTTCCATTCTGGGCTCTCAAGCTGCAAGCTCCGCTCACGATCGAGGCCAGCGGTCCGCCGCCCCATCCGGAACTCGCCCCCGCCACGATGAGCGCCACCTACGAGTACGGCCCTCGCGGCGACATGCCGGGCGTGAAGCTCACCTGGTACCAGGGACAGATGAAGCCCGAGATTTGGACCGCGAAGAAGATTCCGCAGTGGGGAGACGGCTGCCTGTTCATCGGCGACAAGGGGATGCTGCTTTCGAACTACGGCAAGCACGTGCTGCTTCCTGAGGCGGACTTTGCCCACGTGGAGACGCCCGAGCCGTTCATTCCCCGCTCGCCCGGCCATCACGCGGAGTGGATCGAAGCCTGCAAGACCGGCAAGCAAGCCTCGGCCGACTTCGAATACTCCGGCTGGCTGACCGAGGCGAACCACCTCGGCAACGTGGCCTATCGCCTGGGCAAGAAGCTCGAGTGGGACGCGGAAAACCTGCGAGCCACGAACGCCCCCGA
>JAEZAS010000518.1 GCA_023430365.1 Planctomycetota bacterium
ACCACGACCAGATTCGTTCGCCGCAACTTGATCTCGCAACCGTTTCGGACCAAAGACCCGGTCTTTCCAAGGATGGAGGATCGCATGTTACGTCCGGCAGATTCGATACGACTGGCACGCAAACTCAACCTCCGAAAGGCGACTGCAACTATGGCCAGCCCCGCTCGCTCGAAGAGTCAGAAACCGTGGCGTACGCTTGTGGCGAACAAAATGGTCGGGGTGCAGATCCTGCGCAACCGGCTGGGCGCCGCCGGCAATCTGCCGACGTTCGGTTTGGGAATCAACAATGATCGCGGGCCTGCTGCTAATCGCCTTCGTCGTGCTGGGTAACCTGGCGATCGGCTTCGTCGTGGCCACGGTGCTCGGCTATGGCCCGCTGTGGCTCGAGCGCCGCTTGCCTAAGCGCCTCCGCGGCGACGCCTCCCCGCCCGCCCCCACCCCCCACCACTAACCGCAGCCCCGCAATTCGCTTGTCCACCGGATTGGAAAGCAGCCGGAGGCGAACCGCCTCCGGGCCCGCCCCGCGAGCAGACTTCGACCTCGCAATCTTCGCCAAAAAACGCCCGCCCGCCCACCGAAGAAAGGATTCTTCATGCGTGCTTCTTCTTTAGCCGTGGCCACGCCTCTGTTGGCGGCATTCGCGATCAGCGTTCTAGCCTGCCCCCTCCCAGCCGCCGAGCCCGCCACGGCGAAATGCGAAGACGAATCCTGCCGGACAACCGACCTGAACGAATCTCGCGGCGACGATTACGACCAAATCCGCGTCAAACTCGCCCGCACGATGACCGCCCGCTACGACGGCGTCCCGTTTCACGTTGCGCTCGTGCAATTCGCCAAGCAGACCAGGCTCGACATCGTCCTCGACCGCCTGGAACCGAAGCACCACAACATCGCCATCAACCTCGTCCTCGATCGTGCGCCAGCCAAAGCCGTGCTCACGCAATTGCTCAACCAGAACGACGAGGAACTGTCGTACGCCATCCGCGACGGCTTTGTCCTGATCGCCACGCGCGAGCGACTCGACAAGATCCAGGAAGCCCGCGTTTATCGCGCCTCCAAGCTGCCGTCGGTAACGGCCGGAATGCCCGTGGCCTCGATCGAGCACGCCGACGCCGCACGGACCGACCGCTTTCGTGAGTTGCTCTCCACCATCGAGCCCCAAAGCTGGGAACCGAGCGGCGGACCAGGCCGCTTTGCCTATGCAGGAGGCAATCTCGTCGTCTGGCAAACGCCCCGGGTTCATCAGCAACTCGCCGACCTGTTCGACCAACTGAGCACCGCCGAAGCGGAACGCCGGAGCGAGCTGGAACAGCGAACGCCCACGGCGCTCGTCCCCGTTGTCGCTCCTGGCAAACCATCCCTCCCCCTGCCCGCCGCTCCGTCGACCCTCGAACCAGCAAGCAACTAGCCCCGCGGCAAGACGCAGCGATCACCACAGTAAGCAGCCGGAGGCGAACCGCCTCCGGGCCCGCCCCGCGAGTGGTGCGTCCACGCAAGTCTTCGCCCCGCCGACTACAGCCAGCGCCCAATTGCTCCGCTCAAGCATGATTCACCAGCAACTCGGCGAGCGCTGTGTCGCCAATCTGCCTTGCGAAGTCGAGAGGCGACCGCCCGTGGCGGTTCTTTACTTCGGCAAACTTGCCGCCCCCATATTCGAGAAGGACCTGAACTAATCGATAGTCGCCGCGGGCGTTAAAGACGGCGGCCCAGAGAGGTGTGTTGCCGTGCCGATCGGCAATTGACAGCTGGCCGCCCTGTTGCAGGATACACTGGGCTATCGTGGGCAGATGATACGCAGCACAGTAATGCAATGCCGTCTGACCTTGATCATCGATGGCATTAATCTCGATTCCGCGTGCCACCAATTGCTGCGCGACGTCGATTTGCTTACTCGCGATGGCAACGTGCAGCAGCGTTTGGCCCGACTCATTGGTTTGCCGCAGATCAATGTGGCTGGGTAGCGGCTGGGCGGTTCCGAAAACTCCCCGGCGAACCGCTTCAAAAACATCTGCTGTCATGGAAAGCCTCAATCTGGTCTCAGTCGCTGGCACACCCAGCGCACTAGCACTGTAAATGTCCGGTTCCTGCGGCCTCCATCCAAACGGAAAGCAGCCGGAGGCGAACCGCCTCCGGGCCGCCCCGCGAGTGGTGCGTCTATTCGCCAAGTTTCCCGGAGGCAGGTTTGCCTCCGGCTATTTCCCACAGAGCTGGTCTATCGGACGGCCTTCAGGGCTTCTTCGAGGGCCGCGAGCAGATGCTCCTGCGATTCGGTTCCGACGGAGAGCCGAATCGTTCCGCCCGTGATGTCGAGTGACGCCCGCTGCTCGGCCGTCAGTCCTCGATGGCTGGTCGTCTCGGGATGGCTGAGCGTCGTCGAGAGTTCGCCAAGCGACGGGCAGAATGGAATCTCCTTCGCCGCGGCGATGAAAGCATCGGCGCCGCTTCGGCCGCCCCGAAGGTGGAACGTCACCATCGTGCCAAAACGCCCGCGGGCAAACTGCCGCTCCGCGAGCGACCGATCTTTGTTCGTCGCAAGCCCCGGATAGTCGACGCGCGCGATCTCCGGCCGCTTTGCCAGCGCCTCGGCGATCACCAGAGCGTTCTCGCACGCCCGCTCAATCCGCAAATGGGCCGTCGCCAGCCCGCGCAGCGCCAGCCAGCACTCAAACGGCGGCGGATTGAAGCCCCAGGTCGAGATTACCCCCGGCACGCGTCCCCAATGCTCCGCCTTGCCCCCCAGGAAGCCGAGGATCACGTCGCTATGGCCGTTCATCATCTTCGTCAGGCTTTCCATCACCAGATCGGCCCCAAGTTCCAGCGGCCGACAGACGATGGGCGAGGCAAACGTGTTGTCGACGAGCAGCAGCGCCCCGCGGCGATGGGCCAGATCGGCCAGCGCCCGCAAATCGGCCACTTGCAACAGCGGATTGGCGATTGTCTCGACGACTAGCAGCCGCGTGGGCTCGGTCAGCGCCCCTTCGACCGCTTGCAGGTCGAGCGTATCGACGACCTTCGCCTGAATGCCCAGCCGAGCCGCCTCGCTGCCGAACAGTGTGAGCGTCTTGCCATACACGCGGCTGCCGACTACCGCTTCGTCCCCCTGCTTCATCAGCGCGAGCAGCGCCACCGACAGCGCCGACGTGCCCGACGATGTGACGACGCCCCGCTCCGCCCCGTGCAGCGCCCGGCACTTGGCGGCGAGCAAGTCGGCGTTCGGCTGGCTATCGCGCTGGTAGACATGCCCGATCTCCGGCGAACGGGTCCCCGGCGAGCGTGACGCGTCAGCGTCACGGTAACCCGCGCCACCCAGCAGCGCATCCGCCTGTTCCGG
>JAEZAS010000532.1 GCA_023430365.1 Planctomycetota bacterium
GTGTTGCTTGGCGCGTGAGGAGGCGGAGGCGGGACGGCGGGCGGGGCGGCTGCGGGTCATGGCAGTCCTTCTACCAGTGGTCGAACACGTTGCGCAAAGAGCAGGGAATGCATTCGGCACTCCTTGCCGACCACCGCTCATCGCGGTCTGGAAGTTAATCCAGCAGCGGAATTGCGACCGTCATCCGCCCCCAAGCGAAAGGAGGGATTGGCAGTCCCGCCTTGGATGCGATCCGGAGAAAAGTGTAGTTGCGAAGCGCGGAATACGCAACGATTGGGTGGGAATTGTCGCCACCAAGGCACAACAAAAAACCCACGCAAAAGCGTGGGTTTTCGTAGGTTCGAGAACCTGTATTTGGGAGGCTCGATGCGTGATTAACGCTTCGAGAACTGGGTGCCACGGCGGGCGCCACGCAGACCGTAGTGCTTGCGTTCCTTCATGCGGGAATCGCGGGTGAGGAACCCACCGTCGCGCATTGCCGGGAAGGTCTCGCCGTCGAGGCCCACCAGGGCGCGGGCGATGCCCATCTTGCAGGCGCCCGACTGGCCGGTCGGACCGCCGCCGACGACGCGAATCACCACGTCGACCGACTCCCGCTTGCCGCTGGCGTCGAGGGCGTCGAGCACGGCCTGACGATCGGTTTCGACCGTGAAGTACTCGTTCAGAGGGCGGCCGTTGATCGTGATGTTGCCGCTGCCTTCGCGGATGCGAACGCGGGCCACTGCCGTCTTGCGTCGTCCGGTGCCGAGCGAGTCACCAGTGCGGATGTCTTTCTTCGTCGCGACCATGATCGTTTATCTGCTGAGATGCGTGTGGGTGATTTCTTCGGGCCGAACTGAATCCAGCGGCCTCGTTCGCTGCGGTACTCGTCCGCAGGCGGCATTGATTTAGACGCCCAGTTCCTTCGCTTCGGGCTGCTGAGCCTGGTGCGGGTGCTCGGCGCCGCTGTAAACCTTCAGGCGGGCGAGCATCTTGGTGGCCAGCTTGTTCTTGGGGAGCATGCGACGCACCGCTTCGCGAATGATGCGGTCGGGCTGCTTGGCCAAGCGCTCTTCGGCGGTGACGGTCTTGCGGCCGGTGTAGCCGGTGAACCAGTCGTATTCTTTCTGCTGCCACTTCTTGCCGCTGAACTTGACCTTCTCGGCATGGATCACGATGACCGAGTCGCCGGTCAGCATGTGCGGCGTGTAGGTGGGGCGATGCTTGCCCATCAGGATCATGGCAATATCGCTGGCCAGCCGACCGACCACCTTATCGGTGCCATCGACCAGGTACCAGTGTTCTTTCAGCTCGCCGACCTTCGGCAAAAACGTTTTCGTACCAGCCACTTGCGTATCTCCCACCGCTGGACCCGAGACAATCGAAAGGGTCCTAGCCGCGAATAACTCCAGCCGGATCAGCTCCGGGGAAACGCGTAATTTACCAGTGCCCCGCCAAATCGACAAGGGTTAGTTATCGGCATTACTCGCTACAAAATCCCGGGCTGTCTTCCCACATGGCGCGGCTAGAAGTTCAACTGCGGCCGCGAACCTGGAACGGCAGTGTGATGTCGTAAGTGGTATTGGAGCAGGTGTTTGTGGCTATTTGGTGTCGCCGGCAGGCTTCCGGCTGATGCGAAGCCTGGCTTCCTTGGCCCCCTCGACGACGTACCGATCGCCCGGCTCGGGACGCAAGATTTGTGGCTCCTCGTCCGGCGAATCCGTGGTCTTTACTGCCACCTTTGGGGGTCTGCAGCGCGAGTGAGTGCGGATCTGGCGGGGTTGGAGGTCGTAACTCGTCCCATCGACTTCATAGCGGAACGCCCTGCCGGAAAGGTTGGTGAGCTCAAACTCGATGGCTGCCGATTTCGGCCGGCCGAGAAGCTGCACGGCGAAGTAGTAGCCGGTGTCGGCGCTCTGGGCGACGCCCGCTCCGATCTCGGTCACGTCCGGATCGAGCAGGTTCTCGCGGTGCTCGGGCGATTCCTCCCAGCCTTCGCTGTTGCGAGTCGCCACCTGCTCGACGGTCAGCTCCCGGGTGCTGAACTGATACCCGATGTTCTCGCGCACGATGCAGTAGTCGTAGCCTTGGGCCTCGGCGCGCTCGGCTGGGGTGCGATCGTCGGCGGCGTGGCCGTACCGGTGATTCTTGGCCATGTAGCGAGCAAACGATTCGGCCGTTGCCGTCAGCTCCTTGCGGACGGTGAGCGGACTGCGCTTTTGCTTCTCGCGAAACGCATTGGCCTGCTGGACGATCCGCCGGGCGATCTCCGGTTGGTTACGCGCTTCAGTCGGAGGACTGTTCTTCGCCGATTCGGGAACGATCTGGGTTTCGTCGTGCGCCGGCGGATCTTCGGCCCCAGCAACTCCGCCCATTGCCACGACCAAAATCGCAATGCCGCAAGGTAGCCATGAAGCGTGCATAGATAGTACGGCTCTCGAATCAGAGGAGGAAGTCAGCCCGTCGTGCCAGGCGCGGCCGAGCGAAAACTCGCTTCCGCACCAGCGCTGTCCCAGACACCTGCGCACCGCATACCAATTCTTCCTACCGAGAACTGAAAACTGACCACTGAAAACTCGTACTAGTTGACACGCCCGCGGCTCTGCCCGCCAATAGATCGCATCTTCGCTGCCTTGCACCTTTGGATCAGCCATGAAAGTTGCGGTCGCGCGCGAAACATATCCCGGCGAACGTCGAGTGGCGTTGGCCCCGGCCCAAGTCCCAGCCTTGATGAAGGCGGGCTTGCAGGTCGTCGTCGAATCGGACGCGGGGCTTCAGGCCGGCTTCTCCGATGAGGCCTATCGCGATAAGGGGGCGCAGATTGTCGCCACGCGCGAGGAGGCATTCGCCGCCGACATCCTCGTGCAGGTTCGCTCGTTCGGCGCCAATCAATCGGCGGGTCGCAGCGATTTGTCGCTCCTTCGCTCCGACCAGGTGGTCGTCGGGATGTGCGATCCGCTCGGCGAACCGCGGGCGATGGAGGAAGTTGCCGCAACGGGCGCCACGCAGTTCGCCCTCGAGTTGATTCCGCGCACGACGCGGGCCCAGAGCATGGATGTGCTGTCGTCAATGGCCACGATTGCCGGCTATCGCGCGGTGCTGCTGGCCGCGGTCGAGTTGCCGAAGATCTTTCCGCTCTTCATGACGGCCGCTGGCACGCTGACGGCCGCTCGGGCGTTCGTGGTGGGGGGCGGCGTCGCGGGTTTGCAAGCAATCGCCACCTGCCGCCGGCTGGGAGCGGTGGTGCGGGCCTACGACGTTCGACCCGCCGTGAAGGAACAGGTGGAAAGCCTCGGCGGGAAGTTTGTCGAACTGCCGCTCGCGCCCGGCGAAGCCGCCGAAGGGCAGGGAGGGTACGCCCGCGAGATGGACGAGGATTTTTATCGCCGTCAGCGAGAGCTGATGGCGAGCGTCGTGGCGGAAAGCGATGTGGTGATCACCACCGCCGCGATTCCCGGCAAGACTTCGCCGCTGCTGGTCACCGAGGCGGCCGTGCGCGGGATGCAGCCGGGGTCGGTCATCGTCGATCTGGCGGCTGAGCGCGGGGGGAACTGCGAATTGACCAAGGCTGACGAGCGCGTGCACGTCCACGGGGTCACCATCCTCGGCCCGACGAATTTGCCGTCCGACGTTCCCCAGCATGCCAGCCAGCTGTTTTCCGGGAATGTCACCGCCTTTCTCACCAACCTGGTGAAGAAGGGGGAACTGCAGATCAATCTCGAGGACCCGATCATCCTCGACACGCTCGCCACGCGCGACGGCGAGATCGCGTCGCGGCGGTTGCGCGAGTTGCTGGGAAGGCATTGAGAGGGCGGAGAGCGGAAGGCGGAATGCGGAAAGTGGAGGGAGATGTTGCATGACACGTTGGTGGGGCTGGATAGCGGTGGCTGCGGCGCTGGTCGTCTTGTGGACGGTGGTGCTCCAACCTGCCGCGGACGGGCAGGAGGAGAGATCGACGCCAGGGGCTCGACGCAATGCGCGACCGGCCGCGGAGGCGCCGGTGACGGTTCGTTCGAGCGCTATTCAAAATGAAAGTGCTTCGCTGGTCCAGCTGCGCCGCGAACGTCGGCTGCGAGGGTTGGTCAGTGGTGTCACGATCTTCGTGATCGCAATTTTTCTCGGCGTTGAGTTGATCGGCCGGGTGCCGGCGACTTTGCACACTCCGTTGATGTCGGGGAGCAATGCGATCAGCGGCATCACCGTAGCGGGCGCGATCATCGCAGCCGGGGTGGGAGGACGCGTTGCGCCGTTCCTGGGTTTTGTGGCCGTGGTGCTGGCGATGATCAACGTGGCTGGTGGTTTTCTGGTGACGCATCGGATGCTGATGATGTTCAAGCGGCGATAGCGGAACTGGAAAGTTGAATGTCGAAATTCAAATGTCGAGGGAATGACGAAAGACAAAGCACGAAGGAATGCCGCGCCAAAGAGACCGTAGGGAATTGTTTTCCACGACTTTGATTTTTGGGCTCTGTATTTGTCTGGGTCTTTGCTTTTCAACCGCTGAGATTTCTCTACGCCATGCACGCTTTCTACTCGCCGCTTAGCGCCGGAATCGATCTGCTCTACCTGGCGGCGGCAGTGTTGTTTGTGCTGGGGCTGAAGGGAATGTCCCATCCGCGGACTGCGGTGCGCGGCAACCTGCTCGGTGCGCTCGGCATGGCATTGGCCATCGGCACCGCGCTGCTCGATCCAAGCATCCGCTCCTATGTCTACATCGCGGCGGGCCTGGCGCTAGGCGCTTTGATCGGCGTTGTTTTGGCAACTCGCGTGCAGATGACCGGGATGCCGCAGATGGTGGCCTTGCTGAATGGCTTCGGCGGGGCGGCGAGCGTGTTCGTGGCCTGGGCGGAATTGATTCACAATCGGCCGACCGAAATGGATGTCCTGATTGCGACCGCTCTTTCCGCCATCATCGGCGCCGTCACTTTCTCGGGAAGCCTGCTCGCTTTCGGCAAGCTCGAGGAGTTTGGCTTCCTCAAACAGCCGTACCGTTACCCGGGCCAGCAGGGAATTAACCTCGTGCTGGCGCTGCTCGTGGCCGGCATCGCAATCTGGATGTGCATCGCCGCCTCGCCTGCCGAAGGGAGTTTGGCCGACCCCGAGTTGCAGCGCAGTCCCGCCACGGCGCTCGCGCTTTACACGCTGCTGGTGGTGGTTTCGCTGGCGCTTGGTGTGCTGCTAGTGAACCCGATTGGTGGAGCGGATATGCCGGTCGTGATCTCGCTGCTCAATTCGTACTCGGGCATTGCGGCGGCGGCGACGGGCTTTGTGATTGGCAACAACGTCCTGATCATCGGCGGTTCGCTCGTCGGCGCATCGGGCATCATCCTGACGCGGATCATGTGCCAGGCGATGAACCGCTCGCTGACGAACGTGCTTTTTGGCCTTTCGGGGCCCGCGGGACCGGGCGCTAGCGCCGATTCGGTCTACGCCCGGGTACGGAGCACTTCGCCGGACGATGTGGCAATGTTGCTCGACGGCGCCCAGCGCGTGGTGGTCGTGCCCGGTTATGGTCTGGCGGTCGCTCAGGCGCAGCACGCCGTTCGTGAACTTTCCAAGACACTGGAAGAACGGGGAACCACCGTCGAATTCGCCATCCATCCGGTGGCCGGACGTATGCCGGGGCACATGAACGTGCTGCTCGCCGAAGCGGACATCGGCTATGAGAAGCTGAAAGAGATGGACGCCATCAACCCGACGCTCGACACCGTGGATATGGCGATCGTCATCGGCGCGAACGACGTGGTGAACCCCGTCGCCAAGACCGATCCCAAGAGCCCGATCGCCGGCATGCCGATCATCGAAGTCGATCGTTGCCGCACGGTCGTGGTCGTCAAGCGAAGCCTCAGCCCAGGGTTCGCCGGAATCCCCAATCCGCTGTTCGCCGCGGACAACACCCTGATGCTGTTTGCCGACGGCAAGGATGCGGTGCTCGATATCGTCAAAGCGCTCAAGTCGGGCTGACCGGTTCGCCGGTAATCGTCGATTGCTCCTCGGGGGGCAGCGGCAAGCGAACGGTAAACTCGCTGCCGCGGTTCTTGCCGTCGCTGCGCACCGTCACCGTTCCTCCGTGCAGCGCCACGAAGTCCTTGACGAGCGCCAATCCAATGCCGAGCCCTCCCGCCGATCGCGAGCGGGCCGATTCCTCCTGGGTGAACAGCTCGAAGATCTGCGGCAGTACATCGGCTGCGATTCCGATACCGGTGTCCTCCACACGAATCGCCGCTTCATTTCCTTCGGCCGTCGCTTTGAGCCAGACGTTGCCGCCGGGCTCGGTGTATTTCATGGCATTGTCGAGCAAGTTGGAGAGCACCTGGCGCAGGCGCGAGTTGTCGCCCTGCAGCCGAATTGTCGCGGCAGGCAGTAGCAGATGGAAATCGAGTTGCCGCTCCTTCATGGGCGCCGCGAACGATTCGGCAACGTTCTCAAGGAACTGGTTCAAATCGATCAGCGACTTGTGCAGTTCGACCTTGCCGATGCTCAAGCGTGTGACATCGAGCAAATCTTCCACCAATCGCTGGATGAACTCGGCCTGGCGGCGGATGAGCTTCACGGCAAAACCGAGTTCCGGGTTGTCCGTGGTTTGCATTTGCAACAGTTCGGTGCTGCCGATGAGGGACGAGAGTGGATTGCGCAGTTCGTGAGCGAGCATGCCAATGAAGTTGCGATGCTGGGCGCTCTGCCTGGTGAGCGCTTCGACCCGTTTTTCCAGCGATTCCACCTGCGCGCGCTGATCGGTGCGATTGCGCAGGATTTTTCCAAAGCCAAGGATGCGGCCATCGGGAGCGCGCAGCGGCGCCATGGTTCCGGAGGCCCAGAATCGGCCGCCATCTTTGCGTAGCTGCCAGCGATCATCTTCCGCCTGGCCATTTTTGCTTGCGATTTCAACCTCGAGTTGGGGAATGCCTCGCTCGCGATCTTCGGGGGTGAAGAGAAAGTCGGGCTTGTGTCCGAGGACCTCGTCAGCGTGGTAGCCGAAGATGCGCTCACTGCCGGCGAACCACCCGATGATCGCGGCATCGGCGTCGAGGAGAATGAGCGCGTGCTCGTTGGTCTGTCCGAGCAACAGCCCCAGAAGTTCGGGCACTGCTGCCTGATTCGCTTCTGCCATCGCGACGTCCCACTTGCCTGTTCCCGAGGTTGAATGTCGGGTGCTTTCGCAAGTGCCATGCCGATGAGACGAGGACGCAATCGATGTGCCGGTCGCCACCTAGGATGCGGCCAAGCGCCGGCGAACATTCACGGGCTTACGGCGTCGTCGCAGCTTGCGACTCGTCGACCGTGCCGCGATGGAGACCGGCCCAGATTTGTCCTGTGTCAGGATGATAGGCCCAGCCGACGCGGCTTTGCAGGTTGGCTGGCGGAGCGGTGTTCACGCGGAAGATCGAGCGTGATTTGTTGAGCGGGTTCTCGGGAATTCCATCCAGCATGTACGGCCCGTAGGCATACTCAGGACCCGCGCCTGTGTCGCCGTCGCGGTTGGTCTTGCTGGTGAGCTGCGGCAGGCCGCGCTCGCTGAGCAGATCGGGAGGCAGGCCGTCGTGGTCGATGCGATATCGTTGAATCGCGTTGGTCAGTTCGTGCAAGTGGTTGAGCATCGAACTGTGCTTCGCATCGTCGAGCGCCGATCCGACCTGCGGCAGCACCACTCCCGCGATGATTGCCAGGGTGGCAACCACCATCAGCACCTCAATGAGGCTGAAGCCGCGGCTACGGGAGGGGCGACGGTACATAACGGATTCAAAACGAGGCCAAAAGGCAACGAAGGGTTTCGATCGACACCAAAAAAGTGTAGGTCAGAAGAACGAGTTGCCTCGAGGCGGCTGCGGCCTGCAGAACCGGAAAAATCGGAGGAAAGAGTAGACAGTTCACAGTAAACAGTAGACAGTTGCTCTCACTGTGTGCTCCTTCTGCCTTCTGCCTTCTGCCTTCTGCCTTCTGACCTCTGACCCCTGACCCCTGGCCTCTGAAATCCGCCATGTTCGCCGCCCTTACCACTGTCGACTACGGCTTGCTGGTGTTCTACCTGGCGGGAATGGTGGCGATTGGGGTCTATTTCAGCGGTCGGCAACATTCGACGAAGGACTTTTTTCTCGCCGGCCGGGCGATGGGCTGGTTTCCGCTCGGTTTGTCGTTGATGGCGACGCTCATTTCGGCTCTCACCTACACCGGCTTGCCGGGGCAGGCCTACTACGTGGGGCTGAAGGTGCTGGTGATGCCGCTGGCCGTGTGGACCGCGCTGCCGCTGATCGTCGGCTGGGTGGTGCCGATCTATCGCGGCCTTGGGCTGTACTCGATCTACGAGTATCTGGAGCTGCGCTTCGACGCCTCGACTCGCTTGCTCGCGAGCCTGCTCTTCGTCGTATGGCGCTTGCTGTGGTTGGGGGGCGTGATCTATGCGCCGTGCAAGGCGCTGCTGATCGCCAGCGGCTGGGACCTGCCGACGTGGCCGCTCATTCTCGCGCTGGGGCTGATCACGACTTTCTACACGTTTCTCGGCGGCATGAAGGCGGTCGTGTGGACCGACATGATCCAGGGGCTCGTGATGCTGCTGGGCGTCGGGGTGGTGATTGCCGGCGTCTGGTGGCAACTCGACGGCGGGCCGGCGCGCGTGGCCGAAGTGGCGGGAGGCCTCGGACGACTACAGGCCGCGGAGCTGACGTTTTCGTGGGGCGATACCTGGTCGCTGTGGGGCGCGCTTCCTCACTGGGTGCTCGCGATGCTCAGTTTCTATATCGCCGATCAGATCACCGCCCAGCGGTTTCTCACCGCCAAATCGATCACCGCGGCTCGCAACTCGTACCTGGCGAACGCCATCGCCCTGTCGCTGCTGATGCCGGGGCTGATGTACATCGGCCTCTGCCTGCTGACGTACTACTACGATCACCCGCAGCAAATGCGGCCCGAGTGGGTAGCCAATGTCGATGCCCAGACGAGGCTCTCGATCACCGATCCGGCGACCCGACACAAGGAGCGACTCCATCGAATTACAGGAGAGTTGGTTCCCGACCCGACCGACGGCCAGCCGCTGCTCGATCCGACTCGGCCCGAAGACGAAATCACTCCCGTCACCATCCATTCGCTCGTCCAGCAGAGCCGGCTGCTCGATCCCAATACGAAGGAGCCACTGACCGACGCCGATGCGCTCCTCGATCCCGACACCAACCAGGTGCTCATCGAAAAGCTCGCCATGCGCCAGCCGAGCGGCGGAAAGCTGCGAGGCGAGATCGTCCTGCATCGCCGGGCGGCGGAAGAATTGCTGCCGCGGTTCATCGCCGACAACCTTGCGTGGGGAGCGGCGGGGGTGATCTTTGCAGCGCTGCTCGCCGCCTCGATGTCGTCGATCGATTCGGGGCTCAATTCGATCTGTACGCTGCTCGTGATGGACGTTCACCGGCGCTACGGCGTCGGACGGGCGTGGCTCGCGCGGCGGATCGGCAAACAGGCCGATGAGCTGGACGAAACGGACGAGTTGCGCCTGGCCCGTCCGCTGACGCTGGCCGTCGGCATCGCGGCAACGCTCTTCTCGCTGGCGGTGGCCCAGGTCGGCGAGATCTTTGCGATCATGATCGAGCTGGTGAACACGTTCGGCGCGCCGCTGCTGGCCGTGTTCCTGCTCGGCATGTTCACGCGCCGCATGACGGCGGCCGCCGCGAACGTCGCCCTCGTCGGAGGAACGCTCTTTACCGTGTATCTGATGCTCACGAGCCGCTTCGACGGGCTCGCGGCGCTGCTTTGGCCCCTGGAAGAACGCTTGGCCGGCGTCTGGACGGTGACGTTCGGTACGCTGGCGACCCTCTTGTTGGGTTATGTAGCCAGCTTCGTGCTCGGCAAGCGCAAGTCGAAACTCGATCTGCGTGGCCTGGTTGTCGGTCTGGGGACGCCCGGGGTCCTCGCAAGCGAAGAAGAGATACCGCTGCTCAGCCAGCCGACAACCGATCGCCGCTGGCGGCAGTAAGGACAATATTCCTCACGACAGGTCGAATTGAAGCAGGTGGACACCCGAAATAGGATGTACCACTCGCGCGTCCTGCAACGCCCGTCCTGCATCAAAGCCGAGGTGAACGTCGATGCCCTTCTACCTCTACTATGCCCAGACGCCGGAACTGAAATCCCTTTCCAGCAAGGAAACGCGGGATTCGGTACATGCAACCGCCTGGCGGCAGTTGCGCAGTGAACAACCCGCTTTGTGGCTGCGGTCGTTTCTGATCATCATGCTCTTCGTATTCGTCGGCGCGACCAGCATGGATCGTTTGCTCGGCATGGGGGGATCCGCCACCGACTCCTATGCGTTCCTGGGAGCCTCGCTGGGCGGGCTGATCGGTGCGCTGCTGCACACGCATGCGATGGCGACATCGCTCCGGCCGATCTATGCGACGATCATCGCCCAGCGTAAGCTTGCCAAATCGTAAGACGCCGGCATTGCCTTACCCAGGTGC
>JAEZAS010000533.1 GCA_023430365.1 Planctomycetota bacterium
CGCAATAGGTTTGCGGACTCCAGTCTCGCTATCCGGGTGAAGCTCTCATGCCACGCACGATCATCGCCGCCCTTCTGTTGATGTGCCTCCCTGCCGCGGCCTGGGCCCAGGAGCCTGATTCGCCGCGCCCCGAACGACCTCGCGGCCGCGCACCGCGAAAGATCGAACTCGGCCCAGACGACAAGCAGGTGTTCCCCGATCCCGAGCGCACAATCAACCAGGTGCGCGAGGGCATCGAGCGCGGCAAGCTGGAGCTGGTTGAATACGATTCGAAAACGGTCGGCACGCGGCGCAAGATGCAGGTCTACACGCCGCCCGGTTATTCCAGCGATCGCAAGTATCCAGTGCTCTACCTGCTGCACGGCATCGGCGGCGACGAAAACGAATGGCAGCGGTTCGCCAAGCCCGGCGTGATGCTGGACAACCTCATCGCCGATGGCAAAGCCGTGCCGATGATCGTCGTCATGCCCAACGGCCGAGCGCAAAAGAACGATCGGCCCGAAGGGAACGTCTTCGCCCACGCCAAGGCGTTCGAAACCTTCGAGCGGGACCTGCTCGACGACGTGATTCCTTTCATCGAAGCGAAGTACTCGGTCGCCGCCGACCGCGAGCACCGGGCCATCGCCGGGCTCTCGATGGGCGGCGGCCAATCGCTGAACTTCGGCTTTAAAAACCTGGACACGTTCGCTTGGATCGGCGGCATGTCCTCGGCCCCGAATACCCGCCCCGCAGCCGAACTCATCCCCGACCCAGCGGCCGCCAAGGACAAACTGAAACTAGTCTGGCTCTCGTGCGGCAACCGTGACAACCTGATCGACATCAGCCAGCGAATGCACGCCTACCTGAAGCAAAACGACATCCCCCACATCTGGAACGTCGACTCCCACGGCCACGACGGCACGCACTGGCGCAACAACCTCTACTACTTCCTACAGCACGTCTTCGCGGAACCAAAGCAGTAAACGACCGCCGCAATCGAAGGGCGCTTCGCGAACCGCGTAAACCAAGAGAAGACGCCCCACCGGTCCCCTCTCCCACCGGGAGAGGGAAAGGGTGAGGGAGGCGTGAAGCACGAAGCAGCCAGCCTCAACGTGTCCGCCGCAGCATCAATCAGTCCCGGTGACAGCCAGGAGCCACCACTCATCGTACCGGCCGATCAGCACTGTTTCGTCGAGTATTCGGTCGCCAACGAACCACTCGCACCACGGTTCCCGCGATGAGTAGGCCTCCACCGAATCGTATTGGCCACCAAAAGCACTGTCGAGGAATCTTCGAGAACGCGTGATTGCCTCGTCGCAGTTGTCGACGAATTTATTGTGGACTCCACCGCGCATCAGCAGATTTGCAAGGGTTCCGATAACTTCCAAGCATGTCGCGTAATTGAATGTGGCCGGCGACTCGATCGGAAGCGATTTGATGCCAAGCGCCTCGTACACTTCGCGACACCCAAGTATTCCGCGAAGTCGAAGCCATTGCTCCGCCGAGTCGATTGAACGTACTGGCGGCACCGCTGCGCGAAAGTACACGGAAACGATGTCCGCCGGATCGCAGTCGCGCAGCAAGGCGTCGCGGATTGGAGTGACATCGGCGCGTTGGAAGGGAGTCAACATCACAGTTCAGTTAGCATCCCGAAGCACCAAGCAGTCCGCCACAAGCATCTCTGCCGCTCGGCGCGAGCGTTCTCACTGGGGAAGTTTGGTTGTCTTCCATCGCAAAGACGCCAAGCCGCAAAGACGCAAAGACGCAAAGGACGAGAGGCCTCAGTAGTGCTCATCTGCATCCCCGCCAATGGCGGCTTTGCGACTTCAGGCTTAGTAATAGCATGAGCTTCCCTGGATGGTAGAAAGCCCGCACGCACATTCTAAGCGAACCGCGGGAAGACGTCCCATCGGTCCCCTCTCCTCCGGGAGAGGGAAAGGGTGAGGGAGGCGTGAAGTACGAAGCAGCCTGCCTAGCCTATGCCGGCCGGAGCGAATCGATGGCCGCCACGATCTATGCCGCTGAGAGCCATCGCTCAAACGCCGTCAATCCGCCGGAACAAACGGTTTGGCTCGACGATACGCCTTGCTATTGGCACCTGTATCGCTACTTCGAAGCGGCAAAGGTGCAGCGCACGGAGGAACTCGTTGATTTGTATGGCGGTGCGGAGATCGACGGATACGAATTGGACCGGCTGAAGGAAGAACTCCTCGTGGCCCGCGCCGACACTCATCACAGACCCGGTGAATGGAAGGTTCTGACAGGTTGGACCAACTCACCGTCTCGCGAAAACGAGATCTGGGAAACCGTCCAAAAATCAGAACTTCTGAGCGTCATTGCCAACTTGATTTCGCTGATCGACTTCGCCAAAGAGAATCAACTAAAGCTGATCGTGTCCGGCGATTGAGCATAGTGCGACGCCGGCGTAACAAACCTCATCCCGGGGATCAAACTTCAGGTTCCGAATCTTATTCCGCCCTGTCCCGCGAAACGTATCGTTCTGGAATCCACTGCTTCTTCGTCTTGCCATCGGAATACCGGGCGAAGCATCCAATCTCTTCGAGAAACTGCGGAGGATCGCTGACGATGCGGTCGAGAAACTCGTGAAACGAGTCGGCCAGCGGCGTGTCATCACCGCCATCGTGATCAAAATAGTAGACCGCGCCCTCATAGAAGAGAAAGTAATTGCCTGAGCCAGGCGGTTCGCCAAAGACCAGGCCATCCCGTTCGAAATCGAACAGACCGTCCGGGTCGCGTCCCCACTCTTCAAGTTCCGCCCGAAAACGCTCCGTGGCCGGCTCCCACTCGCGAATTGGGAATAGAACCAGACCCACGTGCTCTGGCGACTGGACATACAACTCGCAGCCGTCGTGCTGCGAATACAGTTCCTCTACCGGCGCAGAATGCGCGCCCAGTAAGTCACGCAGCTTTGCCAAAGAAGCGTGATCTGCCGGCGCGCCCAACGAGTGCCGTGTCGGCACCTCAAGCTGCTCGCCGCTACGCGAATCCACGGTGCGGCACATGAAGCGCGCATCCGGTTCCTGCAAATGGTCCAAGAAGTGAGCAACGGACATGAGTTCCTCGGTCGAATTTAAACTGGATCGAACCCGGTTTGGCAAATTTAAGTTGATTGATTGGGCAGCGAGGGAAGTGGTCGCCGAACACGCGGCAGCGACGGCGGGTTGCACCTTGAATTAGGCCCACTCATCGCCCTGGCATCGTATTGATCGACTCTAGGTGGCGCTCGTGATATGCCTGCCGCGCAGCGCGGAATGCCGGAATCCCGAAACAAATCAATAGGAGCACCATCAAGCAGACAACGGCGGATTCTAACTCATTCTGAAATTGTGCTAGTACGAAAACTATGTAAACGGCGGTGACACCAATAAACATCAGGAACCCTGTGAAGCCTAATCCGGCGAACAATGTGGCGAGAAAGCTCACTATGCAGAAAACTAAAATCGACCACGCCATACACTGCCGTTTGCCGTTGCGATTGCTCTCTTCTTGATACTGGCGATTGATCAGGATCTTGTACAAAAGGTCATTTGAGTCGGCGACGTAGGCCATATCCGAGGGGGCGCGTCCAAGATGGGCGTAGGCCTTTTCGATTGCATCCTCTTTACTTGCCGCTTCGCCGATGGCCTGCGGCTTCTCTTTCAGTGAGCCGATAATCCCAGCGGGTTCATCGCGTCTGCTGTAATCGATGCTGATGGGACCATCCTGCTGTGCGTACACGAGGTATTTCACGCTGCTCCCCTTCGTGGCTTCGTGCCTTAGTGTCTTCGTGGTTCAAACAATGCCTCTGAATTCAGCAACCCAAGCAATGCTTCCCCACTGAGACAACGCTCAAACGATCCTACGTCACATCCAAGTCGCCCAAGAACTTATCCAGCGACTCGCGGGCCTTTTGCTCCTCAGCCGTCGCCGTGTCAATCTGCTTTCGCAGGCCTTCGACGCTGTCTTCCTGCTGGTTGAACTTGGTGACGTAGCGGCGGAACAGGTCCGAGTCCTTGGGGAGCTGTTCCATGTTCTGCCGGATGCGGTTTTGCTCCTCGAAGATCACCTGCACCTGCCGTTGCAACTCGGCCCGCTTCGCCGTGAGCGCATTGAGCTCGTTCTTGCGCTTAATGATCTCCTGCAGGGCCTCTTTCACCTTGTCGCTGACGACTTTGGCGTTCAAAAACTGCAGGACCGTCCGCTGGTCCAGGTTCGAAAGGCCGTACTGCTGGCTGACGGTCTGTTCCTCCCGAATCGTCAAGCTCGCCGGCTTGCCCGGTTCGGCCTTCACCGCGAAGCGGTACATGTCGCGCGTCTTTTCCGTGGCCTCCTTCGGTTCGGCAAGCGACCAGCCTTGCTCCAGCGGGTACTCGATCAGGACCGTCTTGTCCTGCTTCCCCGAGTTCTTGATCGTGTAGCTCTGTTTCCGCGCCAGCTTGCGTTTGGCTTCGAGCGTGCCCTTGAACAAGCGAACGCTCACGAGAGTTTCGGGCTGCCCTTCGAGCGATGGCGCCACTTCCGTGTCGAGGTCCATCGCATAGCTGACCAGCCGCTCGCTCCCCGGCGGCAGGTCCTGGATCTGGGCGTCACCCGCATAAGCGCCGTCGTCATAGACGGTGATGGGCCCTTGCATCAGATGCAGATCGGTCGTGTTCTTTAGTCGCAGGCCGTTGAGCGGATGCTTGGGGTGCACTTGGGCGTTGTAGATCGAGAGTTTTTCCCCTTCGACCGAGTCGTTCACGATCGGCAGCATGGCGCTCTTTTGCCGGGCGAGCGTGACCGGAGTCGCAATGCGATACTGAAACAGCTCGCCCACGTTGCCAGCCTGGGCCACCGATTGCACGCTCCTACCGGCTTCGATGGCAGCGTTCCAGGCCTTGGCGTCTCCGAAAACAAGCGGGGAACGATCCACGGTCGGGGCAGGAGGAGCGGCTGGCACTCCGCCGAATTGAGGTACAGCCCGGCGGGCCCGGCCTGATGCTCGCATTTCCTGTTTCTCGGCGCCGTCCCGGTCAGCCGCTTCCTGTCGAAACTCCTGCTCGACGCGGGCCAGATCCTGTTCGTAGGTCCGCGGCTTCAGCGAAGCGAACAGCTCCGGTTTCACCTCCGGCCGGGCGATGTAGAGCGATTCATAGAGGTCCATCGTGAACGAAATCGGCCGGCCGCTGATGAGCGTCAGCGTCACGTCGTTCCAGTCCTCTTCGGTCGTGTTCTCGACGATCGCCCAGCCTTGCAGCAGGGGCTTCTCGTCACTGATCACCAGGCGATAGCTCGTCTTCCAGATCGGCGACTCCTGAATGTAGCCGACCCGCACCTTGCGCTTGCCTTCGCCGGTGAACTTGAGCTCGACGCTCTTCTTGTCCTTGCTGTTGCCCAGCGCCAGGACGGTGAGCGCTTGACGCAATTCGGCGTCGAGCTTGGGATTGGCCAGCTTGATGAGGCCAACGCTGTCGAGCGGCACGCTACGGAGCCCTTCGTCGGTGAGCAGGTTCAGGTAACGAACCTCGATCGTTTTGTCGTCGCCGACTTCCTTCTCGCGTTTTTCGACGCCGAGAATCGTCCCCCTGACGAAGTCGGTCGACTCGATCTCGACCTTTTCGCCCCGCACCTGGTCGAGCAGGTCGGCCAAGGTGGGGTTGCTCGTCAGGTCGATCGAAAACGTGGCGAGCGTGCGCGTGATCGGGTCCTTGCTGCCGTATGAGACGGTCGAGATTCGGCCGCCCCCTTCGTCCTGGAGCACCATGCTCTTGAGCAGGTCGTTGATATCGTCGGTATTGAAGCGGAGATCGACCGCGGCGTCTCCTTCCACCTCTCCATTGCGTTCGTAGAACGAAACGCCCGAGCTGAACATGACCACGCGATTCAGCGGCACCTTGGCGGCGTCCTCGTCCTGGGCGGACGTTTGGGCACTGAGCAACAGGCTGGCCGCGAGCGTTGCGGCGGCAAGAGAGCGAACGAGCAACATAACCAAGATCCTCGTCTGCGGCGGAGATAAGTTCGGCAGTCGACTTCGCGGAAGTCACGCTGCGCGGCGATAGCGCAGTGCTGCCTGGGCCGATTGTAGTAGTAAGACGCCCCCCACCGCCAAACGGTTTTCCTGTATGCCCCTTAAAACGGCGCTGCTGGGCGAAAAGAAAGCAGCCGGAGGCAAGTTTGCCTCCGGGCGAGTCCCGCGCGAGGAGTTTGCCATCGGAGCGCGCACTCGCGGGGCCACCCGGAGGCAGGTTTGCCTCCGGCTACTTTCCACGTAGATGGAAACCGCTGCGGCGGGGCTGGATTTAATACTCGGCGAGTAGCGGTAGGACGCGGGTTTGTAGTTCGCCGCCGGTCACGTGCACGGCGCCGTCGGCGGCGATGAAGACGTTGGTCTCGCTACGGATGCCAAACTCGGGCAGATAGATGCCGGGCTCAATGGAAAAACACGTTCTTGGCAGGACGAGACGTTCCTCGTGCGTTTCGAGGTTGTCCATGTTCGCCCCGTTGCCGTGCGTTTCCTGGCCGATGCTGTGGCCGGTGCGATGAATGAACGCCTCGCCGTAGCCTGCCTGC
Source organism: Planctomycetota bacterium (assembly GCA_023430365.1). Classification (GTDB taxonomy): domain Bacteria; phylum Planctomycetota; class Planctomycetia; order Pirellulales; family Pirellulaceae; genus JAEZAS01. Next base: position 6,529 of record JAEZAS010000533.1, read on the forward strand.
TCGATCACCTGGCGGGCGGCGTCGTCCACCTCGTAACCGCGCAGCGGCTGGTTCTGGGCGAAGGCGGTGCGGACGCGCTCGATGGCTGCGTCGCGGGCTGCGGCGACGATCTGGAACACCTTCTCGATGTGCTCGGGCGTCTTTTGACCGATGAACGCGACGCGGGTCAGGTCGCTGTACACGGCCCGCGGCTGGTTCATCTTGGCCCACAGATCGACGAGCAGGAAATCTCCCTCGCGAATCGGCGTGTCGTTGGCCGTCGAGTTCTCGAAGTGGGGATCGCCGCTGTGCGCGTTCACGCCGACGATCGGCGGGCTGTAGGTCGTCAGCCCATGCTCGGCAAAATGGTCCATGATGAACTGCTGGACCTGCATTTCGCTGATGCTGCCGACCTTGCGAATGCTCTCGGCAATCAGGCGCCAGACTTTGTCGAAGGCGGCGTCGGTGTGTTTAGCAGCTTCGAGGTGGAGCTGCCATTGCTCGTCGTCCCAGACCGCTTCGAAGAGTTGAATCAGGTCGCCGGAGGAGGCGACTTCGACACCGAGGCTTTGCACCAGTTCGACGGTGCCGGCGTCGACGCGGGCCACGACCGGCACGGCGTTGCGCGGCGAGTATTCCAGCGCAATTCGCTTCGCTCCGCCGACGAACGAGGCGAGCGCCTCTTCGTACGACTGCCAGCGGAGGTAGGTCTCGCTGCGGCCGGGCAGGTGGGCCAGAACGCCCGGCTCGATGCGATGCTCCAGCTTCCGCGGGTCGCCATCCGCGGGGATGTAGTAGGCCCAGCGACGGGTGGTTTTGCGCTGGTCGGGAATATCGAGGACGCGGCGGGCGAGCAGATTGCTGCCGCGGAAGTCGCACAGCAGCCAGCCGTCGAACTGAAAGTCACGCAGCGCCTGTTGAACCGCCTGAAGGTCGAACATGAAGGTCCCTGAAAAAAATGTCCGTCGCCGTAGGGTGGGTCGAGCGCTAGCGAGGCCCACCGTCCTCAATAACGCTTGGAT
>JAEZAS010000041.1 GCA_023430365.1 Planctomycetota bacterium
TCTTCAGCACCGGCTTGTAGGCGAGTTCGCCCGTTTCGGGATGTTGCGAGAGGACCATGTCGCCGACACGGACGAGTTCGATCTCGCGCGGGCCTTCGGCGGTCCAGACGATCGATCCAGCCGCCAGGCAATCGAGCGTCTGTGGGCTTCCGCCCGACGACATCGAGATCGCCGGCACCTGATCGACTACCGACACGGTCTGTTTTTGCTCGATCGTGTTGATGCTCTTCTCGCTGGAAACGAACACTTCGTTGCGCTCATTCCACCACTGCCACCACGCGGCTGGATCGGCGGCGAGCGCCTCCTGGGTGACCTGCTGCAAGACCCAGGCGATGCGGTCATTGAGCATGCGCGTCAGGCGGTTTTGCACCTCCACCGCCATTTCTCGCTGCAGAGCACGGTTGGCGGCATCCGTGATGGCGCGCAAGGCAGTGCCTTCGCGATCGCCGCCGGCCCGGGCGACGCGTTCGTACTCGGTCTCGAGGACGAGCATTTCCTTGGCGTCCTGGCCCTCGCGCAGGAATTCGTGGCGATAGCCGATGCGGCCGCTCGGCAGCGTAGTCGCGGTGACCTGCGAGACGACCGGCGAGTACATCGACGAAAGCAACTGGGGCATGAACGAGTCGAAGTCCCGTTCGCTCAGCATCTTGGCCGCCGCTTCGCGGACCAGAAGCGACTGCGAGAACACGGCGTGCCGGGCCAGCGCCTGCGAGGCGGCTGGATCGGTCATTTGCCGCAGCACTTCGAGGACCAGACGTTCTTCGGTCTCACCGGCTGGGGCAATGATCTGTTCCATCGCCGGAATGGCGGTTGGATCGGTGATTTGCAGCAGCTTCGACCGGGCTTGCTCGCGGCGATGTTCGCTGCGGTGCTGCAGGCCAGTGAGGATTTCCTTCATCGCTGGCTGCCAGTTGGTGAGCGCCTTTTGCTCGTCGCGGCGGCGGGTTTGTTCGAGGGCGATTTCCTCCTGGCTCATCCAAACGCCTTGCCGGCGGACGAAGCCGAGTCGTTGCCGAGCGACCGTGTGATCCGGGGCCAGATCGACGACGCGCGACAGGTGAGCGCGCTCCTGATCTCGGAGCTTCTTGCTGGCGCACCAGTTGGCGAGGGCAAGCTGATCTTCGACCGTGTCTTTGTACTTCTCGCGAACGACGCGATACTCATCCAGCCGACGCGCTGCGGCGCTGGCGGTGCTGAGTTGTTGGTGATCGATCCACTTGCCGTTTTCGTCCTTGACCTGGCCGTGGTGCCAACGAGCCGAGTCGAGTTTCGGGTCCGCCGCGATCGCGGCGGCGAGCATCGCCTGGCGATCTTCCTCGAGGCCGTAGACCTCGCGCTGCAGCGCTTCGCGGACGAGCTCCTTGGCGCTCGTTACTTTTTCCGAGCTGCGCTTGGCGGTCTGCGCTTCGGCTGCCGCGGCGGGAGGGGATGCCCAAGGGGCGAGCAAAATGCCGCCTGCCAGGGCGAGAAGTGTGGGCGCGGAACCGCGCCACCATGGATGGTGACTCATGACGTTAGCCTCTCCGTTCAAGATGAGCAGTGCCTGACGCCCGAACTTGCGAGCCCCTGATCCTGGGCGTCGGCGACGGTTATCCTAAATCCGCACCTGTTGGGTTTCAATCAACGGGGAAGAAAAGGGGGAATGGATAAGCCGGGCTGCAATTGAACGAAGACGCTCTTGTGGCGCGGGTGGAGTCGGGGACGGTTGCCGAGCGGCCGGTCGGCGGGACATCAATTTTCGAAGTCGTTACTTTACGCATGGCTCTCGGCGTCGTCATACTTGGAGAGGCGAGTGAACCAGCGCCTCTCTAACTCGACTAAACTGATAGTGCAGAAGCATCCGACCGGGGGCTGCTCGCTGGCTCAAAGCCAGCCGGCACAAGTGGCTTCGCGGTGGGGCAGGGCGGTCGTTGGGGCGGCGGAGGACGCGGCATGCATCCATGGCGTATGACCGGATTGGCGCTGGCGGCGACGCTCGTCGGTGGGGTGTTGCTCCCGGCTCAGGAGCCCAGCGGCGGTTCAAGCCGGACCAGCCCGCTCGGAGTCCGCCAGCAGCGCGTCGAGCGAATGCTGGACGACCTGGAGCGAAAGTTCAAAAGCCTCTCCTTGTCGCTGCAAGAGACCGAACCCGAGCGGGCCAAGCGGCTGGACGAGGCGTTGCAGGAAGCCCGCCGGCTGCTGCTTTCCGAGCGAATGGGCAAAATCACCGAACTGCTCAACCAAGCCCAGCTCGAATCCGCGACCGGCGACCAGAAGGCGATTCTCGCCGATATCCGAGCCTTGCTCGAATTGCTGCTCGACGAAAAAAGCGACCGGGACAAAGCGCGAGAAGAATACGAACGGCTCGCCGAGTTCAAACGCCAGATCGAGCAGGTGCTCCAGCAAGAGCGAAGCGAAAAACGCGAAGCCGACCGGCTGGCCAATAAGGCGGACACGCTGAAGGCGTTGGAAGCCAAGATCAAGGCGATCGAAGCGCTCATCGAGCGGCAAAAAACTTTGATCGCTGGCACCGAGGCGGCGCGGGGAGAAGGCATTCAGGCTTTTGGCCCCCTCGTACCCAAGCAAGCGAGTATCCGTAAAGACACGCAGGCCGTTGTCGACGAGATCGCCAAGGAAGCAGAGGACAAGCCAAGCCGTGAAGGCTCTGAGGAAGCCAAAGAGCCCGGCAGTGAGCAACCGGCTTCTGCATCACCGTCTTCAGAGTCGACGGAGGCAGGCGGTTCAGGTTCCGCGACTGGACGCCCAGCCGAGCCGGGGGAGAAATGGCTGCAACAAGCCGTGCAAAACCAGCAGCAGGTAGAGGGCAAACTCCAGCAGGGGAAAGGCAAGGCGGCCCAGCAGGATGAAGAGACCGCCCTGCAGAACCTCGAACGGGCTTTGGCGGATTTGAAAAAGGAATCGTCCCGGATCGCGTCGCTGCCTCCCGAAGCGTTCGAGAAGATGGCCGGCAAGCAGGACGACATTGCCAATCAAACGTCTCAAATCAGCGAGCGGATGAAGCAAGGCGATCCCAAGGGGGGCGG
>JAEZAS010000042.1 GCA_023430365.1 Planctomycetota bacterium
GTGGAACCGTCAGAATTCCTGGCAAAAACCGAAGGAGGGTACATTCTGGGGGGGAAACGCGTCAATAGTCAATGATTTGATGTCAAAATTCGCAGATTAGGTAATCTGACACGTCAGGGCCTCCTCATGCCGGGCAAGCTTCCCAGACCGACCTCTATATATCTAGTCGCTCGGGCATTCTGCGGCGGCGGGCCCGCTCCTTGTCACCCCGGGAGACGGCCGGTACAAGGGAACGGATGCGGCAATATCTAGATCTGATGCAACACATCCTCGACCGAGGGGTCGCCAAAAGCGATCGGACGGGGACTGGCACCCTCAGCGTCTTTGGCTACCAGATGCGTTTTGATCTGGCCGAAGGCTTTCCCCTGGTCACGACCAAGAAGCTCCACCTCCGCTCGATCATCCATGAGCTGCTCTGGTTTCTCAAAGGTGAGACGAACACGCGCTATCTGAAAGAGAACGGCGTTTCGATCTGGGACGAATGTGCCGACGACCAGGGCGCACTCGGGCCGGTCTATGGCTATCAATGGCGCTCCTGGCCGACCCCAGACGGGGGGCACATCGACCAGATCGCCGATGTTCTGGACCGCATCAGGCGGACGCCCGACAGCCGCCGGCTGATCGTCAGCGCATGGAACGTCGCCGACGTGAACAAGATGGCTCTCCCCCCCTGCCACTTGCTCTTTCAGTTCTATGTGGCCGACGGCCGACTGTCGTGCCAGATGTACCAGCGGTCCGCCGACGTATTCCTGGGGGTGCCGTTCAACATAGCCTCGTATGCATTGCTGACCATGATGGTGGCCCAGGTCGCCGGTCTTCAGCCGGGCGAGTTCATCCATACCTTTGGCGACGCACACCTCTATTCCAATCACCTGGAGCAGGCCCGCCTGCAGCTCGGCCGGGAACCTCGCCCGCTGCCGACCATGGCGATCAATCCCGACGTAAAGTCCCTGTTTGACTTCCAGTTCAACGACTTTCAGTTGCAAAACTACACGCCGCACCCGCACATCCCGGCGCCGGTCGCGATTTGACCGGATCTGGCAAATTTGACGGATGGCGGGGGAATAATTTGCCGCCATCGACCGAATATGAACACTCTCCAAGGCAATGGACTGCCGTAATTTGCGCAAAATCGGGGTCGATCCCGAAATACGCGATTACAATCAGGGGTTCCTACCTCTCCGCTGGCTTTCCGTTTGGTTCCACGCCTTGTAGTTGGTGATCATGTATTTCAACTTTCCCTGTTCGCAGTGCGGTAAGAATCTGAAGGTTCGAGAGGAGCTGGCGGGACGCAAGGCAAAATGTCCGCATTGCAAGGCGTCGCTGATTGTCCCGCAACCGGCGCCGGCTCCCGTGGACGAGTTCCCCCCGGCGCTTGATCTAGGTTCGCTGAACCTCAACGATCCGCTCGCGGGTTTTTCTCCGACGGCAACCGCAACCGCTCCGGCCGCGACGACCACCGGAGCAGGTGTGACGATCGCGGCGGCGCAGCCCGCGGCTGCCGCCAAACCGCAGGCTTCGGCGTCCGCCGGGGCATCCAGCCAGGACGACGGCACCAATGTGAGCCTCGTCGTCACCATGCTGGTGGGTTTCATTGCGACGCTGGCCTTCTACGGCGTACTCTATCCGGTCCCGCCGTCGTATCTGCGGGATCTGTTCTACGACCGCGGCTGGGTGACGATTGCCGAAGCGTTTCTGATGTTCTGGGCGATCGCAATTCTGATTTTCAAATCGGCGAAGCTCAAAAAGCAGCGCAGCTCGATGCTGTTCGACGTGCTGCCGGACGAGATTTCCAAAGACATCACGGTCGAGAAACTGGGCGATTTCACGAGCCACGTGCGTTCTCTGCCCGTGAAGCCCGGATCGAGCTTTCTCATCCAGCGCGTGCAGCGAGGTCTCGAACACTTCGGTGTGCGGCATAGCGCCAGCGAAGTGGGCACAATGCTCACTTCCCAATCCGAAATCGACAATGCATCCGTGGCTTCGAGCTACGCCATGCTGAACGTCTTCATTTGGGCCATTCCAATTCTCGGCTTCATCGGGACCGTGCAGGGTCTGGGGGACGCCGTGGGCAACCTTTCCAGCAGCCTGGAAGGGGCAGCCGACGTCGAATCGATCAAGCAGTCACTCGGCGCCATTACGGGCGGTCTCGGTGTGGCGTTCGATACCACGCTCGTCGCGCTCATCATGGCTCTCTTCCTGAAACTGCCCGCGAGCTCGCTGCAGAAGTCGGAAGAGGACCTGCTGACGAGTGTCGACGACTATTGCAACGAGAACCTGCTCAAGCGACTGCAAGAGCCGGGCGGCAACGAAGCTCCGGCCGATCCCGCGGGCCGGGCCATGCAGAAGGCGATCGACGCCGCCATGGTCCCGCATCATGCGGAGCTGCGGAGTTGGAATTTGCGGCTCAAGGAAATCGGCAAGGGGCTGACAGACGAAGTCCAGCAAGGCTGGCGAGCCTTGCAAGCCGAATCGCAGGCTGCCCGTGAGGCGGAACTGGCCAAGCTCAACGAAGTCGTCGAGCGGCTGACGGCCACGACTGCCGCGGTGAGCGAGACGGTCGAGAAAGTCGCCGCCCTGCAGCAGAACCAGGCCGAGCAGTTCACGGCGACCGCTGCGGCTTTGGATTCGCAAGGCGAGGTGCTCGAACAGCAAACCGCCGAGTACCAGGCGCGGGCCGAAGCCCAGCTCGGAGCGTTCCTGGAACAGTCGCGGCTGGCCTTCGAGCCGATCGCTCAGCAAGCCGAAGCGGTGCACCACCAGGTAGCCGCCTCGGTGGCCCAGTCGGCGGCCTCCGTCGAACAGTCGCTTGCCAATCTGCAGCAGGCTGTGATGAACCTGAACGATGTGCTCGGCCAACTCGGCGGGCAGCAGGTCGTCATTCAGTCCAACGGTCCGCCGCCGAAGCGTTGGGGTTTCTTCGGACGTCGTAATGGGGCTGCTCATGGGTAGGGCGAAGCAGAGCGTCGACGACAGCGTCAGCCTGTTCCCCTTCCTCAGCATCCTGGCCTGCATCATCGGAATCCTGGTTCTGATGATCACGGCCATCACGCTGGGGCAGATCGGTCAGGACAATGCCGCCGCGGCGGACGACACTGAGGCGATCAAGGCCCAGGAAGAGGCCAAGGCCCGGGTGGACGAGTACAAGCGCCTGCGCGCCCAGGCGGCAGAAGACTTGAAACGAGCCGAGGAACTGGAAGTGCTCGTTCAGAACGCCAGCCAGGTCGAGAAGAACCTCGCCGATCTGAAAGCGGAGCTCAAGGCTCTTGAAGACAAGCGAGCCGCTCTCACCAGCAAGCTGAAGAGCGACGAAGTTGAAGCCGCCGAGAAACTGGCCGAAGCCGAGCGATTGAAAAAGCAGATCGAAGAACTGCAAAAGCAGCTTCCGGCGCTGCTCAAGGAACTGGAGAGGCTGAAGGCGGAACTCGCCAAACGCACCGGGCCCCCCGAGGAAGCTCAGGTCAGAATCCTTCCGAGCGGTAGTGGCCAGGACCTGAAGGCCACCTTTGTGGAATGTTCCCAGGCGAGCCTGGTGTTTTACGAAGGGGAGAAGGAGATTCGCGTTCCGATCGCCCAGGCCGGTGGCAGCAAAGAGTACGCAGCCTTGCTGAACAAGGTGAAGGCTGAGCCGAAAGCGACGGTGATCTTTCTCGTCCGCCCCGATGGAGTGGCAACCTACAACACGGCCCGCGGAATCGCCCGCTCGCGCGGCGTGCTGAACGGCAAGCTGGCGATCGCAGGCCAGGGCAAGATCGACTTGAGCATGTTCAAGGACCAGACGCTATGAAACGGCGAGCCTCCGGCGGAGAGATGAATCTCGACTCGCTGCTCGACACGCTGACCAATGTCGTCGGCGTGCTCGTGATGGTGTTGATGCTCGTTTCGCTCAACGTCCAGAAGGCGGTCGAGCGGATTCGTGAACTCGATCCGAGCGTCCTGGGCGTCTCGGAAGCCGATCTCGACAAGCTCCGTGCCCAAGCCGAGCAGGTAGCCAAGAAACGAGCTGAACTCGACGCCCAGGCTGACGAGGAGGCCTTGAAGCGGGCCAAGGAAGAACTGGTCGCAACGATCGACAAACTCAATGTCCTGCGACTGGCGCCGCCCCCCGTCGAGCCTCCCAAGAAGATCAATATCGAGGAGATCCGCAAGGACGCCGCCGCCAAATCGAAACAGGCGGAAGACCTGGCGAAACAACTGACCGACGCGGAAAAAGAGCTCGCCCGTCTCAAGGCGCTGCTGGCCGAAACGCCCGAGCTCGGCCCCGCGCCGGAGGCGAAGTTCGTCAGCCTGCCCAACCCGCGTGAAGCTCCGCAGGGAGCCAAGCAGGCCCTCTTCATCTGCCGTGGCGGCAAGGTGATGGCCTTCGACCCCAACGATCTCCGCGACCGGGCCAAGAAGCGGGCGGAAGCCATGCTCAAGCCGCTGCGCTTGCGGGCGGGCCCCAACGGAACGATCGATTGCGAAAAATTCGTTTCGCAGTTCAACAGCGCCGGCAGCATCAGCGACTCTGCGGCGAAGATGCGGCTGGGCGTGGAGAACTTCAATCTTTACATCTACTACGAGTACAAGTCGTCCGGCGATACCGCGCGACAACTTTCCGCGCAAAACTCCGACTTCCGACGAGCGCTGCGGCAACTCAACCCGCAAATGAACTACGTAACGTTTCTCGTCTGGAACGACAGCTTCGAGACCTACGTCGAAGCGCGGCGGATCTGCGACGAGATGGGCATCCTTGCCGGCTGGACCCCGCTGGCCGAGGACTACGTGTATAAAGTGGGCCTGGGCATCTCGGTTCCCTGCGAAGGCCGGCCACCGCCGAAGCCGAGCACCGGAAAGGCGCCGGGCCCCTCCGCAGCTCCACCTCCCGTTCCCAACGATGTGGTGGACTAGCCCCGCGTTGTTGGCACACCCCAAGCGTCCTCTTCCGTGGTGCGATCCGGGCGACCCATGCGTCTATCTCTCATCGTCGCCGTGGCTCGCAATGGCGTCATCGGTCGCCAGGGGCAGCTCCCCTGGCGTCTGTCAGCCGACTTGAAACGATTCAAATCGCTGACGATGGGGCATCACCTGATCATGGGTCGGAAGACGTTCGACTCGCTCAATGGGCGCGAGCTCCCCGGCCGGATTTCGATCGTTCTGTCTCGCAGCGGCAACGTCCCCGGCCACGTTTTGAAAGCCACCCGCCTGGAGGACGCCCTGGATATGGCAGCGGGCGATGATGAGGTGTTCGTCATTGGCGGCTCCGACATCTTTGCCCTCGCCCTGCCCTGTGCCGATCGGATGTATGTCACCTGGGTCGATGCGGACGTCGAAGGGGACGTCGTTCTGCCCCCCCTCGATCTTGCTCAGTGGCGACTGGTGGAAGAAACGCCGCTCCCGGCCGACGCCAAGAACGAGCACCCCACGCGGTTCTGCGTGTACGACCGGGTTTGAGACTCGCCTCTGGGCGCACTCCCCTCTTACGGCCCTGGTCTTCCCTCTATAATCACCGCTCTTCAACCGTAACCTTCCACAGACCTGCAAAGCCATGGCCGATCTGACCCAAGAACTGCTGGACCTGAATCAAAAGCTGCTCGAGAACATCGTCAGCGGCGACTACAAGGCCTACGAGGCGATGTGCGATCCATCGATCACCTGTTTTGAGCCGGAGGCTCGGGGCCAGGTTGTCGCCGGGATGCCGTTTCACAAGTTCTATTTCGAAATGCCCGCCGGCGATAACCCCAAGAAGGCCGTCAAGCAGGTCACCATGGCCCAGCCGCACGTTCGCCTGATGGGCAACGACGCCGCCGTGCTCAGCTACGTGCGACTCACCCAGTCGGTCGTAGCTGGAGGCGCTCCGGAGACCTCGCGGATGGAAGAAACCCGCGTCTGGCAGCGGATCGACGGCAAGTGGAAGCACGTCCACTTCCACCGCTCGCCCGGGACCTGACCCCGCTGGTCCATCTCAGGCGAGTTGCCCGGCTCTATCGAGGGCAACTACTCACGGCCGTGGCGATATGCCTGCCGGCGCGGGTGAAGCAATCACACAGACGAAGCGCCAGCCGATGAAGCGGCTGGCGCCGCAGTGA
>JAEZAS010000091.1 GCA_023430365.1 Planctomycetota bacterium
CCCGGCTGAATGAGCCGGAACCGCCAGGCGGCGGAATCAGCGGACGACTGCCAACCGGCGAGCACATCCTCGGTCCCTTCGAGTTCGAGCGTGACGTTGCCGCTCGTGCTCGCCGTGGCGGGAGAGAGCAGCACATCGCCGCTCCCCTCCTGCAGCACCTCGATCGCGTCATTCAAGTGGAAGGCGCCGCCCACATCGGATTCCCCGGCCACAACGCTGGGTGAGCTGCTCTGCCCGGTCGCCTTTCCCACCATGGCCGCCGGCGGACCGCCTTGCGCGGGACCACCGGGAAGCCAACCGCGGTGTACGGCATACGACGTGAACATCCACCCGACCATCCCGACGCCGATGAAACCCAGCGTCAGACCAACGACGACCAGCGCCATCGAGGTTGGCCCCGACTCGTCTTCGTCGACCTCCTCGTCAGCAGCAGCGGCGGCGGGAGCGGACTGCGAAGCGGCCGGCACAATCGGCGGCGCTTCCAGTTCAGAAATGGGGGGCGGGACGAGATCTGGCGCCAGATACGCCTCGGGAGCCGCGGCGGGCGGCAGTTCCGGGACAAATTCCTCATTGGGCAACGCCGCCGCATCGAGGGCGCTGGGATGACTCGCCCCTTGCGTCCACAACTGCAACTGCTGGTCGTACGCCTGCTTGGCGGTGGGAGAGAGCAGACAGAGCTTGGCCGCCGCCAACTCATTCATCAGCTTCTGGGTGAATCGACCACGGGGCCCCGTCTGAAAGCTGCGCACCAGCCGCATCCGCTCGTCGGCATGCCGCTCGATCACGGCGGGGTCCGCTTCAAACCGCGGCAGCCCAAGCAGCAAGTAGTGATCGAGCGGCTGCTCGCGCAGGTTCAGGCCCAGCCACTGGGCATAGGGATCAAACGTCTCGTTACCGGTCGACATAAACCCTTACCTACTCGCGCCGCGACGTCGCCGCAACTCGCCTTGCCCCGGATCCCCGGTGAAAAACCTCCGACTTGGTCACCAGCCACGACCAACGCGGGGCTCAAGGGATCGGAAATCCCAACTCCGCACCAGGCGAACCTCACCCATGATATCCTCCGGCCGAACTCGTGACTTTTGCTGGCCTGCCGGCTCCTTTGATGGGCCCGGGCCGGCTTGGATGGGCGGAAGGGAGATCACGAAAGCACGAAAACACGAAAGAGGATAGGAAGTGGCCTAATGTCTGGGCTCACACGCCGCGTACACCAACTCGCCTGCCTTCCTGCTCTCTTTTCGTGCTTTCGTGTTTTCGTGATCTCCCAAAAACACCTCTTCGCGATCGCACTTCAACGCCGACCGCTCGAAGTATTGGTCGCAGCGCTGGCGGCAACGCCCGCTCCGGCATACAACCTGCTAAAGCGACCCCAATTCAGGTTTGCGTTCTCTCACGGCATCTGGGAAAGGCCGCTTCGATATGGCTCGTTGCTTTGTTTTCGCCGCTGCACTGCTGCTCCTGGCTTCCTCCGCGGTTGTCGCCGCCGAAGGGCCGCAGCGGCCGAACATGGTGGTCATCCTGGCGGACGATCTCGGCTCGCACGACGTCGGCTGGCGCGGCAGTGAGATCAAAACGCCCCATCTCGACGCCCTCGCCCAGCGCGGCGCTCGGCTGAACCAGTTCTACGTCCAGCCGGTCTGCTCCCCGACGCGGGCCGCCTTGCTGACCGGCCGCTATCCGCTGCGGTATGGATTCCAAACCGGCGTCGTCCGCCCGTGGGCCCAGTATGGGCTTCCCCTGGAGGAACGAACGCTGCCGCAGGCGCTGCAAGAAGCGGGCTACGAGACGGCGATCGTCGGCAAGTGGCACCTGGGGCACTTTCGCCCCGAGTATCTGCCGACTCGCCGCGGCTTCGACCACCAATACGGCCACTACAACGGCGCGCTCGACTACTACACCCACATCCGCGACGGCGGTTTCGACTGGCATCGCAACGACCAGGAGAACCACGATGAAGGCTACGCGACGCACCTGATCGCCAGCGAAGCCGAGCGCCGCATCCAGCAGCGCAACCGCGAGAAGCCCCTCTTCCTCTACGTTCCGTTCAACGGCGTCCACGCGCCGCTGCAAGTTCCCGAGGAATATTCGAAGGCGTATCCGCAGTTTTCGGGCAATCGTCGGGTCTATGCCGGCATGGTCACCGCCCTGGACGAGGCGGTCGGCAAAATCGTCGCCGCTTTGAAGCAGGAAGGCTTGCTGGAGAACACGTTGATCGTCTTCAGCAGCGACAACGGCGGCCCCAATCCTGGCAAGCTGACCGACAATGGACCGCTGCGGGCTGGCAAGGGAACGGTCTACGAAGGTGGCGTCCGCGTCTGCGCGTTTGCGACCTGGGAAGGACAGATCAAGCCGGGCGACGTCGAAACGCCGATCCACATCACCGACCTTTACCCCACCCTGCTCCGCATCGCCGGCGCCAAGACCGAGCAATCGCTCCCCCTCGACGGCCACGACGTCTGGCCGGTGCTCACTCGCCAGGGCGAATCGCCGCGGAAGTCGCTCGTGATCAACGCCGGCTCCAACGCCAACGCAATTCGCGTCGGCAACTGGAAGCTGGTGCTCAAGGAAAAAGGCACGGAGGACGAGGCGACGGAGCTCTTCGACCTGGCGAAAGATCCCGGCGAAAAAAACAACGTCGCCGGCGCGCACCCCGAGGTGGTGAAGGACCTGCAAGAGCAACTGGCCCACTACATCAGCCAGGCCATCCCCGCCAAAACCCGCCCCGCGGGAAAGAAATTCAAAGCGCCGCGAGTTTGGGGAGAGCAAGGGAGTTAGTGGTTCGGCGCCACGGATCCTTGTCGCATCAGACGCTTTAATTCGCAAATCACGCCGGCTTCAGCCGGCGATTGTCTGTCACCAGCTTCAGCTGGTGGTCAGAGAGACTCGGCTCCATAATGCCGGGCAGCCGGCTTCAGCCGGCTTCTCGAACCTGCAGGAGCCGGCCCATGTCGAGCCATGTCTTCCATGAGATCTACGTGCACCTCAACTGGCATGTAAAGAACAGCCAACCACTGCTCACTGATCCTATCGAAGAGCGAGTGCATGGCTTTCTTAGGGACCGCTGCCGGAAGCTAGAGGGGGTCTATCTGCACGGCATCGGAGGCACCGAAACCCATGTCCACCTGGCAATCAACATCGAGCCGCAGGTGTGCATCAGCGATCTGGTCGGCGATCTCAAAGGAGCTTGCTCGCATGAGATCAATCAACTCGCCCGCATGAAGCGCCTCGAGTGGCAACGAGGATTCGGCGTGGTGAGCTTTGGCCGGAAAAATCTGCCTTGGGTTCTCGAATACATCCACCGCCAGAAGGAACACCACGCTCGCCAGGAGCTTCAGGATCGGCTAGAGCGGGTTCAGTTTGATGATGATGGTGGTTCGCTGGATAGCTGAAGCTTGGGGTCGAGAAGCCGGCTGAAGCCGGCTTGCGGCATTATGCCGGATGGTTTTCCCTTTCCACCAGCTGAAGCTAGTGGCAGACAGGCGCCGGCTGAAGCCGGCGGGAGCTTGATTGCTGGCTCACTTTCTCGCGGCCGCTCGGAAGATTCCACTTCCAGCCGGCGGGCTTTTCGGACGGATCAATTGGCCCAGTCCCCGCCCAATCGCATTTACTCTCGCCGCGCGGCGTGGCTAGAATACAGGCCGTCCGGTGAGGGAGCGCAACTTCAATAGGTCAGGCGGGCCTCTCGTCTTGCTTTTGGAAATTCGAGGCGGCGGTGGCATTTGATTCTGGGGTTCTCGTTGGCAGTGTGACCGATGTCGGCATGCGCCGGACGACCAACCAGGATTCGTATTCCCTGATCGTCGCCGACACGCCCGACCTGTGGCGACACCGCGGCCACTTCCTGATGGTCGCCGACGGCATGGGAGCCCACGCGGCGGGAGAGCTGGCGAGCAAGCTGGCCGCCGAAGGGGTGCCCCACCTCTATCACAAGCTCCGCGAGCTTTCGCCACCCGAGGCCCTGCAGCGGGCGATCGTCGAAACCAATGCCGAGGTCCATCGCCGCGGCATGGCCAACCCCGACTTCCACAACATGGGGACGACGGCCAGCGCGCTGGTGCTGCTCCCACAGGGGGCGATCGCAGCCCACATCGGCGACAGCCGCATCTATCGGCTGCGGGGGGGCGTGGTGCAACAGCTCACGTTCGATCACAGCCTCCAATGGGAGCTGCGGGCCGCCGGGCAGATCGTCGACGGCACCGACGCCGCGGCTGCCGTCCCCAAGAACGTCATCACCCGCTCACTTGGCCCCAACGCGACCGTGCAGGTCGACCTCGAAGGACCGCATCCCGTCGAGCTGCACGACGTTTTTCTGCTCTGCAGCGACGGATTGACCGGGCGCGTCGAAGATGACGAACTGGGCATCATCATGGGCTGCCTACCGCCGCAGGAGGCGGCGCAGTTGCTGGTCGATCTGGCGAATCTGCGCGGCGGGCCGGACAACATCACGGTGCTCGTGGCGCGCGTGATCAAAGGAGAAGCGACCACCGTCGGCGCCAATGCTCCGCCGCTGGCGCTGGGGAGCAAGCGTGAGCTACGCCCCGTGCATCCGGCGCTGTGGATCACAGCCGGCGTCTGTGCGCTGGCTGGCGGCGTGATGGCGCTGATGGGGCACCTGGTTCCGGGTGGGATCGCGCTATTGGGCGCTGCGATCGCCGGTTTTGTCGGCGTGCTGCAGCGATTCAGCGGCTTCGTCCGCGGCACGCCGCTGGGAGTCGATGGGCGAATGCTCGGCAAAGGTCCGTACACGCAAACGAGCGCGATGCCGAATCCAGCGATGGTGGCAAAGTTGATTTCGGTGCTCGAAGAACTGCGCGTCGCCGCCCGCGACAACGGCTGGGAGCTGAACTGGTCGCGCGTCGACGATCTGGCCCGCCAGGCGGCCGCCTCGAACCGCGCTGGCCGCTACGGCGACGCAATCGCCAGCTACGGCCGGGCTGTGATGGTCGTGATGCAGGATCTGCGAGCTCAGAATATTCGCAAGGGAAGCGACTCGGCGATTCAGTACTGAGAGAGTTTAGAGGTCAGAGAGCAGAGAGCAGACGGTCAGCGGGAGCCACGGATGAAACACGGATTGAACACTGATGACGGGAGCGCCGAGGGACGCAGAAGTCTCCTGACGTCCCCTTATCTCCGATCAATGTTTCTTCGGTATTCCATCGGTGGCTATGTTCTGCTCGCACTGCTGACGGCCGTGGCGCCGATTGTGGCTGGTGATTGGCCGCAGATTTTGGGGCCCAGTCGCAACGGTCAGGCGGCGGAGGATGAGAAGCTCTCGCAGCAGTGGCCCGCCGGCGGTCCGAAGGTCGAATGGACCTACAACCTCGGTGCGGGCTACGCCGGCCCCGCCGTGGTGGATGGCAAGGTGATCGTCTTCCACCGGCAGAACGACCAGGAAGTGGTCGAAGCCGTCGACGCGCGCACCGGCAAGTCGCTCTGGAAGACACCGTTTGAGGCGAACTACCGCGGCGGGATCGACGCCAACGTGGGCCCCCGCTGCGTGCCCCTCGTGCAAGACGGCCGGGTGTTTGTGTTCGGCGCCGACGGCGATCTGCACAGCGTCGAACTGGCGACCGGCAAGCGCCGCTGGTCGCGCAGCCTGTATGAGGACTATCGCGCCGATCGCGGCTATTTCGGCGCCGGCAGCACACCAATCATCGTCGACGGCGTCTTGCTGGTGAACGTCGGCGGCCGAGGGGCAGGCCTGGTCGGACTCGACCCAGCCACGGGCAAAACGCTCTGGCAGAAGACCGATGAGGACGCGAGCTACGCGTCGCCGACGTCGCTCAAGATCAACGGCCAGCCGCAGGCGCTCTTCGTCACCCGCTACACCGCACTGCTCGTCGACCCGAAGACGGGCGACACTCACGCCCCCATCCGCTTCGGCCAGCGGGGGCCGACCGTGAACGCCGCGACGCCCATCATCGTCGGCAACGACCTGTTCCTCACGGCCAGCTACGGCGTGGGAGCCTGGATGGGACGAATCGACAAAGCGGGGCTGCGAAAGACCTGGGCCAACGACGAATCGCTCTCGAGCCAGTACGCGACTCCGGTCGTGCACCAGGGGCATCTGTACGGCACGCACGGGCGCGAGGATGTCGGCGTGGCGGAACTGCGCTGCGTGGAGCTCGCCACCGGCAACGTGAAATGGACCGAGGAGGGGTTCGGCGTCGCCCACCCGCTGCTGGTCGGCGACACGCTGCTGCTGCAATCGGTCGACGGCCGACTCACGCTGGCTGCCGCCAATCCGGAGAAGTACGAGGAGAGAGCAACCGCCAGCCTCGCGAATGAACCCACCCGCGCCCTGCCCGCCCTGTCGAACGGCCGGCTTTACACCCGCACGACGCCCGCCAGCGGCGGGAAGCTGATGTGCGTGAGAGTAGACAGTTATCAGTAGACAGTTTTCAGTTATCAGTAAACAGTAGACAGTTTTCGCGGTTGCGGGTTACGTGTGCCTGGTGTGGCGGCGCGAAGCGGACTTCGGGCGTGGCTGGCTCTAGCACCCCGTACTTAGTACTGGGTACTGGGTTCTCGCGAGGACTTGGTCCCCGCAACCTCGCCTACTGTTTACTGTAAACTGTCTACTGTTTACTCAAACGAGAAAGCCCGCGGTTTTCGGCCGCGGGCCTCGGAGGATGATTCGGCAGTCGCAGACCGGGTAGCGGGATCCCGGCCTGGCGTCGTTCTTCTCTTACCTCTTTGCTCTTCCCTCTCGCTACGCAGCCATCGCGACAGCGGCGCGGGCACGCGAGCGGCGGTAGAAGCCGAACTTTTCCAGGGCCTTGTAGACTTCTTCGAGCGTCTTCTCGCCGAAGTTGGCGATGCTCAGGAGATCGTCCGGCGTGCAGTTCAGCAGGTCGC
>JAEZAS010000176.1 GCA_023430365.1 Planctomycetota bacterium
GGGAAGTTGGCTGAGACGAGGATCGGCGACATGAACACTTCGATTCGCGAGGCGTTCGTGGCCAGCGGCCGGACGATGATCGCGTCGATGCCCGTCGTGCCGGTGGCAATCAGCACGTTGTCGCCCGGATTGGCCGGGTCGGGAACCAGGATGGCCGTTCCGGGTTGCGGCACGAAGAGGTTGATCGCGTAATCTTCCACTTCGCCATCCGCCGCAACTCCGGTGGGGCCGAGGCCGCCTGCCGAACTGAGCCGGAAGCGAGCGTAGCTGAGACCGGCGGAGATGTTCGCGGGCACGGTGATATTCAACGTGTTGTTGCCCGCCGCGACGGCCAGGTTGTCAGCAATCTTTTCGTTGGGATCGAAGACGCCGTTGCGGTTGTAGTCGATCCAGGCGTCGAGGCGGCCCGCAGCGGAGGCGTTCACCGTAATGGCGGCGCCAACCCGGGCGATCAACGTCGAGGGCAACGTGACGCCGTCCTCGTCATCGTTTCCGACGCCGTCATCCCCCTGGGCATTGGCACTCGGCTGACCGTTGAGTTCCAGATCCACGGTCGAGCCGAGCTTCAACGTGGAGCTGACGGTATGCCGAGCGCCGTTGGAGGCCGCGAGCGTGCCGTAGCTGTCGGGTGCGTCGCCGAAGTCGGAACCGATCGCGGAGTAGGCCGCGATGGCGTTCACGAGGCCAAACCCGCTGTCGAAATCGAACCCCGGCGTCAGCATGTCTGTTGCCGTGAATGCCAAGACGACATTTACTTCCGTCGGGGTTAGTGTTGGGTTCGCCTGCAACAGAAGTGCGGCTAGTGCCGCAGCATGCGGAGCGGACGCACTGGTGCCGAAAAAGTTGGGCAGGCCGTCGTTCTCGACATCGTTGCTTAGGGAGCCAAAGAAGGTAGTGTTCGTGCCGTCCGGGGCCACGATGTCCGGTGTGTAGCGACCTTGAACGCCAATGAAGGTGCCAGAACCGTCAAAGAGAATCGGGACGCCCCCGGCCGAAGAAAAGCTCTCAAGCACCGGCGGAGAGGTGCCAAACGCGGGCGTATTGGCATAACCAGCCGCTCCTACGGCAATGGCGCTGGTGGCATTCGCGTGGCCATACGACGTCGCACTGTTTGTGTTCCACTGGTTAATTGTTAGGCCGTCGAACCCGACATACTTAATAAACGCTGGGTCGGGTCCGGCATGCTTGCCTATTGCAATTTGAAGTTGCAGCGGAGCGTTGGATGGATTGGTGATAGGCAGTACTTCAACCGCGTCCCCGCCAATGTTGGCGTTGTACGAGCCAGCTAAGTAGGTGAACCCCGTAGTGAAAACTGCGATGTCCATGTCCGTCGCCGCACCAGCACCTCCGGCTGAGAAGAAGGGATCAGACCACTGGAAACTCAGGGTAACGGTGGTAAATGCGGGCACCGTTATCAATTGAAAGCCCCATGCCGAATTGGTTGGATCAAAGTCATGGACTAAGAAGGTAGAAGGAGTAATGTTTGCACCGCCAGGACCGAGGTCGAAGTTCGAATTCCGGAAAACGCTTTCATAGGAAGTTCGATTTGAATTGCCCGCGGAGGAAAAGTAGGAAACGCCAGCCGCAGACACCGTGTCAACCGCCTGTGCGACGATTCCGTCTTGGAACATAGGCTCCGCGTAGTACAGAATGTCGTCGACGATAATATCGGCTCCGGCATCCTTGAGCGCGAGGATGTTGGATGCAAACTGAGCCTGCGTGCTGAACGCAGTTGCGAATGCCAGGTCCGCGCCCGGCGCAACGTCGTGGATCAGCTGCAACATCGCCCGTCCTTCGTCGATCGAGGGGGCGAGCTTGTCCTGAATGACATTAATGCCGGCCGGCAAATCACCGCTGGCAATGTCTGCGGCATAGCTTCCATTGCCGCTCGTATTGAAGCTGTCCGACAGCACGCCGATCGTGACGCCCGTGCCGTCAAATCCCGTGGCGTTGCGCACAATATTGGTGCGCATTGCGGCGTCTCCCTGGCTCTGTACGGAGCCAGCCGACGCCTCATATCCGGACACTCTCGCAAACTTCAAGTGTGAGGCGGTCGACAGCGTGTCAATCTCGCTGAGCGGAACAAACACACCCACCATTCGTCCATACGAAGCGGTAACCTCAAAGCCAAGACTGGTGAGTTCGTCGGCCAGTAGGGCGGCGCTGCTCATGGCGACCGCTTCCACCGCGACTCGGCCATTAATGACGGTGGCGGCAACGCCAGCCGTAGCCGAGCCCGTTGCCGCGTGGATCGCTACGCCGGCGCCCGGAAGCGTCGTAAGCGAGCCATCGATTTGCTGGTTGTCGTACTGATAGTGCAAGAGCGAAAGGTCGTAGCCGATCTTGGATGCCACTGCGCCTTTGGCGTCGAATTCGATATCGGTGCCACCAATCAATGCAGCGAGCAAGCTGCGGTCTTCGAGAGTCTCTAGTTGTAGTGCGCGGTGGAAAGCTTGCCGATTCGGTTGTTCGGCGAGACGTTCGTGTCGACCTGTTCGTGTTAAATGCCGGTCCTTGGTGCGAGTACGAGGGAGCATGCGGCGAACTCCTTGCTGCTGACACAAAGTAAGAAAAACATAGGCGCCTCTCCTCCGCTTTTTTCACTGCCTTCTCTCGGCAGATGTGCAGGCAATCAAGTTGATAGGCTGGATTAGGGGGGCGTTACCCCACCGCTGTCAAGCAGCAACGCATACTTTCATAGGTGACTATTTCACGTGATATTTTTCTGACAATCAGTGCCGCGACGTCACCCAGAGCGACTCATCGCGTCGCCAAGTCGATACCCTGACGAGGATTGCTCGCCGAACGTTCCCGGTTGCGAGTCGATCTCCCATGGCCGACAATCCGCCACAGCGGCGCCTGGAGCTGTGTTCGCCTTGATCGAGAGAAGAGTGGCTGGAAATGACACGAACGTTTTGCTTGCTGGTTGCGATTTCGCTGTTGGGAAGCCCGCTGGCGGTCGGCCAGGAGGGAAAAGGTTCCGGCGAAACGACGATCGTCGTCGACGGACTCACGCACCCCTCTGGCATTGCCCTTCAGCCGGAGACCAATGTGGTCTTTGTCGCGGATAGCGGCGCTGGGCGCATCGGGCGGATCGCCGATGGCAAGTTGGAACCGGTGATTGAAGGCTCCCAGGTAGGCAAAAGCGCCGGCCGAGCGAACCAGGAAGCGGTCGGACCACTCGGCCTGGCGTTCGTCGACCAACAGACGCTCATCGTCGGCGATGGAGGCTACGGCGCCGGCGCCGACTGCGTGCGGATCTTCAAACTGCCCGAAGACGACAAGACACTCGCCTATGAGGCAGACGCCCAAACCAAGCTGGGGCCGGCGCCCGCCGAGGAGGGCAAACCAGCCGTTGGCTTCTTCATGGGACTGGCGCTCGCGAAACACGCCTTGTACGTGATGAGCGACGGCGACCCGGAAAATGGTTGGGTACTCCGATCGACTCTGAAGGGGACCAAGTTCGGCAACCTGGAACGCGTGATGGGCGCCAAGTCCGAGTCGACGGCCGGTTTTCCGACGGGCATCGTCATTAGTCCGCGCGGCGAGGTCGTCGTGGCCCTGGCCGGCGACACCGAGACGGCTGGCAACAGCCAGATCGCGTTCTTCAGCGCGAGAACCAACGACTTGCTCCTGAAGCTGGATACGGGCCTGGACGACATCTCGGCGATCGCCTACTCGCCGAAGACCGGGCTGCTCTACGCCACCGACTTCGCCTGGAGCAAGCCGGAGGAGGGAGGCCTGTACCGGCTCGACAGCGATCTGTCGGCGGGAGGACAGAAGCTTAAAGCAACGAAGATCGCCCGGCTCCAGCGCCCCGCGGCGATGGTGATCGACAAGGACGGCACCGCCTACATTGCTGTGCACGGACTCGCCGACGAGACGAGCGACAAGCCTGCCGGCGCTGTGCTGAAGGTGACAGGCCTCTAAGGTCCTCAGGCGCAAAGCATAGCCACGGATGAAACACCGATTCACACGGATGAGTTCGGCAGATCGGCCTGCTCAAGTCCGTGTTGTATCCGTGTTCCATCCGTGGCTATGAACTTTGAATCGGAGAGTCTTACTCCGCCGTCTCGGAGAGCCCGAGATGCCGCATGAGGAACATCGCCTCGACGGCCCGCAGATAATCGCTGTTGTCCTTCTTGCCGAAGCCGTGCCCTTCGTTGTTGGCATAGACGGTCCACACCGGCTTCCCCTGCGAGCGGACTTTCTCGGCAATCTGCTGGGCCTCAGCAAACGGCACGCGCGGGTCGTTCTTGCCATGGGCGACAAGCAGGGCTGAACGGATCTTTTCGGCGTTCGTGGCCGGGCTGATCTTGAGCAGCAATTCGCGCATCTCCGGAACGCGTTCGTCGCCATACTCGACGCGTCGCAAGTCGACGCGGTACGGCGCCGTCTTCTCGAGGAACGTGACGAAGTTGGCGATCCCCACGTTGTCGATGCCCGCCTTGATCCGGTCGCCGTAGTGCACGAGCGACGCCAGGCTCATGTAGCCGCCGTACGAGCCGCCGCTCACGGCGACGCGCGAAGCATCGAGCTCCGGCTGCTCCGCGATCCAGTCGAGCAACGCGCCGATATCCTTGACGCTGTCCTCACGCTTCTCGGCGTTGTCCAGGTTCAAGTACGTCTTGCCGTAGCCGCTTGAGCCACGGACGTTCGGGGCAATCACGGCCAGGCCCAGTTCATTGACGTAGTACTGGATCACGCCGGAAAAATAGGGCTGAAACTGCGATTCAGGCCCACCGTGGATCATGATCAGCACCGCGGCCTTCGCATCCGCTCGCGCGGTTCGGGGGCGGTAGAACCAAGCGGGGATCTCGCGACCGTCGAACGAAGGGAACTTGATCCGCTGCGGTGGGATGAAGCCGGCTGGGTTGAGCCCGCCGACCTCGCTATACGTCCAGCGAACGACCTCGCCGGACGAGAGCTCCAGCGAGTAGGCATCCGACGGGCCATCGGGGCGAGACAGCGTAAAGCCGAGCTTCGTGCTGTCGGGCGAAAACTCGAGCGACGAAACAATGCCCAGCGGCAGCGGCACGTGTCGCCGTGTGAGCTTGTCCCCTTCAGGCTCCCATACGAGCAGCCGGCTGGCGCCATCCTCGTTCAAGACGGCGGCGACCCGGCCGGTGCGTGGATCGACCTCGAGGGTATCAACGTCCCAGTTGATGTCCTCCGTCAGCCATTCATAGCGACCCGTGTCCCGATGAAAGCGAGCGAGTCGGCTGAACTCGCCGATTGCGTCGGTGGCGATGTAGATCGACTTGCCGTCGGGCGCGAACGCCATCGGTCCGTAGGCGGCTGGCTCGTCGGTCACGCGCGGCAGATCGGTGCGCTTGCCGGAGTCCAAGTCGAGCAGGGCAGGGTAGGACTCGGTGGCCGAGACATACCGGCCGAGCAGGAGCGTCTGTCCGTCGAGCGTCCAGTCTGAGGCGTACCAGAACTGGCCGTCGACCTCCATCAGCATTTTCATCGACTCGGGCTGCCGCGGATCGGCGAGATACAGGTCGGTGTCCTTGCCGTTTCGCTTATTGCTGCTGATGACCACCTGGCTGCCATCCTCGCGAATGGGACCCAGTGAGTTGCGGCTCTTGCCGTCGGTCAGTTGCACGGTGCGATACTTCGCCCGGTCGAGCAGATAGATCTGATAGTTCTCATCGCCGCCGGTGCTCATGCTCAGCAGCATGGCTTCGTCCCGTTGGCCGGGAATGAAACCACCGCTCACCGGTTCGTCGTAGAAGGTGATCTGTTCGCGCCTGCCGCCGGGCTCATACACGCGATGCAACTGCACCGAGTTGCCGAACCGAGTGCGGATCAGAATGCCTCGACCTTGCGGGTCCCAGCCGGCAAAACCGGCGGCCCGCATGTTCTGATACTGTTCCAGCCGAAGCAGAAGCGACTCAGGAACCGCGGGCACTTCCTCGGTTTCAACCGCCGGCGGCCGACGCGGATCGTCCTCGGCATGGGCCACGCAGAGCGGCGCGAAAGCGAGACTTGCGACCACGAGGAGCAGGAAAGCACTTCCCAGCGGTCCCGGGTGGCGGGGCCTAAGCGCAGCGTGGCCCCCATCCATCCCAAAAGCACGGGGCCACGTCGCTGCGCTCCTTAGACCCCGCCACCCCGTGGAAAGCAAACCGTTTATGCAATGAGACCAAGGCGTCATGACAACTCCTTCACGATCGGCGGAACTTCATTGAATTGCAGCACTCGTTCTACCAGCCCAGCCATGGCCAGTGTTTGCACGGCGACCGCCCCCACGAATTGCAAGCCGCACGGCAGACCGTCCGCCGTCAGGCCGCACGGAATTGTCACTGCGGGAAGGCCAGCATAGCTCCAAGGGAGATTGAAGAGGGCGTCGCCAGTGGTCGATGGATCGGGCGCGGCCGTGACGGTCGAGGGCATCACGATGCACGCGAGTGGCTCCCGCCGGCCCGCCGTGAGCACCTCGAGCATCTCCTGGCGGAATCGCCGCTGGTGCGCGAGAGCGTCAGCGTAGTCGACGGCCGACACTCGGAGTCCCTCTTCGATCAGCGCGGCAATCGTCGGCAGATACTGGTCGGGATGCTTGCCGTACGCCTCGCGATGGACGGCGGCGGCCTCCACCGCCATGATTCGGCGGTGCAGGGCAGGGACCTCGGCGAGTGAGGCTGGCAATGGGATCGGCTTGCTTCGAAAGGCGGTACGAAGCTTGTCGAGCGCGGCGGCAGTCGCTGACTTCACCTCGGCGCTCGCCTGCTCGAGCAGCGGATGTTCGGCGGGGTGAATGATCATCGTCTGGGCGTGGCTATCGAGCCACGTTTCAAAACTTTGATCGAGATGGGCGAGTTGCAGCAGTTCGATCGCTTGCTCCGGAGCCCGGCGGGCGAGCGTTTGCATGAGCAGGTACAGGTCGCCGACGTTGCGGGCGATCGGTCCCACGTGGTCGAGATGATGCGAGACCGGGACGATGCCGCGCATGTCGAGCGCGCCGTAGGCTGGCTTGTATCCCGCGACGCCGCAGAACGACGCCGGGCGGATGATCGACCCGCCGGTTTGGGTTCCCAGGGCGGCGAGACACATGCCGCTAGCGACGGCCGCGGCGCTGCCACTGCTGCTGCCGCCAGGGGATCGCTCGAGGTTCCAGGGATTGCGGGTGACGGGAGAATCGAACGCTGCAAATTGCGTCGTGACCGTTTTGCCGAGGACGATCGCCCCCGCTTCGCGCAAGCGGGCGACCACCGGGGCATCCCGTTGGGCCAGATGCCCTTCGCGGAGCGGCGACCCGGCCTTCGTCGGCCAGCCGGCGACGTCGATGATGTCCTTGATGCCGATCGGAATGCCGTGCAGCGGTCCTTCGTCGATGCCATCGTCCAGCAGGGCGTCCAACCGGCGGGCTTCCTGCCGGGCGCCGTCCGCGTCGACCATCTCCCAGGCCCGCACGCGACCGTCAAGGTTCTCAATGCGATCCAGGCAGCGGTCGACGAGGTCCATCACGGTTAGCTCGCCGCTGCGCAAGGCGACGGCCGCCTTGGCGATCGAAGGAATGTCATTCATCATGCGTGTTTAGGTTATCCGCGAAGCCCGCTGAATCCAATGACGCCCGACGACATCCGCTTTCGCCCCGAACTGGTTGATCCGACCGCCTTCATCGCGCCGGGGGCCGTCGTCCTGGGGAAAGTCACGCTCCATGCGCGGGCGAGCGTTTGGTTCGCGTCGGTGATTCGCGGCGACACGGCCCCGATCGTGATCGGCGAGGAGACGAACGTGCAGGACGGCTGCATCCTGCACGCCGATCCCGGCTTTCCCTGCACGCTCGGCAAGCGCGTGACGCTGGGGCACGGCGCCATCGTGCATGGAGCGACCGTCGAGGACGATGTCCTGATCGGCATGCGGGCCGTCGTGATGAACGGGGCGAAGATCGGCAGCGGCAGCATTGTCGGCGTCGGAGCGGTCGTCACCGAGGGAATGGAGATTCCGCCCGGCAGCATCGTGATGGGCCAGCCAGCGAAAGTGAAACGCCCCGCCGAGCCCCGCGACATCGAACGCATCCGCCACGCCGCCGCCCACTACGCCGCAGCCGCCCAGGTCTACAAAGCCGGAGCGTAACACGCTCCGGAGAAGAGCCAGCGGATATCACCAGCGCAAGGAAGCGTCCTTCCGATACCCTCTCTCCCCGGGAGAGGGCTAGGGTGAGGGAGGATCGAAGCAGGAATTGCGCTACAACGCTCTCGCCGAGGAAGTGGGATACTAGGGGCTAGTTGCAGGTTACAGGTTACAGGTTGCAGGTTGCAGCAACGTGTAACCTGTAACTCTCTGTAACCTGTAACTCCCGGTACACCGAAGCCTTAGCGTCGCTTGGTACCGCAGGCGCTGAGAACCGCACAGGTCGAACAGCCGCCGCTGCCGCAACCGGAGCCTTCGGCGTCCTCGGTGCCGCAGCCTGGGCCGCACCCTGCCGTCAGCGTCTCGGCGAACTTGCTGAACTGCACGTGGGCGTCGTAGGTCTCGGCCAGCTCGCGCGTCAGCTCGTCGAGCTCGGGCGTCGTCTCGCCCAGGAAGTAAAAGAGAAGCGACTGGCCATCGAACAGGTGCTCTGCGTCGAGCAGCACGGCAGGAATGTTTCGCTCGAAGAGCTGCCGCTCGCAGGCCTCAAAGGCCTCGTGCTTATGCTTCTCCAGACGCGAAAGGAGCAGATCGTCCTCCACCGTCATCCGCCGCAGGACGGTACCGAGCGGCGGTTCCGAAAGGTCAATGCCTGGGCCAGCTTCCAGGTCGGCGACGGCTGACAGCACTTCGCCGACTTCCAGGCCCCGGGGCGTACGGCAGACAACACGCGCCCCCCGCGGAAAGACCTGCGCATCGGCCGACGCCATGCGGGCCACCGTGCCCATCACTCCAAAGCGTACCCAATGCTGGCCTAACACGAATGGTGGACGTCCGTTAAGATGGGCCGGTTGAAAACAGGGATTTTGAGTGCCGGCCAGAATGACCCATGTCCAAATCCCAATGACCAAAGCTGAAAGCACCATGTTTGGTCATTGGCGCTTGGTGATTGGTCATTTCCTCCGTTCATCTTGATCGAATTCCCTTACGCTGCCAAGTTGTTTGTCCTGCGAGGAACCGCATGATTCAGCCGACCGCTACTAGCACTGCCGCCACGCTTGCCGCCGATCGCCGCTGGTCGGAACTGGCCGAGCAGGTGCTTGCCGGCTATTCGCTCACCGAGGCCGACGCGCTGGCCATCCTGCAAGCGCCGGATGAGGACGTACTCGACCTGATGGCGGCCGCCTATCGCATCCGCCGTCGCTGGTTCGGCAACACCGTGCAGCTCTACTTCCTGATGAACGCCAAGAGCGGCCTCTGTCCGGAAGATTGCTCCTACTGCTCGCAGTCGAAGGTCAGCGACGCCGAGATTCCGCGATACAACATCCTGACGCGCGAGAAGCTGATGGATGGCGCTCGCGTGGCCGCCGAGCGGGGAAGCAGAACCTACTGCATCGTCATCTCGGCCCGCGGTCCGAACGAGCGGGAGATGAAAGCGGTCGAGACGATCGTTCCCGAAATCAAAAAGCAGTACGACCTCGATGTGTGCGCTTGCCTCGGCCTGCTGACGCCTGACCAGGCGGTGCGGCTGAAGGCCTGCGGTGTCGACAAGGTGAATCACAACCTGAACACCAGCCGCGAGCACTACGAGACGATCTGCACCACGCACACGTATCAGGACCGCGTCGACACGCTGAAGGCGGTTCGCGGCGCCGGGCTGCAACTTTGCTCCGGCGGCATCATCGGCATGGGCGAGCAGGATCAGGACGTCGTGCGGATGGCGTTCGAACTCCGCGAACTGTCGGTCGAGTCGATCCCTCTCAACTTCCTCAACGCCATCGATGGCACGCCGCTCGAGAAGAGCAGCAAGCTGACGCCGCGCTACTGCTTGAAGGCGCTCGCCATGTTCCGCTTCGTAAACCCGCAGAGCGAACTGCGGATCGCGGGCGGCCGGGAGATTCACCTGGGCAGCCTGCAGGCGCTCGGCCTGTACGCCGCCAACTCGGTCTTCGTCGGCGACTATCTGACGACCAAGGGACAAGCTCCCGAAGCCGATTACAAGATGATCGAAGAGCTGGGCTTCGTCGTCACCCGCCACGAAGAAGTCCCTGCCGGACACGCCTAAGCGACCAAAGTCGTCGGCATCATTCCGTGTGCCGACAGCCCCCGCAGCAAGTGGCGAAACCCCGTTTCTCCCTCTACCTTTGGGAGAGGGTCGGGGTGAGGGCGGCGTGCCGCCGGGTAGGGTGCGGGTACAGGGAGTTACAAGTTACAGAGAGTTACAGGTTACACGATGCTGCAACTTGTAACTTGCAACCTGTAACTTTAAACCTGCAACAAGCCACTTGTAACCCGCCACTGGCTTCGGCGAATTCGTAGCCGCGCGATTCGAGCTTCGAACCACCCTCACCCTATTCCTCTCCCAACGGGAGACGGGAATGCGTGGTTGGCCGAGGTGAGGTGTTTCGCGGCTCGGTCGCTTACTCGCGGCGTTCGTCTTTCGGCGCGGCGGCCTGGTCGATGACTCCGCCATCGCGGGCCACGTTCGCGGCGCCGGCTGGTTGCCGCTTCAGCAGGCAGCCGACGACGTACCAGCCGTCCTCTTCCGACTGCACATAAGCGCCGGTCGGGCCGAGGTACTGCTTCACCTGATCGAAGTCAGGCAGCTTCCGGCCGTCGATTTCCGGAGCCCGAGCCGTGGCGTCCTTGCCGTCTTCCTCGCTCAGGATGCCGTTGACGAGTTTCGCAAAGATCGATTCCCCCTGCGGCAGCTTGTTCTGCTTCAGCAGGTCGTAGGTCATGCGATACGATTCTTCGGTCTGAGCGAAGTACCGAACGCTGTCCTTGTTCGAGCCTAGTTCCTGTAGGGCCTTGTCGACCCGGATGAAATCGGGCGTCGTGCCGATGTTGTTCGGAGCGTTCGCCCGGTCGATCACGTCCTGGATGAAGCTCGTGTGCGTCGAGAACATCAGGTGCCCGTCGAAGACGGCGATCGCGAAGTTCGAGACAATCGGCTTGCCTTCGCCATCGTCTTCATCCTCGTAGACGTTAGCGTCCGCCGAAACAAAGCCCGATCCTTCGATGCTGAGGCCCAGATCGGCTTGCTCTTCCTCGTTGTGGATTTCCCAGATCACGGTGCCCTTGTAGGTGATCTTCTTGGCAGTCGGATCGTCCTTAAAGGCTTTTTCCACCGTGGTGGCGACCACCTGGGGATTCGTGACTCCAACGGCCGTCAGCGTGCGTTCGCTCTTCTCATTGACCGGCAGCAGCACGTCGCTCATCAGCGTGACCCGGTCCTCCAGGAGGTTGACCAGCCCCTTGTAGATGTCGATCTGCGGACCCATCGGGTCGGTCCGCATGCTGAGCCACATATCCTTGAACACGCCCGGTTCGCCGGCAACGGCGTCGACGAGCGTTTCGCTGTACTTGAAGGCGTCCTGCGTCTTCCAGTTCATGGTCAGGTAGGCCCCAATGTCGTTCAGGGCCCACTTCTGCGGCGCGAGATTGCCGCCGTTGGGGAACTGCAGCATGCGAGCGGCCAGGTCGTACTTATCGCCCTTGGGGCGAACCGCCGGAGCATAGACGTAGGAGCGGTGCAGCACTTCTTCGCTGCCGGTGTCGAAGAAGATGTAGCCACCGGCGCCTTGAATGGCGGTGAAGCCCTGCTGTTGCAGGATCTTGAGCATGTCGGTGCCGCGCTTCTTGCGGCCACCCTCGGCGGCGCGGCGAGCTTCGGCAAAGCCAAAGGGCTCGATGAACCAGCGGACGTGGTGCTCGAGCTTGCCTTTTTCCTTCTCGGCGATGTCCATCGTATAGTCGAAGGCCTTCACACCGGCGAGGCTCCCCTTGGCGTCCTGCTTGCCGAAGCGGGCGACGATGGCGTCGATCGTGTTATAGCTGTCGGTCGCAACCAGCATGTCGTCCTGAACGATGTAGTACGAACGCTCGGGAACCGTCTGGCCCCGCTCGAGCGGCTGGGTGTACATCGTCATCGTCGCGCCGGGGACCAGCCGCGAGCGCACGACCGAGCGGACAGCCCGCTTCGCGGTCTGATTCCTGTGAACCTTCGCCAGCAGCTCGTCGACTTCTTTTTTCTTGCCCGTCACGTCGACGACCAGGGCCAGGGCGTGCGACATCTTGTTGCTGGGGTCTGGTTGGATGACCGCCAGCGCGACTTCGCCAGCGTACACCTTCTCCAAATCCTCCCAGTCCACACCGAGCTTCGACCCAGCCTTCTCCATCTTCGCGCTGATCTGGCGACGGAGGTCGTCGATGAACGGCTTCATCGCGGGGTCCGCCACCATGGCCCCCAACTGGGTGTTGTTGAAGGCTTCGCGGACTTCGTTGACGTCCTGCGTCGAGATGAAGCCTTTAGTGGTCTCCGGCAGCAGCGTCTCGCTTGGCTGGACTGCCCATAAGGGGGACGCCAGCGCGCAAGCGGCCAGAAAACCAGTAGAAACTGAGCAAAGTTTGCGGATCGGGGAGAGACTGGCCAAACGCAGCACTTGAAAAACTCCTTCGCTGGGGGACCCCTCCGGGGAGAGGAAACCAGGCGGGTTGCGTCGCGAGAAGGACTTGCACCTCGGGTTAGTTGAATATCGGCAATAATCGTTGACCGCACGACAGCGCATTTTCCGCTGCGGCTTATTACGGGGCACCGATAAACGTTCGTAACTGTTCCTGCCAGGCTCTCTGGACGGGCCTGCCTGCATGCAAAAACTTTGCCAGTAGCCTGGATTGCCCGGTTTGTGAGCCTTCTATGCTCCCAAACGGAGCCGCCTCGTGCCAGACCAGAGAAGGAGCGGGGCTGGGGCGGAGTCGGGAGTTACAGGTGAACAGGTTACAGGTTACAAGGGAGCCCAGCGCGGCAAACGCACCGGGTCCGAAAATCCCCAATCCCCAATCCCCAATCCGCAATCTGAAATCCGCAATCTGAAATCTGAAATCCGCAATCTGAAATCTGAAATCCCATGCACTCCTTCCAGCGCGACAATCTCACCTACGACCCCCTCCACGGCTACATCCGCTTCACCTCGGGGGCGGAGCTTCCGCCGGGCGAGGTGTCGGAGCGGCAGATCATCGATCATCCGTGGGTGCAGCGGATGCGCTATATCCACCAGCTGCAAACCGCCTGGTGGGTCTATCCCGCCGCCGAGCATTCGCGGTTTCAGCACGTGATCGGCGTCATGCACATGGCCAGCCGGGTGATCGAGTCGCTCTATCCGAGCCTGCGCGATGTCTGTCCCGATGTTCCGAGTCGCGGCTACGTCGAAACGCTTCTCCGCATGGCGGGGCTGCTGCACGACGTCGGCCACGGCCCGTTCGGCCACTTTTTCGATGAGCATTTCCTGCGTTCCTACGGCGAGACGCATGAGACGATTGGGGCCTTCATTATCCGCGATCGCTTGAGCGGACTGCTGGCCAACATTCGCCGCAATCCGTTTTCGGAATTGCTGCCGGACGAAAAGCTCGACGCCGAGCAGATCGCCTGGCTCATCCAGCGGCCGAAGGAAGGGGATGGGGCCGACAAGCCCAAATGGCTGCGGCTGCTGCGGTCGCTCCTGTCGGGCATCTACACGATCGACAACATGGATTTCGTCCTTCGCGACGCCTTCATGTCGGGCTACAGCCAGCGGGCCTACGATCTCGACCGGCTGTTGCACTACAGCTTTTTCAGCGAGCAGGGGCTGACGATTCATGACCGGGGGATCGAGGCTCTGATGCGGTTCCTGAGCGTGCGGGCCGAGTTGTTTCGCACGATCTACTTTCATCGCACGGTGCGGGCGATCGATCAGACGCTCCGCGATCTGTTCGCCGAAAGCCGGGAGTGGCTCTTTCCGGGCAATCCGCGCGAGCGGCTGGACGACTATCTGTACTTCACCGAGACGTCGCTGCTGGTCGATGTGCAGCGCTGGCCAAATTCCAGCGACCCGCGCCAGGCGGAACTCGGCGTCCGCTGGCGCGAACTCGTCGGCCGGCAGATTCCGTGGCTTAGCGTCTGTCAGCGGAATCTGGTTTTTGGCGACGACCAGTCGGAGCAGGCGAGCATCTTTAGTAAGGAGTCGTTTGTCGAAGAACGAATCCGCGATCTCCTGCCGCAGGATATGCGTGACATTCCGCTGCGCGTCGACATCGCCCGGACGATCTTCCGCCCCCACACGGCTGGGCCGGCGGCGGGGCAGAATTTTCTGTACGACTCGGCCCGCGACCGGGTCCGCCCCCTCACGGCTCACGAGTTCTACAAGCGAATGCCCGTCAGCCACCGCCTCTGCCGCGTCTATGCCAAGACGCTCGAAGTGGCCGGCCCGATCGCCGCCGCCCTCGACCAGATCATCGGCGCCTCGGCGGTCGACGACGTGACGAACATGTAGGACGAGATGACGCGAAAAGTCCCTCGTTCCCACGCTCTGCGTGGGAACGCAAGCGGCGGACGCTCGGCGTCCTCGGTTCGGGGGATCGGCCCGTGGCGTCGGCGAGCAAGCGGAGGACGCAGAGCGTCCGACGGGGCGTTACGACGCAGAGCGTCGTAACGAGATGGGGGAGATGATTCGCGAAAACGCCCCGATTTTCGCGGATTAACCGCATTCCCCCCATCCAGCATCCTAAGTCCAAAATCCTAAATCCCCACCGGCCGGCCCCTCCTTGTCAGCCGGCGCTGGAAAGGGGTAAGGTGGACCGTCCGGCGAGACCCGTTTTCGCCGGTTCTGGCCACCTCGCTGGCCTGTTTTCCCGCCTGTGTGCTCCCACGCATTTCACCACCTGGGGGATTTTTCGTATGGCAGTTTTGGTTACCAAGCCGGCGCCGGAGTTCAAGGCGACGGCCGTCATGCCCGATGGTCAGTTCAAGGACATCTCGCTGTCCGACTACAAGGGCAAGTACGTTGTGCTGTTCTTCTGGCCGCTCGACTTCACGTTCGTCTGCCCGACCGAGATCATCGCTTTCTCGGACCGCGCCGAAGATTTCAAGAAGCTCGGCGTGCAGTTGCTCGGCTGCTCGGTCGACAGCCACTACACCCACCTCGCCTGGCGCGAAAAGCCGCGCTCGGAAGGTGGCCTGGGGAATATTGAGTACCCGCTCATCGCCGACCTGAGCAAGAAGATCAGCCAGGACTACGATGTGCTCGTCGACGGCGGCGTTGCCCTCCGCGGCCTTTTCCTGATCGACAAGGAAGGCGTCGTCCGCCACCAGCTCGTCAACGACCTGCCGCTCGGCCGGAGCGTCGACGAAGCCCTGCGGATGGTCCAGGCCCTGCAGTACTTCGAGAAGAACGGCGAAGTCTGCCCCGCCAACTGGAAGGAAGGCGCCCGGACGATCAAGGCGACCCCGACCGACAGCAAGAAGTTCTTCTCGGCCGAGTACTCGGGCAAGGGCTAAGCCACTTTGCTTGCCCCATCCCGAACGATGTGATCGAATTCAAGGCCCTGCGTTTTCGCAGGGCCTTTTTTGTACCCGCAGGCAAAGCGTGGGATCATGGATGGCCGGCCAAGGATCGAAGGACCGACGGACAGGTTTGAAGCCTTCGCCGCTGACGTTGATGGCGATTGTGCTCTTGCTGGCCGTGCTGCTTCCTATCGCGGGATATTCGGCGGCATACCTGCGGCTCAGCAGTTATGAAGATGTCGACCTGCCCGTGCCGGCCAAGGGGATGCGCTTTCGCACATTTGGCGAAAACTGGCAGCCAGCCTTCTTTCGTCCGGCGGCGAAAGTCGAAGAGCGGCTTGTCGGTCGGCATCTCATCCTGACCAGCGAGGAAAATACGATCTGGGTTTCCTATCCCAATCTGGAGAACTAACGCCTCGTCGCACCTGGCGACTGCTATTGGGCGGTCAGCTGGTCGGCGGACTCGATTTGGACCATGAAGCATTCCAACCTGCTGCGTAGCTTCGCGTTTGGCTTCCGTGGGCTGGCCTACTGCCTGCGGTCGGAGCCGAACATGCGGCTGCACGGTGTCGCAGCCATGGCGGTGGTCGGCGCCGGTTGGTACTTCCGAGTGGCGGCTTGGGAGTGGATGGCGATTTCGCTCTGCATCGGCCTGGTGGTGGCCGCCGAGTGCCTGAACACGGCTCTGGGGCGTCTGGCCGATCGGGTTTGTCCGACGGAGGACCCGCTCATCAAGCACGCCAAGGACTGCGGGGCGGCGGCGGTGCTCGCCATCGCGATCACTTCCGTGGTGATCGGTGGACTGGTGTTTGTTCCCAAGGTCTGGCTTGCGGCGGGGTGGTAACGGAATGTGTTCTGGTCAGGCCGCGGCAGGCGCCGACGTCGCTTCCTTTCACTGGTGGTTTTGGCCCTGTCTGCTGGGACTCGACGCTCCGTGCGTGGCGCTCACGTGGACCTACGGCGTCGGCAGGGCCACCGACCGGCCGCTGGTCCCGCGCGTCGCGCTGGCTCTTTTTCTGACGGTCTGGTCGATCTACCTGGGAGACCGCTTGCTTGACGTCGCGCGCTGCCAGAACTGGCAGACGGCGACCGGCAGGCTGCGGTTTGGCAGAAGGTGGTGGCCGATATTTGCCCTCCTGCTGGGGTGCAGCCTGATGAGCCTCCTGGTGGTGGTGTGGAACGGCTTGCCCGCGGCGGTGCTCCGGCGCGGGGCGATCGTGGCGATCGGTGTCGGCCTGCACTATCTCCTCTTCGTCACCCCGGTTGTCTTGCGGGTTGATTTGCCGGGCAAGGAGGTGGGCGTTGGCTTGTTCTTCGCTCTCGGAGCGTTTGTCTGCGTGGGGGCGACGCTCAAGACTTTGCCGCTTTTCGTCGCCCTGGTGCTCGTGGTCACGTTCAATTGCCTGGTGATCGCCGCCCGGGACACGGAGAGCGACCGAGCGAACGATCCCCGCGCCGCTTCTCGCTGGTGGCCAACGCTGCGCCGCGATTTGGGTTGGTTGGGCTTGGCTCTGACGGTCGCGGCGGGAGCTATATCGGTTGTGGCTCACGAAACGGCGTTCTACCTGGCCGTGGCGGTCGCCAGCGGCGCACTGACCGCGTTGCACTGGCGCGCTCACCGGGCCAGTGGCGATGCGGTGCGGGCATTGGCCGACTTTGCGCTCCTGACGCCGCTCGTGGTTTTGGGAGTTGAGAGCCTCACGCGCGGCTGACCGGATTATCGCAACCCAGGAATACGTTCGCCGACAAAACTGCCATCGGGGGCGAGGAGGAACGAGTCGACCGCGTCGGGAACGAAGAGCGGGATGAGGCCGAGCAGGCGGGCCTGCGGGTGGGCGGTGAGGTCGGCCATCACGCGGATGGCGCCTCCGGGATGAGCGTCCCAGACGATGATCGTCTTGATCGTGTATTCGGAGCCCTCGGGCGTTTGTCGATGGACGACCTCGGGGTAGTTCGGATCGGTCGCCGAGGCGACGATGCGCCGCTGCAGCTGGGCGTAAGTGAACCGCCGATAGCTGGCGAGATGCTCGGCGAGCAAAGCCTCTGCCTGCTGGGCGTCGAGGCGTGGAGGGCGGTGATGGGTTCCCGAGGCGACCATACTCCAATGTAGGTCAAAAAACTTCGCGATGGCTCACGAGGACCTGCCCGAATCGGGTGGACCTGCTGGCGATTCTTGGGAGGTCGTGGACGATCGCTGACGCAGCCAGAATGTGAATGCTCCTCCCGCGGTGGCTAGAGCCCAAGTCCAGGCCATGTGGCCGTTGTTGTAGTAGATCTGCCGGGTAAAAACGGGACCGAGCCTGATGCCGCTGGGGCTTGGGCGAGGTCGAGAGAACCTGGCCAACTCGTCGAGCTCTTTCAGGGCTCGCTGCGTGATGAGGTGCGGGCGGGACTGGTCGCCAAAGTACAGGGCGAGGACCAGGTAGCCGAACCCGACGAGCGCGAAGCCTCGCCAGAACCAGCGCCGCGGGGACGAACCGGCGATCGACGCCAGCGCGGCCGCGGTCAGGCACAGAAGCGTAAACGAGAAGACGATCTCCGTCCAAAGCGGGGTCGGCCGGGCAATGCCAGCCATTAGGAGGCCGAAGACGGCGGTCGCAATCAGGAGCCAGGTGAGCGAGAGTCGCATGAGGGGATTATCGCGGATCAAGGGCGGCTGAGGGGCGGACGCCCGACTCCTCAGGCGAAATCTCGATTTGAGATATTTGTTAGTTCGTGATCAGTTTGTGTATAATGCCAGTTGGCGCGCAGGTGACCTCTGGTGGCCTGGCTGAGGGAGCGGATTTAGCGCTGGAAGGGCGGAAACGTAGCTGTTGTGAAAGGACGAAATCGCGTGTGAAGGAAGCAACTCGGCTAGCTGTTGTGAAAACTGTTGGGCTGAACGATGCTGGGGAGGAGCGAACGTGAAGACAAGCAAGGGGTTAATATCGCTCGGTTGCTGCCGGAGGGCGCGAGCGTAGGGGTTGTAAAATCGGTAGTTGGCCGAGGGATGTTGGACGCGGAGGGGGGCCGGCTAGCTG
>JAEZAS010000194.1 GCA_023430365.1 Planctomycetota bacterium
GAATCTCGTTCTCGGTCTTCGTGTTGTCGCGCACCAGGGCGAAGTACTCGTCGCCGAATCGCTTGATCTTCTTGATCTTCTCCTGGTCCTTCTCCGGATCGACGTCCGTGGCGTTGGCCGCCACCCACAGCTTGCCGCGCTTGTAGAGCGTTTCGTTCCCCACATTGCGAACCGCGTCGACCACCACGATCTCGTCCGAGTCGATATCACGGTAGTAGTTCGTGCCCGGCGTCGGCGCCACAGCTTCCGGCGCCGCCGACAAGCCAGCCGCCGGGGCTCCAGGGTAGGCCCCTGCACCTAGACCTCCTCCCGCTTGAGCCCGTCCGCTAACGCCTCGGCCCGCCAGGCGCCCCACAGAGGCCCCCAGTTCCGTCCGAGGTGCGAGCGAATAGTCGAACGATTGTAGCGCAGGCGTCTCCGCCTCCTGCAACACCTTCTTCTCGGCCCGCTGCGCAAACCCCGCCTGACCGCCCGCCTCGCTCAGCCGTTCCAGCGACTGCCGCGCAAGCCGCGTGTTGCGTCCCACGTCGGCCAATTCGCGCACGCTGCTCGTCTCGTCGGCCAGGAACGATGTGTACGGCGTCAGGATGCCGTGCTTCGTCGACAGCTCGACCAGTTCCTTTGTCAGCTCCTCGTTCTTTCCCTTCAAATCGAGCTCGTCGATGATCTCGCCGACCCGCCGCAGGGCCCACAGCTTCTCGACAAAGGCGTACGACTGATCGTTCGACTTGTCGACCAGCTTGGCGGGGAAGTCGTGCTTCTTTTCCTCGCTGCCCACCTTGCCGGTGATCGTCACCTTGGCGTCGCCCGGCTTCTTGTACCGTCCCACCTGCACGAGCTGATCGCCCGCGAACAGATCGTAAACCTCCTTCGGATAGACGCGATTGACCGAAGGCCCCGATTCGGTCGTCGCCGCGTCCACCTCGATCTTCACCGCCACATCGGTCATCACCGGCGAGCTCATCCGGTTGTAGAGCTTGCTCACCGCCGTTTCGATGTTCTCATCCGGACGGACATACTCCGTCGTGCCGTTGAGCTCCCGCGCCAGCCGATCGAGCAGCCGGCTGTTCACGTCGTAGCCAACACCGAAATTCACTACCCGCGCCTTGTGCGTGTTGTTCTGCTCGGCGTTCTGCACGATCTTCAGCTCGTTCGTCTCGCCCGCCGTCGGCAGACCGTCGCTGAAGAAGAGCACAAAGTTCGGCCGGTCCTTGTCCTGGATCATCTTCAGCGCCGCGGTCATCGCGCCATCGATATTGGTGCTGCCGCCCGCGTAGATGCCTTCGATGAACCCCATCGACGACTTGCGCGTTTCCTCGTCGTACTTTTGCAATTCCGGCTTGAACGATTCGATCGAGCTGTCGTAGGCCACGATGTTGAACGTGTCTCCCTCGCGCAAGTTGTTCAGTACAAACTTGAGCGCCTCGCGCGCTTGCTCGATCTTCTTGCCGCTCATGCTTCCCGAGCGGTCGAGCACCAGGATCACGGTCTTCTTTTGCCGCTCCACGCTTTCGCTTTTCACTTCGGGGCTGGCGAGCAGCAGGAAATAGCCTTCGTCGTCGGCCGACGGCCTGTAGCTGATCACGCTCGCTCCGAGCTTGCCGTCGCTCGTGTCGTAGAGCAGCCGAAAGTCGGCCGTCGGCACCAGGTTCTTCCCCTCGAACTTCACCGTAGCGTGCTTGCTGTCGGGCCGCTTCACCTCGATCGCATGCGAGGGGCTGTAGATGCTCTTGATCTCATTCGTCGTTTCGACCGTCACTTCGAAGTTCAGCTTCTCAAGCGGCGACGACGTGAACCGGGCCGTCGAAAGCGGCACGAGAAAATCGGTCAGGTTGCCGTTCTTGCGGAGCAGTTGGCTGTACTTGAGCGTGACCTTGCGCTCCGCGCCGGGCGGAATCGGAAACACGCTCGTCTGGAACATGCCGGTGCCGACCCATTCGAGCAGCGCGGGGTCTTGGTTCTTGCGGACGTAGCCCTCAAAGATCTCGCGGGCCTTCTTCTTCTCGAGCAGCTTGGCCTCGTATTCCTTGCCGTCGACCATGTAGGTCATCCGGTCGATCGCTCCGTCATACGGAAGCGGAAAACAGAATTGAGCCTGGATCTGTTGGCTGCCGGTGTTCTCGAACGTCTGCGAGACCTGCACCTGGGCGATCTGGTCGGTCACTTTGGCCTGATACGCCAGTTCCTTGATCTTGTAAGAAATCGTCGGCTGAGGCGGCGTGGGGACCGGTCGCGGCCAAGGTCGCGGCATGGGGACGGGATGAGGCGGATCGATGATGATCAGCACCCCCTGGCCGAAGGCCGGAGCGGCCAGCATTGCGAGGAAGAGCCCGAACGCGAGGAGAGCGAAGCGTTTCATGAGATCCTCCCTGGAAAGTCCATGACCCCAAACCAAATAGCCAACGCAGCACTACCGATTCGTGCTGCTCAGAGATAAGACGCCCGGCGGACCCCGAAAGTTTTAATTCCGCTTTCCGGATAACGGCCTCGTTACCGCCGCGTTACAGGATCACCTCCGTCACCCCGCCGCATCCGTCAGCCATCACCACCGAAAGCAGCTGGAGGCAAACCTGCCTCCGGGCCGCCCCGCGCGAAGCCTCCTCGACAATCGAACGTTTTCACAACAGATCCGCCCCAAGCCTTCACAACCCGTTTTACAACCCCTAGCGCGCCCCCTCAAAATCGCGAAACGCCCACCCAGCCAACCACTTACCGTTTTTCGGCCCCGCAACTCTACAACCCCTCTGCAGCGTCCCGAGCCAGGCCATTTCACAACCCTTGCGCACGCTACGCGAACCGCTCCACAACACTTAATCACCCCTCCACAACCCTTCACGTCGCGCGCCGCTCCGCGCCGGGCGATCGACCGCACCGCGCAGCAGCGAACGCCTCACGCCAGCAACCCAGCCAACGAGAGTCGACCACCGCAGCCTAACAAAATTTTACAAACTTGTCAACAACTAACAAATATCACCAAGCACCGCCGGAGCAAGCCAGCCGCAGCCGCCCTTTCCCTGCCCTCTCGCCCCGCCTCGGCAGCCCCAGAACCCACCGAAAGTCGAGGCTAACAATTGGCTTTTGCGTGTGTTATATGTAGAGCTTCCCAGCTCCTCTCATTTCCGCCTCTTTCGTGGTCTAGCTCATGTCGCAAGAACTTCGTCGTCGGTTGTTTGAGCAGCTC
>JAEZAS010000244.1 GCA_023430365.1 Planctomycetota bacterium
CGGGATGGGTCGGCGGTCGGGCATGGAAGCAGCTTGCGAGAACAGCAAAGGCCGGGGGATCTCTCCATTGTACGACGACCGATCAGGGAAGCCACGAATCGGACGGCCTTGGCCGCCATCGAGCGAGACAGCCCGGCAACTGGAGGTAACGAATGCAGCGATTGGACCGGCCGAAAGTCGTCGCAGTACTCCAGTTGCGCCTCCGGTCAGCTTGGCATGTGACTTGCCTTTAACAGCGGCGTGCCGCAGCGGCGGCGGAACCAGAACGTAGCCGAGTTGCTCAGGCCCTTTCTCCTGTCGACCTCATGAATGCCCCGCTCAACCCTGCGATCGACCATTTGTCGCAACTCGCCCGCTTCTGCCGGGTGAGACAGTTCAGCGTGGACATGGTCGCCCCGCTCGATGCCGAAGCCATGCGGTTGCAGCCAATT
Source organism: Planctomycetota bacterium (assembly GCA_023430365.1). Taxonomy (GTDB): domain Bacteria; phylum Planctomycetota; class Planctomycetia; order Pirellulales; family Pirellulaceae; genus JAEZAS01. The sequence continues at coordinate 432 of JAEZAS010000244.1, forward strand.
GCGGACGTCAGCCCGCCGTGGTGGAACCTGGCTCATACGAGTTGGTTCTTCGCGCGGAACGTGCTGCGCGAGTTCGGCGGCGACGTTACGGCGGAGGATGAGCAATACGACTATCTGCTGAACTCCTACTACGAATCGCTCGGCCCCCGATTGCCTCGCGACCAGCGCGGCTCGGTCAGTCGGCCAACGAACGCAGAAGTGTTCGAGTACCGGCGAAGCGTTGACGAGCGGATGGAGCAATTGCTGAAGACGACCGAGCGGGCAGCCGAGTTGGCTGCGGTCGTGGAGATCGGCCTTCAGCACGAACAGCAGCATCAGGAACTGTTCTTCACCGAGATCAAGTACATCCTCGCTCAGAATCCGCCACCGTTGCGCAAACCCTATCGGCCGCCGCTGGAGACCGAGCGACCCATTAGCGAGCAAGCGACATTCCCGGCGACCTTCCACGAGTTCGAAGGAGGTCTGCTCTCGTTTGGCCATTCGGGGCGTGCGTGGTGCTGGGACAACGAGTTGCCCGTGCACCAGTTCTATCTGCAACCCTTTGCGCTGGCCGATCGGTTGGTGACCTGCGGCGAGTACGCCCAGTTCATCGAGGATGGCGGATATCGCAATCCGCTGCTCTGGCTCGACAACGGCTGGCGGCAGGTGAAGAGCGAGGGATGGCAGGCGCCGCTCTATTGGGAACGCAAGGACGGCGCGTGGAGCCTCTGGACCTTGGGAGGCGAGCAAGCGCTTGATCCGAGCGAACCGGTCGCTCACGTCAGCTTTTATGAAGCCGACGCCTATGCCCGCTGGCTCGGTGAGACGGTCGGCAACCTCGCCGGTGTACGACTGCCGAGCGAGCGCGAGTGGGAGCATGTCGCGGGCAACTCGCGGAGCGTCGATTCGGAGCGCGCCTTTCTCGACTCCGGACGGCTCCATCCGTTGGCTCAACCAAGCGCTGGTCCTGAGACCGTCAACCAGATGTTCGGCTGCCTCTGGCAGTGGACGAGCAGCTACTACGAGCCCTATCCGGGCTACGCGCCATTTCCCGGAGCGCTCGCCGAATACAACGGCAAGTTCATGGACAACCAGCGCGTCCTGCGCGGTGGCTCGTGCGTAACCCCGCGCGATCATTTTCGGCCCAGCTACCGCAACTTCTGGCCTGCCGGCACACGCTTTCAGTTCACAGGCGTTCGCCTGGCCCTCAGCCTCTGACCCTTCACCACCGAGCAATTCGCAATGATCACCCGATTGGAAGTTGTCGACGCAGGACCGGAAACCGATCCGGTGCGGGCGTTTGCTCGAGATGTGCAGGTGGGCTTGTCGCGGTCACCCAGACGGATTCCGTCCTGCTACTTCTACGATGAACGCGGCAGCCGGTTGTTTCAGCAGATCACGCAGCTGGACGAGTACTACCTGACTGCGTGCGAACGGGAGATTCTGCTCCACCATGCCGCCGACATTGCCGATGCGGTCGGCAGCGAGCATTTTCGACTCGTCGAAGCCGGAGCCGGCGACGGCCACAAGACGGAGATTCTCCTCCGGGAGTTTGTGAAACGAAACGTGTCGCTCGACTACTCGCCGATCGACATCTGCCGGCCGGCGCTGGTCCAGTTGCTCGACAAGCTGCGGCGTCGATTTCCACCGGGCAGCTTTCGGGCGCATGCGCTGGCCGGGGACTACTTCGCCGCCCTGCGCGCTCTTCACCGGCAGAGCTGCACGCGAAATCTGGTGCTGTTCCTCGGCTCCAGCATCGGCAACTTCGATCATTCCCAGGCCGCACGCTTTCTCGGTCGACTGCGACGGACGCTGCGGTCCGGAGATTTGGCTCTGATCGGTTTCGACCTGAAGAAGGATGTCGCGCTCCTGCAGTCAGCCTACGACGATTCGCTCGGTGTGACCCGCGAATTCAATCTGAACCTGCTCGACCGGATGAATCGGGAACTGGGGGCCAACTTCCGCCGCTCCGCGTGGGAGCACGAAGCCCGCTACGATGCGACGGAGGGCTGCATGCAAAGCCATCTGGTCAGCCGCAAGTCCCAACCGATCGAGGTTCGCTCGCTCGGGCAAAGTTTCCACTTTGTGGCAGGAGAGCGGGTTCATGTCGAGGATTCGTACAAGTACGACCTGTCGCGGATCGAACAGTTTTCCGAGGAATGCGGTTTCCGGGTGCGCCGGCATTTCTTCGACCGCAGTGGCTTTTTCGTGGACTCGCTTTGGGAAGCGATCGAAACGCCGTAGGCGCCGAGCCTTGTCCGCAGCGGTCCGCGCGGATGCGATGCTCGCGCTGAATCAGCTTCTCATTCCGCTTCGTCGCTGCTCCACGAACCGCGATCGATGCCGACGGCGCTCAGCTTGCTTCGTAGCGTGGCCCGGGTGATTCCGAGGAACCTGGCCGCCTGAGACAGGTTGCCCCCCGTGTGCTGCAGGACGAGCGTCAGCAGGTGGCGGTCGGTGATCGCCTGGTGCTCCGAGTACAGCGAGGTGGTTCCCTCCTGCAGCCGCCGGCGGATGAAGGCCGACAGCTCGGCGGGACTGATCTCGGACGAGGGAGCGTCGGTTTCGGCCTGCGAGCGGTCGCGGACCACCGGCGGCAAGAATTCGGGCACCAGGACGGGTCCGGTCGCCACGAGCAGCGCTTGCTTGATGATGCTCTGAAACTCGCGTACGTTTCCGGGCCACGAGTATTGCTTCAGCAGCGGAATGGTCTCGTCGGCGATGGCGTGAACATCCTTCCCCAATTCCTTGGCGAATCGCTGGACAAAATGGTTCGCCAGCAGCGGAATGTCCTCCACCCGCTCGCGCAGCGCGGGGATGCGAATCGTAAAGACGTTGAGCCGATAGTACAGGTCGCCACGAAATGTGCCGTCGGCCACCATCTTTTCCAGGTCGCGATTCGTGGCGGCGATGATGCGCACATCGGAACGAATTGGCTGACTGCCGCCGACCCGTTCGAACTCCTGTCCCTGGAGCACTCGCAGAATCTTGGTCTGCGTGACCGGCGACATATCGCCGATCTCGTCGAGAAACAGCGTGCCGCCGTTACACTGCTCGAACTTGCCGATGCGCCGGCGATCGGCGCCGGTGAACGCGCCCTTCTCGTGGCCGAACAATTCGCTTTCGAGGAGCGCCTCGGGGATGGCAGCGCAGTTGATCGCCAGGAATGGAGCGCTCGCCCGGCGGCTGTAGTGATAGATGGCCCGCGCGACGAGTTCCTTTCCCGTGCCGCTCTCGCCGAGAATCAGCACGGTGACATCCTGCGAAGCCACCCGACCGATCGATTTGTACACGGCCTGCATCGCCGGGCAGCGTCCGACGAGGGTCTCGTCCGAATCGGCGGTCTCGAGACCTTCGGTCGACGTCTGCGGCATCGTGGTGAGCCGGCTGATCTCGAAAGCCCGTTTCACCAGGCTGGTGAGTTCGTCGAGCTCCAGCGGTTTCAGCAGGTATTCGTAAGCGCCGAGCTGCATGGCTTCGATCGCCAGGGCCGTCGTGCCGTGGCCGGTGATAAAAATCACCGGGATGTGCCAGTCGATCTGCTGGATCTGGCGAAAGACGTCCAGCCCCGAGACGCCGGCGAGGTTCACGTCGAGCACGACCACATCGGGGCGTGTTTCCTTGACCTTGGCCAATCCTTCTTCCGCGGTCGACGCGGTTTCCAGCTTCACTTCAGGGTCAACGAAGGCCCGGCGGAAGAAGTGCAGGATCGAAGGTTCGTCGTCGACAACTAACAGCGTGGGCACATCAGCTCTCGCAAAACAGTAATCGGGGAGATGTTTAGTTCGCCTCGGGAGGTGATCCTTCGGGCAATCGCAGCACAAAGCAGGCCCCTGCCGACGGCAGATTGTAGGCCGACAGGCTTCCGCCATGATCCTCGGCAATGCGCTTCGACAGCGGCAGGCCGAGGCCGACACCGGTTTCCTTGCTGCTCACAAACGTTTCAAACACCTTCGGCAGGATATGAGGGGCGATGCCCGGGCCCGAGTCGCGCACGTAAATCTCGATGAAGCCGTCGCCCGGCTCGCGCAGGTCAATTTCCAACGTGCCGCCTTGCGGCATCGCGTCGAGGGCATTCAGCACGAGGTTCAGGATCAGTTGCTGGATTTGGTCTTCGTCCACCTCCGACTCGGGCGAGGCGTCGGGGTGGAGAAAACGGATCGTCACCTGCTGCTTGTTGGCCCGTCCTCGCACTAGCGAGAGGACTCGTTCAACGACCGAGGCGAGTTCGATCAAGTTGCGATTGGGCTGCGGCGGCCGGGCAAAGTCGAGAAACGTCTGGAGCGTGCGTTCCATGCGGCGGATCTCGTGCTCGACGACCGTCAGGTCCTCCGTGGGCATGCCCCGCGAGACGAGGTCGCGCAAGTTGACTTGGACGAGCCCCTTGATCGACGTCAGCGGATTGCGGAGCTCATGGGCAACGCCGGCCGCGACCTGGCCGATCGCCATCATCTGCTCGGCCCGCAGGAGCTGGCGATCGTACTCGCCATGCGAGAGCCAGCGGTGCTCCAGCCGAAAGGCGAGCGCATTGGCGGCCAATTGCAGCCACGCGATTTCGTCGGCCGAGAATTCTCGCGGCTGCAAGCTATGCGCTCCGAGCACGCCCAAAGGTCGATTGCGGCCGTAAAGCGGCACGTAGAGTACCGCCACGACGCCTTGGGCACGATGCCACTCCGAAACATCCAAGCCGGCGCTGTCTCGCAAATCGCCGACGGCCAGCGGTTGCAGCGTGCGAATCACCTGTCCGGCCACCGTATCCTCTTGCATCTCAAGAGACGGATTGCCGATCTGATTCGCCTTCCAGCCGACGCCGTCGAGGAAGCAGGCCTCGCCGTCCGGCTTTAGCTCCAACAGGCTACTCAAGTCCACCCCAAGTTGGCTGACGACCGACTCCAGCGTCTGGCGGATGAGCGCATCGATATCCACTCCAGACAAGGCGCGTCGTCCGATGTGGGCTGCGGATTCAAGAAGGCGATGGTCGGTCATAGAAGCTCGAAGCAAGACCTGCGGCAATGAGCGAACCCGGTTCGCCTTTCATTGTAGCCCGTTCTAGCGAGCAAGTCCGTTCACACCGTCGGTGCGCTCTGCGACAACGCGCCGACGCATGGCACACTCGTTGCATTCTGGGCTACGTATCATGCACACACCCCAACCAAAGAGCGAGACCGGAAGCCTGGCGGTATCCGAGTCGCCGCAGAAGATTACCGGCGTCGTGCAACGCGTCGATCTCGTCAATCGGGAACTGGAACTGACCGTCTCCAATCGACCGTGCGTTTTCGACGTGCCCGTCGATTGCTTGATCGTGCTGCACGGCGAGCGGATCAAGTTGCGATTGGTTCAGCCGAAAGATCATGTGGCCATCACCTACGTGCGGCGACCCAATTCGCTGTGCGTGCGTCGTCTCGACGTGCAGCCCGGATGGCCTCCACCGGCGGCTGTGTAAACCCGCAACTCACTTGCGCGTTGCTGCGATGAACTAGCAAAGTCTTGACCAGCGGTGGTAAATCTTTTTCCACTTTCGACGGCGTCCGAGTGTGCAGGCAGAGCAATTCGGGCCGGAAAAACCGTTGAAAACGAGCGTTTTTTCTGCTGTAAGGTTCCTTTTTGACCGGCATTTTTCCGCCTGACGGACAAGTGCTGGTGACCGCATCCCGAGGCGGCTTGCCTTTGGCATGGCGAATGCTTTTTAGGTCCCTTGAGCCCAAAAACGCATTCGACTTCTGCTCATCTCCCCCCGGGCTCAAAGCGTTTTGTCTTTCCCAGCGTAACCGCGTGCGGACTGAATGGATTCCGCAACGCGCCAACACGAAACAGAGCTGCGTCATGAAACAGCGAAACATCATCGTCACGAAGACCGATCTCACCCGTTTGCAGGCAACGATCAACTCGGCCCGCCAGGACACCCGCGTCCCTGTGCAGCTCTTGGATTCGCTGGAAGACGAGCTGCGCCGTGCGCAGGTGGTGGAGCCAGGCGAATTGCCCGACGACGTCGTTTCGATGGAATCGACCATCTGGTTCCGCGATGAAGCCGACGGCGACGAAGAGTGCTACACGCTGGTCTACCCCCAGCAGGCGGACGTGTCGCAGAACAAGATCTCCGTCATTGCTCCGATCGGCACCGCGCTGCTCGGTTATCGGATTGGCGACGTTGTGGAGTGGGCGGTGCCGGCCGGCATCAGCCGCTTGACGATCACGCGCGTCGAGCATCGCTCGCAGCCGAAGCCAACCGAAGAGTGCGCCGCGTAAGGTTCAGATGTCATCAATGCTTCCCCAGAAGATGTTCTTCCGCAGACGTTATTGAGGTTTCCAACTCACAAGGATCTTGCCATGTCACTTGCAAAACGTTGGCTGCCCGGCGGCGCTTTCGCCCGTGGGTCGGTGTCGCCTGCAAGTCTTGGCACAGGTCACAAGTCTCTTGTGGTAGCACTGCGCGATCTCGACGAGGCGGAGAACCTGCTCACGTTCGCGGCTTCGCTGGCGATGACGTCCCAGCTGCGTTTGCAGTTGATCCACGTACGCTCTCCGGCGACTTGGGCCGAAACCGATGATGTACTGCTCGTCGACGACGGACAGGAGATCGGTTTTCGGCTGCGATCGTCGCAGCATCTGGCCGCGCTCGCGCAGCGCTGGTCGCGGTTGGTCGGCGGCAGCATCGGCGTCGCGACGCGGATCAATTCCAGCCTGATTCCCGTGCTCGACCAGGCGTGCAGAATGGGCGACGAGTATGTCGTGGTGCGCCAGCCCAGTCGTTCTCTGTTGCAGCGCTGGTGGAACGACACGGCCGAGCAAGAAGTAGTTAGCTCGAACTACCCAATGTTCGTCGTTCCGAACCGGAATGATGCCCGCGGAGCAGGTCAACGGCGGCCGATCCGGCGGGTGCTGCTAGTTGTTGATGATCGCCCTGAATCGTTCGACGCCGTTTCGCGCGCCCTATCGCTGTTCGGCAACAGCGCTGAGTACCACCTGCTGCACGTGTCGCCGCTCCGCAGTCTCGGGACATTGCGCCCCGGTCAGGCGGGCACGACAACGGCCGCAGGGGATGATGCCGTCGACCTGCGCAACCAGGCCTGGTTCGCGATGCATCAGGCGCGGGAGCAGATCGAAGCGGCTGGAGCACAAGCCGAAGCTTCGCTGATCTTCGATAGTCTCCCGCCGGGCGCTGCGATCCTGTCGCAGGCAGCCATTCGGGATGTCGACGCGATCGTGATGACCCGGCGGCCGCGGGAGCTGCGATTCTGGCGAAAGTCGCCGTGGCGGCAAGTCGCGCGAGAGGCCTGCGTTCCCGTTTTGCTTTGTCCCCAGGCTTCGTGAAGCGGCGTCCCCGTTTGCATGCCTTGTCGTTGCATCAGCGATCGCCAATTCTTTTGGCGCAATTGCAACGATCGCGCTGTTTGTAGGGACTTTGTCCCTCTCCTGTTTTTAAACCGGTCCGAAATGACCGTTCGCGGCTTTGGCTCGGGCTCGTTTGGACTAAATTACGGTTCTGTAATTTAGTCGAACGAGGTCGACCCATGTCTCAAAATCCTTCGCCGCCCAGCCACGAACCGGCGCCACCTGGCGCCGACGAAGTGCGGCAGCGCATCCGCCAGTTTGTGCAGCAGCAGTTTCCCGCCGCGCGCAAAGGTCTGTCCGACAGCGATTCGCTGCTGAAGCCGGGTATTATCGATTCGCTCGGGACGCTCGAGATCGTGACGTTTCTCGAGAGCGAGTTCCAGGTGCAACTGACCGACGAGGAAATGCTCTCCGAACATTTTGAGTCGATCGATTCGCTGACCCAGTTGGTTCTCTCCAAGGTCGCCTAGGGAGGTGGAGATGGACTACCTGGTGCATCATCTTGTCTGGGCCTCGGCCAGGCGGTTTCCCGATCAGGAAGCGGTTGCCGGGGCCGGCGAGCGGCTGACGTATCGTCAGTTCCACGAGCAGGTGATCGGCGTCGGACAGGGTCTGCGGCAGGCGGGAGTCGCTCGAGGGGAGCGGATCGGAGTGTTGCTCGAGCCAGGCGTTCCTCTGGCGGTGAGCCTGTTTGCCATCTCGCAGGCTGGCGGAGCGTTTGTGCCGATTCATCCGTCCCTGCTGACCGAGCAGGTGGAGCACATCGCGCGCGATTGCCAGATGTCGGCCATCATCACAACCGCAGCACGCTGGAAAGAACTGCGGCCCACGCTCACCCAAATCGAATCGCTGCGCTTCGTCGTTCTCGTCGACGGCAATCCGGAACTGGAGGCAACGGTTCCTGAGTACGCGTTCGCAGCATGGCGCGACGAGCGAAATTGCCAGCCGCCGGGCGATCTGGCGATCGAAAAGGATCTTGTGGCCATCCTCTACACCTCCGGCTCCACCGGCAAACCGAAGGGAGTGATGCTGTCGCATGCCAATCTGATCGCCGGCGCTTCGATCGTCTCGGAGTATCTCAGCATCACGTCGAGCGATCGCATCCTGGCGGTGCTGCCCTTCAGTTTTGATGCGGGCCTGAACCAACTGATGACGGCCGTCCAGCAAGGAGGCGCCTGCATCATGATGAAGTTCCTCTTCGCGCGCGAGATCGTCGCGATGCTGGAGAAGGAACGCATCACCGGACTCGCGGGGGTGCCGTCGCTGTGGGGGCTGCTCGCCCAACCGAACTCAAAACTCGCCCAGACAAAGCTCGAACATCTCCGCTATATCACCAACACCGGCGGAGCGCTGCCGCTCAGCGTTCTCGGCCGCCTGCGCGAGGCTCTGCCGTCCACCCAGGTCTTCCTGATGTACGGCCTGACGGAGGCGTTTCGTTCAACCTATCTACCTCCGGAGGAACTCGACCGTCGCCCGACGTCGATGGGCAAGGCCATCCCGAACACCGAGATCCTCGTTATCAACGAGCAGGGCGCCGAGTGTGGTCCCGGCGAAGTCGGCGAACTCGTCCATCGCGGGCCGACGGTGTCGCTCGGCTATTGGGGGCGGCAGGATCTGACCGATCGCGTGCTGCGGCCACATCCCTTTGCCCGGCCTGAAATCGGCGACGTCGAGCGAGTCTGCTACTCGGGCGATCTGGTGCGCAAGGATGAGGAAGGTTTCTTATACTTCGTCGGCCGGCGGGATAATCTGATCAAGTCGTCGGGATTTCGTATCAGTCCCAACGAGGTCGAAGAAGGACTGTGTCGCTGCGAGGGAGTGCGCGAGGCGGCCGTCATTGGTCTTCCGGACGAATTGCTGGGGCAGCGGATCAAGGCCTTCGTCGTGCCGCAGGAAGGCCATTCCTTAGACGTCGACGACTTGCTGCAACAGGCGGCCACGCGACTGCCGCGGCACATGGCGCCCAAGGCAATCGAGGTGCTGAGCGAACTGCCGAAGACGTCCAGCGGCAAGATCGACTACCCAGCCCTGCGCCGGCGCGAAGCCGAGTCGCAGCCTACCTCCAGCGCTGTGTCATGAGCTCACGTGTCGCCAGTTCCGCCAGTTCGCAGCAAGTCGCACCCAGCGGCCTGGCCGCTGCATCGATTGCCGAGCACTTCGCGCAGGATCGCGGCGAACTGCTGCTCGGTGGCCAGCGTGTTTCGAAGTTGCTTGCCCGATTCGGGTCTCCCCTGTTTGTTTACGACAGTAGCGTCCTCGATCGAAGGTTGCAGCAGCTTCGGCAGACGCTGCCGGATCGGTTTCAGATCTATTACTCGGTCAAGGCGAATCCCAACCAGGCGATCCTGCGACGGATGCTCGCCCGCGGGTGCGGTTTGGAGATTGCTTCCATCGGCGAGTTGCATCAGGCTCTCGCGGCTGGCTGCTCGCCCGATCGCATTGTGTTTGCCGGCCCGGGCAAGACCGAGGCGGAGCTCTCTGAGGCGGTGAACTGCCATCTCGGTGAAGTGCACGTCGAATCGCTCCGCGAAGGCAAGCTGCTCGCCGGCATTGCCCAACGTGCAAGTCGCCGGGTTCGCATCTCGCTCCGCGTCAATCCATCCGAGGCCGCTCAAGGCGGTGCGATGCGGATGGGAGGGCGGGCGACTCCTTTCGGCATCGACGAGGAGCAGTTGCCAGGCGTGGTCGAGGAACTGCTCCGGGAACCGTCGCTGCACATCGCGGGGCTGCATCTGTTTGTGGGCACCCAGATCCTCGACGCCGACGTGCTCGCCGCGCAGTACCAGGTGGGGCTGGCCATCGCCCGGCGCCTGGCTGAGCAATTGCGGCGGCCGCTGGAAACGCTCGACTTCGGCGGCGGACTTGGCGTTCCTTACTTCGCCGGCGAGGAGCCGCTCGACCTGCAGCGACTTCGCAGCCGGCTCGACGAGTTGATGGCGAGCATTGCGGGCGAAGCGGCTTTTGCCTCGACGCAGTTCCTGGTCGAACCGGGACGTTTCCTCGTGGCCGAAGCGGGAGTCTACCTCGCTCGCGTGCTCGATGTGAAACGCTCTCGCGACAAGACGTTCGTCGTCACCGACGGCGGCATGCACCATCACCTGGCGGCGTCGGGGAACTTGGGACAGACCATCAAGCGCAACTTTCCCCTGGTGGTCGCCAACAAGCTCGATCAACCAGCCGCAGGCAAGGTCGAAGTCGTGGGCCCGCTCTGCACGCCGCTCGATGTTCTGGCCCGGCAGTTCGAAGCGCCCGCCGTGGAACCGGGCGACATCGTCGCCGTGCTCCATTCCGGCGCCTATGCCCGAACGGCCAGCCCGCTGGGCTTCCTGAGTCATTCGAGCCCGGCCGAGGTGCTGGTCGGCGATGGCCAGCCCCGCCTGATTCGTCGTCGCGGCCGGCCCGAGGACTATCTCACGGATCAAACCGACCTTTAGGAGCGTTTGAACTAGCGAGCGGGTGGCGGGGCCTAAGCAAAGCGTGGCCCCGTCCGATGGTTTTCTCCGTTCATCTTTCCTCTGCCGCTCGGACAAAGCAGGGCCTCCATGCTGCAAATCCGAAAAATCACGCCGGCTGACTTCGACGAAGTCCACGCCCACCTGCTCACGCAGGTCGATCCCGCGATCCCACGATCGCGCTGGCAGCGGACGTTCGGCAACTACACCGGCAGCGACGAGCAGCACTGCGGCTACGTCCTGACCGATGGCGGCCGCCTCGTCGGAGTGCTCGGGGCGATCTTCAGCGAGCGCCAGATCGAAGGCGCCGCGGCCCGGTTCTGCAACATCCATTGCTGGTACGTCCAGGAGGAATACCGCCCGCGCAGCCTCATGCTGATGCAGCCGATCTTGAGGCTCAAGGACCACACGATCACCGACCTCACCCCGTCGATCCGCGTCGCTGCCATCGCCAAGCGCCTCGGGTTCATCACGCTCGATCGGTCCGCCGTCATCCTCCCGGCCCTGGGACGACTCCCCGACGATACCGACGCGACGATCGAGGACGTCAGCGACCGAGCCGAAGCCTGGCCGGACCTCGATCCCGAAACTTGGCGACTGCATCGCGATCATCAGGACGCAGAGTGTCGCGCGGCTTGGCTCCAGGATGGTCAGGAGCACTGCTACATCGCCTACTCGCTCGTCTCGCGCCATCGCTGGCCCTATTGTCTGGTCCACTGCGTGACCAATCCGGGGCTGCTCGCCCGGCAGCATGCCCGGTTTCGCTCGTTCGTCCTGTCGCGAACGGGGGGACGCTACGTGGCGATCGATTCCCGCTTGCTCGCCGGGCAGTCGGTCCCCCGTTCGTTCCGCGTCCGCTCGAACGAGCAGCTCTATCGCCCCCACCGCGTCGAGCCGCATCAGGTCGACAGTCTCTACACCGAACTCGCGTTCCTGAAGCACTCCATCTTCCCCGGCCTGCATCAGCGCGTCCGCTACGCCGTCAAACGCTGCTTCCCCCAGTCGATCCAAAAACTGTTTCCCCCCGCCTGATCGCTGCCGGCAGGGCCAATCGACCCGGCGATTCCGCGGCAGAATCCATCTTCTGTGAATCTGGGCGAAGTGCTACGATTGCCCGGGGTTTCAGCCGCAAGGAGGCAGGGGTATGTCGTTGCTCAGTGAAGTGCGTGTCGCCGTACGCAAGGTTCGCCGGATTGTCGGTCTGCGCGAACCCGCGCCCGTGCTCGACGCCAACTATTACCAGACGCTTCACGAACAGGAGTCGTACCAGGCCAACAACTGGCTCGTCGCCGACCTGCCTTTCCTGAAGCAACAAACCAGCGGCGTCCTCGTCGAGATCGGTTGCGGCAACGGTCGATTCGTCGACGCGGCAGCCGAGCACTTCGCTCGCATCGAGGCCTGCGATTGGGCGAAGTCGCCTCTGCTACGCGAGATCCTCACCCGCCACTCCAACGTTGCCTTCCACGCCTGCGATGTGACGAAGGACGAACTCGCGCTACGCGGCGATCTCGTTGCCAGCGCCGATGTGCTCGAACACTTCCCGCTCGAAAGCCTCCAGCAAACGCTCGCGAAGATCGACGCGGTCGCTCCGCTCGCCTATCACAAGATCGCCTGCTACCACGACGGCCATTCCCACCTCTCGGTCATGCCCGCCGAGGAGTGGCTTCAGCGGTTCCGCCAACTCGACCCAGCCTATCGGCTGCTGCGGGTCGAGCACCGCCGCGGCAACCCCCAGCACGCCGTCGCCGTGATCGGCAAGAACCTGCGCGAAGCGTAGTATCGAAAATCAACTGAGTAGCACGCCCAAGAGCAATGGGTGGCACGCCCTGGAGCGCAGCGAAGGGCGTGGAAACCAAACCCTGCCACTCAGACCACGCCCTTCACTTCGTTCACGGCGTGCCACCCACAGCCCTCTGCTCTTAGCTTCTCATCGACCCGCCTAAGTCGGATCAGGCCCATACTGATTCGGCCCAATCGTACCCCGCAGGCAACCGGTCTCGATGAAAGCCCAGATCGGGCCCACGCACGGCACCAGACCGATCAGCACCCACCAACCCGACTTGTCGAGATCGTGCCAGCGCTTCACGGCAATCGCCAGCGACATCCAGATCGTCGGGATTGCGATCAGGAGCGAGACAAAGTTCACCGCGTCCTCCGCCTGCTGCCCATCCAGCAG
>JAEZAS010000261.1 GCA_023430365.1 Planctomycetota bacterium
CCCGTGTCGGTGAGCTTCACGACGAGAATCATCGACACAATCGCCGCCAGTCCGCGGGGGCCCATATCAATCAGCCGCAGTGCCGCGAGGAAGCTGCCAAGCAGGCCGGTGTAGGCGATCGCCAGTACGCTCAACGCGACATTGACGACCGACTGCCCAGGCCGGGTGAATCGCTGCATCTCGGCGGTAAAGGCAGCGACAATCGCCAACCCAAACACGCAGAACGGCCAGCCGACGCGCCCCAGCTGGTGGTGCGAAAAACTACGCCCGGCAAAGGCGTAGAACATCGGCAGACACGCCGATAAGGCGACGGCCACACTGCCAGCGTACGTCACCCAAGCGACCGGTCGCAGCTCCTTGGCGCGATAGAGCGACAACATCTCCTCGGTCGCCATCACAACGAGGACAATCAAGACGGGCATGAGCCAAACGCCCGCCACGCCAAACACCGCTTGTCGTGCATCAAGCCACAACAGCGACAGTAACACGGCCAGGATGATCCCGGCGGAAAACAATCGCCATCGCAGCAAGGCGCAAACTCCTAGGTATTCAAGCCGCCAAAGCGGCGATCGCGGGAAGCAAAATCTCGAATCGCCTGATGCAGATCCGTGGCTTCAAACTCCGGCCAGCAGCGTTCCGTCACCCACAACTCGGCGTAGCTGATCTGCCACAGCAAAAAGTTGCTAATGCGCATCTCGCCAGCGGTGCGAATCAACAAGTCGGGGTCCGGCATTCCGGAAGTGTAGAGGCGGTCGGAGATCAACTGCTCGTCGATCTCGGCCGACGTGTATTTGCCGTCCCGGACTTCCTCGGCGATCCGTCGAACGGCGTCGACCATTTCGCCTCGGCCGCCGTAATTGATCGCCAGGCAAAGCCGGGTTCCCGAATTTGAGGAACTCATAGCGACCGTCTTGTCCATCTCGGCAAGTGTGCCAGCAGGAATCCCGTCGCGTCGGCCGATGACACTGACCACGATGTTCTGCTGCATGATCGTGGCGCGCTCCTCGATCATGTACTGCTCGAGAAGATGCATCAGGAAGTCGAGTTCGCGCTGGGGCCGCTTCCAGTTTTCGCTGCTCAGGCAATACAGCGTGACCTGCTCGAGATGCAACCGAGCGGCCTCTTCGACGGTCCGCCGGACGCTTGCGACTCCGCGCCGATGTCCTTCGATCCGCGGCAAATGTCGCCGCTGTGCCCAGCGGCCATTGCCATCCATGATGATGGCAACATGCCGTGGCCGACGCTCCCGCGGCACGTCGGCAAGCGGCTCGGCGACAGTGGAAGTTGCCTCAGACACGGGTCAGATTCCCTGCAGGAACAGTACGACCGGCTCTCCCGCCGGTCTCAAGGAGCGACTTGTAAGCCGCAACGCCGCCGCGGAACGTTGCATTCTTTCCTACAGTTTACCACCACCGCAGCGACTACACGCAACATTCCGCGGGAGCTGCATCAAACGAATCTGCGAACATCGTTTGCGCGCGGTCGGGACCGACCGACACGATCCCCACCGGCTTTCCTACCAATTCGCTGAGCCGATCCAAGTAGGCGCGGGCCCCGGCTGGCAGGTCTTCGATTTTGCGAATGCCAGTTACGTCCGTTTCCCAACCGCGAAGCGTCTCATAGACCGGCTTTGCGCGACGAAGATCGTCGCAGTGACTTGGGAAATGGGTAACCCGCTCTCCGTCGAGTTCGTAGGCCACGCAGATCTTCACTTCGGGCAGATGACTGAGCACGTCAAGCATCATGACGCTCAAGCAATCCACACCGCTCAGTCGAGAGGTATAGCGAACCGCCACCGCGTCGAACCAACCGCAGCGACGCGGCCGCCCGGTAGTAGTGCCGTACTCACGACCGATTTGTCGGATTTTTTCCCCGGTGTCGTCGTGGAGTTCCGTCGGGAAGGGTCCACCGCCAACTCGGGTGCTATAGGCCTTGCACACACCGATGACGTGCTTGATCCATCGGCCGGGCACTCCCGATCCTGCCGATACACCGACGCCCGAGCTATTGCTGCTCGTGACATACGGAAAAGTGCCGTGGTCGATATCGAGCAGCGAACCTTGAGCTCCTTCAAAGAGCAGCTTCTTGCCGGCGTCGACAGCGTCGAGCAAATAAGCCGTGGTGTCGGCAATCAGCGGTTTCAATCGAGCGGCGTAGGCGCTGTACTCGTTGTAGATGGCCTCCGCGTCGAGCATCTCGGACGGATCGGCATTCAGGCCAGCGAGCAGACGATTCTTCGACTCCGTGATGGCTTCCACCCGACTGCGGAAGTCAGGGCGAATCATATCTCCCAGCCGAATCGCATTCGTCCGACCGACCTTGTCTCGATAGCACGGTCCGATGCCGCGCAAGGTCGTCCCGATGCTTTCCCGGTCGGCGGTGCCGACATTGAGCGCCTTGTCCTCGGCGATATGCCAGGGGAAGACCACATGCGCACGATCGCTCAGCATCATCTTGCCTTCGACCGTGATGCCCTGCGTCGCGAGGGTGTCGATTTCTTTGAGGATCGTGGGCGGATTGATCACGACGCCGGGCGTCACCACGTTCATCACGCCGGAAGTGAGAATTCCGCTGGGAACATGGTGCAGCTTGTAGGTCTTGTCGCCAACGACCACGGTGTGGCCGGCATTGGCGCCGCCCTGGTAGCGGACGACCACGTCGAACCGCGAGGTCAGCAGATCGACCAGTTTGCCTTTGGCTTCGTCGCCCCATTGCAGACCGATAACGCACGAACCACTCACTGGCGAAGCTCCCCAAAGGCCCGAGGCGGCGAACACCGTGGTCCAACCGCCGGCTAAAAGCGCATACTGCCACCCAAATCCTGATGCAGGATTCAGGCAAACTGCCCATGCTAAACCGCAGCGAACCAGAGGGTCAAGGCGCGAGGCGCGCGGGAAGGTGACGCCTTTGCATCAACCTGCTAGATACCTAGGGGAAAGCCTTTGGCGAGTTCGCTACTTTCATTCGCGAGCCGAATACTTTGAAGCCCGTTAGAGGCTGCTTCTCAAACGTCGATCGCAGTAGGGTTTAGTCACATCCCCACCACTTTACCGCCCCGAATTACTACCCAGGTTGCAGAATCCCTACCAATGGACCGATAAAGAGAAGTGCTGGGATCGCATTGTTGACTTTCATGAGCAACATAAATAAGATTCCCACCAACACCCTTTCCGCCGCGGAAGCACAACTTCCCTGGAGAGGCCCGACCATGAGTCACGCGTTGCGAAATCCCTTGCCTACCATGACCTTAGCGCCGAAGTCGACAATCCCGCTAAGAGTCGTCGCCGCTGAGGATGACCCAACCTCGAACGTTCCGCAAACTCCCGACGGCCGGCTGATTCCGACGACCGAGCTTTTGGACGAACTTCGCCGAAAAAGCCAGGAACTCGAATCTGCTTCCCCTCAGGAGATTCTTCGCTGGGCCAGCCAGCGATTTGCCCCGCGTTTCACGATGGCCACCGCTTTCGGTCCCGAAGGCATGACCATCCTGCACATGCTTTCTGAGGTTGCTCCTCAGACCCCCGTCTTCAACCTGGACACCGGATACCAGTTCAAGGAAACGCTCGAACTTCGTGAGCGCGTTCTCCAGCGATATGGGATCGCGGTTGAACTGAAACGCCCCGATACAACGGTCGAGGAGTTTGAGCGCCAAAATAGTGGGCCGCTCTACAAGACCAACCCGGATCAGTGCTGCTTCGTTCGCAAAGTGCAAGTTCTAGAAAAGGCCGTCTTAGGCCAGCATGCCTGGGCCAGCGCCATTCGCCGCGACCAGAGTCCCGACCGGGCCAATGCCCCGATTGTCGGCTGGGACAAAAAGTTCGGCCTCGTAAAAATCAGCCCGCTGGCTAACTGGACGAAAAAGCAGGTTTGGTCGTTCATCACCGAGCAAGATGTGCCCTACAACCCGCTCCACGACGAGGGATATACCAGTATTGGTTGCTGGCCGTGCACGCGGGCCGTCATGATCGGCGAGGATGAGCGCGCCGGACGCTGGAGTGGTTTTGCCAAAACGGAGTGCGGTCTGCATACCTCCGGCGACAGCAACTAACGACGTTTACCGCCGGTGGCCACTTCCGTGATTGTCTCTGCCAAAACCGAATATGCCTGTGTCGCGATGCTGGAACTGGCAGTGCGTCATGCTGCCGGCGAACCCGTGCGAATCCGCGACATTGCCGATCAGCACGGCATCCCCTCTCGGTTTCTCGTGCAGATTCTCTTGCAGCTAAAAACGGCAGGACTGGTCACCAGCTTGCGAGGCGCTTCAGGCGGCTATCAACTGGCGAAAGAGCCGACGGAAATCACGCTCGGCGATGTCATGGCCGTCGTCGACAGCCAGTGGGGACGTGTTTCCGGCGGAACTCTCGAAGACAGCCCCACGAATCGCGTGCTGCATTCCGTTTGGCAGCAACTTGCGACCAAGGAGCAGGAAGTTCTCAGCAGCGTCACGCTCGCCGAGATGGCGCAGCGGCTGCAAACCCAGGAAAAAGGGATGTACTACATTTGAGTACGATCCTCGACAAAATTGTCACACGCAAGCGAGACGAGATCTCCCAGGCCAAAGCCACTCTCAGCGAAGCGGAAGTGCGAGCAAGGCTGAAAGACGCCCCGCCGGTGCGGGACTTCTTTGCCGCTCTGGCCGCCGAGGGTCCGATCAAGCTCATCGCCGAGGTCAAGAAAGCCAGCCCGAGCAAGGGCGTCATCCGGGCCGATTTCAACCCGGTCACGATCGCCCAAACCTATGAACGGGCGGGTGCCACCTGCCTCAGCGTGCTGACCGACGAGCACTATTTTCAGGGGCATCTCGACTACTTACGCCGGATTCGCTCGGCGGTTTCCCTGCCGCTGCTGCGGAAGGATTTCATCCTCGACACCTACCAACTGCTCGAAGCCCGGCTGGCTGGCGCCGATGCGGTGCTCCTGATCGCCGAGTGTCTCGACGACTGCAACCTCCGCAAGCTTCATCAGGAAGCCGTCGAACTTGGCCTGACGCCGCTCGTCGAGTTTTACGATGAGGAAAACCTCGACCGCGTCCTGGCCGCGGGGGCAACGCTCATCGGCGTCAACAATCGCGACCTCCGGACGTTTGAGGTCGACCTGGGACGTACAGTCCGGATGCGCGACAAGGTGCCGCTCGACGCCGTCTTCGTCGGCGAAAGTGGCATCTATTCCCGCGACGACGTGTTACGATTACAGGAAGCGGGCGTCGACGCCATGCTCGTCGGCGAGAGCCTCATGCGCGAGCCCGATATCGAATCCGCCGTTCGGCGACTTCTCGGAACGTAACAGCCGGCGACTTCGCAGCCAGGAATGCTTGTATGCCTAGCACTATGGAAAACCTGGCGACGTTCAACAGCTTCCTCCGGACAATCCTGGCCATGATTGTCCTGGGAGCGGTCACCGTTGCCGGCTGGTTTGGCTATACGACCTACAACGCCAAAGACATCGAAGCTCGTCGGCAACGGGCGGAATTGGCCGACGCGAACGAAAAGCTCACCCAGGCCACGCGTGACCTCTCCGCCGCCCAGTCGCAACTCGCTCAAACCACCGAGCAGCTCAACGTCGCCAATCAGCAGATCGAAAAGCTGAACGAGGACATTGAGAATCTCAACGCCCGCCTGACCCTCCTGAAAGTCGACCGGCGTCTCGCTCGCTTGACCGCGGTCGATCAGGGTTCTGACGACGACGGCGAAATGTACACGGTCGTCGAGTTCGTGGAGCTGAACGACGAGGGACAACCGATCGATTCCCCCCGGCAGTTTCGCATCCGCGGCGACGTCGTCTACATCGACAATTGGATCGTCAAGTTCGACGACAAGTACGTCGAGGAAGCCGACATCGACCGCAGCACCTCGCTCGTCCTCTTCCGCCGCATCTTCGGCGAAATGCAGCAGCCGATTGAAGGCTTTCCGCTCGACGAGGCCGGCCGACGCCCGCAAGCCTATGCCCGCGGCGGCCAGATGACCGACTTCGAGAAGAAAATCTGGGGCGACTTCTGGAACATCGCCAACGACGAGGCCGCCGCCAAGCAACTCGGCATCCGCGCCGCCCACGGACAGGCCGTTTCCATGAAGCTACAAAAGGGCAAATCGTATCGCGTGCAGCTACGGGCGTCCGATGGCCTGTCGATCGTCCCGGAAGACGCATCGCAGCCCCCCCAGCCCGCGCCGCCGATGTCCCAGCGGCCCGAAGCCTGATCAGCCTCGCACCGCCGCTGACTCCGCCCGCTGACGGAGCAGCTTCGCAATCTTTCTCCCGGTCGTGCTCAGCGGCAGGTCGGCAAGCTCATCGATCGACATCCAGCGCATCCCGTCCTGTTGGGCGGGTCGCTTCGCTGTAGGCGCAAGCGTCGCATCCAAGCACTTCAGCGTGATCTTGAACCGGGTCACGCCGTGTTTGAGCGTTGCGAACTGCTCTCCCAACTGCACTTTGAGGCCCGTCAAGGCTTTCACCTGGGCCACGATTTGTTCCTGCTCCTCACCTCCGTCTGGATCGATCGTAAATCGCGCAAAGTCCCACAACCCCGCCCAGCGCTCCCCTGGAAGACACCGGCGGACCAGCACAAGTTCGCCGCAGCGGACCACGACCGCGACATACGTGACTTCCTCAAATACGGGCCGCTTCTTCGGCGCCGGTACAATCTCCTGCAGCCCAAGCTCCCGAGTCGGACAGAGCGCCGCGATCGGGCACTGCTCGCACTTGGGACTGCGTGGCGTGCAGACGCCACTGCCGAGTTCCATCAGCGCCTGATTGAACGCCCCGCTCCGCTTCGTCGGTAGCACCCCTTCCGCCGCCTGCCAGAGCAGCTTCTGTCCCGCCGTGCTCGCCACGTCTCCGCGATAGGCTGCCAGCCGGGCAAGGACCCGAATGCTGTTCGCTTCCAGAATCGGCAGCCGCGCATCGAGCCCGATCGAAAGCACCGCTCCGGCCGTATAGCGTCCAATTCCCGGCAGTTTGCGAACAGCCTCGTAGCTCCGCGGAAATTCCCCCGCGTGCTCGGCGACGATCTTCTTCGCCGCCGCGTGCATCTGCCGGGCTCGCCGATAGTAGCCCAGCCCTTCCCAGCGCCGCATTACCTGCTCTTCTTCGGCGCTTGCTAGAGCATGCACATCGGGAAACGCGTCGAGAAACCGCTCGTAGTACGCCGTGACCGTGGCCACCTGCGTCTGCTGCAGCATGATCTCGCTGACCCAGATGCGATACAAATCGCGCGACCTTCGCCAAGGCAAATCGCGTGCGGAACGATCGAACCACTCAATCAACTTACGTGAGAGCGTCCGACGCCACGCGGTGTCTCCAAAATGAGCAGGCAGTGTCATCATCCCTGAATCAATTCCAGACTTCGATTTCAATTCTCGCCAACCACCGACTCAATCCGCGTTCGACACTTTCACTTCCTTTGCCGCACCCGGCGCCAGGTTACGGTTCCAGCCGACGTTGACTTTCGCTCGCTGCTTCTCGGCGGCCCACTCAAACAGGTACCGGGCGACCGCCCTTCGCAGGTCTTGCTCCGACTCGCGCCAGGTCCGCGTTCCCGGCCGAATTTCCAGGCACTGAATCAAATGAACTCCGGCGTTCGTCACCACCGGCTCGCTTACCTGATCCTTCGGCAGCCACAGGGCCGCCTTGGAAAAACTCTCCGGCATCGGTTCATGACGACGGATGAATCCCAGTTCTCCTCCCTCCGCGGACGTGGGAGCTTGCGAGTATTTTCGCACCGCTTCGGCAAAGCTCAGTGTACCGCCTTGGATCTCCGCGAGAATTCGCCCTGCCTCCGCCAACGCCGCCTTCCGTCCGGCCTCGTCATCGGGTTCCACCTTCAGCAGCAAATGAGCAACACGCACCTCTCGCCCGTCAAAATCGGGCAAGTGACGCTCGAAATACTTCCGCAGGTTCTCCTCGGTCAGCGTGCGATCCAAAAACCGCTGCCAACTGAACGTCCAACGCAGATGCTGGCGAAATTCCTCCTCCCGCCAGCCGCCACCTTTGAGGTACGCCGTGAGCGTCATCCCCTGGGCCTTCAGCTCATTCCTCAACTGCTCGATCGCATAGTCGACATCCGCCGCGCTCGCCGCCTGCTTGGCTTCCTCGAGATACTGTAGCACCAACCGTCGATCGACCACCTGCTGCGCCGCACGCTGCCGCGTTGCGGCCGGAAGCTGATCCACATTGATCTCGTCTCCATAGGCGGCCCTCAACTCCCGTCGAACCTCGTGCTCCGACACAAGATCCTGACCAACGACCGCCACCGCCGACCGCCCAGCGTCCTTCTCCTCCGCACTGGCCATTGCGACCGTCAGCATCACACCGCAGCCGGCGATCGACACCCATCGAGGCCAGTGAGCAATCGGTATGAACATCGGTCGTTCCTTCTCGCGTCGCCCCTGACCGTAACCTACCCCAAGCACTCCCCGCACTTAGGGCAGATCAATATTCTTCAACTCAAACTCCACGGGCGCCTTGATGATCGCGGCGGGAGTCGAATACACGAATCGATACCCCTGCATCGACGGCAAATCGGGCACGTCGAAGCGATAGATCAGCCCCACTTCGTTCACGTCGAGCAACGTCGCTTCCAGCCCAGCGTTCTCAACCCGCTTTCCTTTGGGATCGACCAGGTAACAAGCGTTGTTGTAGATCCACCCCCGATGCGACTCGAGCGCATTGGCCGCCTTATCGAATCGCACTCGGATTTCCGCATCAAAGATTTCGCCATTGCGGCGGAATCGCTCAAGCGTGACGACCACGCCGCCTCGTTCTTGCTCCACGTTCTTGGCGGTGTCCAGATTCGCGAATTCGAACTCCTCGACTCGCCCCAACACCACGGCGGTGAGCTTTCCCTTCAGCGAAGCGATACGCTTCACATCGCGGTCCGGCGCCATGAGTGGAATCTCCAGTTCCACCGCCGCATTCATTCCCTCCACCGGCACTTCCAGACTTCCTTCGCTGCCGTCGACGGCGATCGAATTCCCTGCTTCATCGACGGCCACCACTTCCGCCAGGGGCTGCTCCAGCACGATCGGTCGAATCCGCGGTTCCCAGGCCACTTCGCTGGTCAGCCGCAACGAATGGCTGCCGGTGCGCAGGTCGCGTGAGGCGTCGATCCGGGTCGGCTCCAGGCGAAACAATCCGCCGTAGGCTGCCCGTCCGACCCGTTTCCCCGCCATGGCCTCGCGGGCCGTATAGGCCAGGGC
>JAEZAS010000297.1 GCA_023430365.1 Planctomycetota bacterium
AAACTCACGAGGAGCGCAGCCTCGCTTCGAGTGGCTGTGCGAGAGTGTCTGAATTATAGGAAGGCTGCACGAACCCGCAAGCTAGGGCGAAAGCATTACCATCGGAGCCACATTGAGTGGGAGAAAATTCCAACAAAGCTCCCTTCTGGACTACGGGGCGCCGCCCATATCGCAGCGTCGGGACTTACCGCTTATCAACGCCTCGACTAATCCGCCGCATACGCTAATCGCCCAGGAAACGCGGTGCTGAGTAAAACGCCACTGATCTGCTTGTAATTCGGTTTTCCGCTCTCTGACGACGACTCCCAACTTCCGGTTTGGTCCTGCGGGGCAAACTTGAGCGCGCAGGAAGTCGTCTCGGCGAAAGTTTTTCGGAAAAACAGCCTCCCCGGACCGGGGAATTCTTGACTGCCCTAGACCGCGGTTCACAATGAAACGAGGTCTCTTTCTTCGCCGCATCAAAAAAGCTTTTTAGGAAATTGAAGCGGCCGGAAGGTCGCCCACCAGGTTTTCTGGTGGCCCAAAGCTCCGAAGGGAAGGAATCGGTTTATGTTGGTGCTGTCGCGCAAAAAGAATGAGAGTATTGTGATCAACAACGATATCACGATCGTTGTGGTCGAAATTCGCGGGGACAAAGTCCGCCTCGGCGTCGAAGCGCCGAAGGAAGTGCCCGTCCATCGCCGCGAGGTCTACGATGCGATCAAACGCTCGGAGGCTTCCAGCACCGATCCGGCGAGCCAACCGGCTCGTGGAGAAGGCTAGGCGTTAGCGGTCCGTCGCGCTCGTTTCGTTAATTTGCTTTGTCGTCGGCTGCAACATTCCCACCCTGCACTCGCTTTTCGCCGTGCACTGCCGCCGCCGCAAAGTCGTTCTTTTCGCGAACGCGTTGCTGTCTTGTGGTGTCCCCACTTGACGTGCCCGGCAGTCGCGCACTATTTATATCCATCTGTTGGAACGTGGTTTGCGCTTCGGTGCCGGGCCTCGTTATCCGGCCCCATCGTCTAGAGGCCTAGGACACCGCCCTTTCACGGCGGCGACATGGGTTCGAATCCCATTGGGGTCACTTTTTCTCGCCTTTCGGCTGCGTCTTTCGCGGTCGCGATGCTACCAACCGCCTCCGGCGGCGCCAGCAGTTGTCTTTGGCGACGTCTCGGCTAGAGTGCATGAACGGGCTACCGTCTGAGTGGCCCGAATCTTTGCGGTTCCACGCACGAACTGGCCGCTCCCGCCTTCCCGCCCTTCTGGTAAATGCCTGTGGCACAGCCCTACGACGCCTTTTTGCTGGTCTCCTTCGGCGGCCCGGAGGGGCCCGACGATGTGATGCCGTTCCTGGAGAACGTCCTGCGCGGGCGCAACGTGCCGCGCGAGCGGATGCTCGAGGTGGCCGAGCACTATCAACATTTTGGCGGTGTCAGCCCAATCAACGCCCAGAATCGGGCCCTGCTGCAAGCGATCGAGCAGCAGTTGAAGGAGCACGGACCGTCGTTGCCGGTCTACTGGGGGAATCGCAACTGGCATCCGCTGTTGCCCGACACGCTCGAACAGATGCGCCGCGACGGCGTGAAACGGGCAATCGCTCTATTTACCTCAGCCTACAGCTCCTACAGCGGTTGCCGGCAGTATCGCGAGAACATCGCGGCCGCCCAGCAGGTGGTCGGCGAAGGGGCGCCCGAGATCGACAAGCTTCGCGTGTTCTTCAATCATCCGGGTTTCATTGAACCGATGATCGAGTTGACGCGAGCGGCGCTCGAAAAAATTCCGTCCGAACGGCGGGCTGCCACTCAGTTGCTGTTTTCCGCCCACAGCATTCCGCTGGGAATGGCCAAAAACTGCCGTTACGAAACGCAGCTCAAGGAAGCGTCGCGGCTGATCGCCGAGGCTGTCGGAAACCCGAACTGGCAACTCGTCTATCAAAGCCGCAGCGGCCCACCGAACCAGCCGTGGCTGGAACCGGATGTTTGCCACGTGCTCGAACAGCTCGGCGGGCAGGGAACGCGCGATGTCGTCGTCGTGCCGATCGGTTTCATCTCGGATCACATGGAAGTGCTCTATGACCTGGATTCCGAGGCCCGCGACAAGGCCGTCAGCCTGGGAATCAACTTCGTCCGGGCCGGCACCGTCGGTGTCCATCCTCGCTTTGTGCAGATGGTGCGGGAACTGATCGTGGAGCGGATGAGCGATGCGCCCGAGCGTCTGTCGCTGGGCCAGTTCGGACCTAGCCACGATGTGTGTCCGGCAGATTGCTGCCGCTATGAGCCACAGCGCCCCAATTCGGCAGGTCGCTGAAATGCAGAAGGTCGCCGCGTGTGACGCGTAGATCTACTCAGCTTCGTTCGACGATCATCGCCACGGCATTGCCGCCGCCGAGGCAGAGGGCCGCGAGCCCGCGTCGTAAATTCCGCTGCTCGAGAGCGTGTAGCAGCGTCACGAGAATGCGTGCACCACTGGCCCCGATCGGATGGCCGAGGGCGATCGCTCCGCCATTCACATTCAGCCGTTCCGTCGAGATCTTCAGCTCGCGCATGCAGGCGAGGCACTGCGAGGCAAACGCCTCGTTCAGTTCCACGAGGTCGATCTGCTCGAGTCGCAGGTCGGCCTTGGTCAGCACGCGCTGGATCGCCGAGATCGGCGCCACGAACAGATCCTTGGGATCGAGCCCACTGGCGGCCGACGCCACGATCCGGGCCTTGAGCGGCGTCGCAAACTCGCTGGCCGTTGCTTCATCCGCAACCAATAGTGCCGCGGCTCCATCGCTGATTTGCGAGGCGTTCCCCGCCGTAGCGGTTCCCTCCGAGCCGAACGAAGCCCGCAGCCTGGCCAGATCGGCGACGGAAGTTCCCGGCCTAGGTCCTTCATCGTACTCGATTCGCTGCTCGGCTTTGCCGACCTTGGCCGTGAGCGGAACAATTTCGGCAGCAAACCGGCCCGCCTCGCGCGCTTCGAGCGCCCGCCGGTGGCTTTCGACGGCAAAGGCGTCTTGATCCTCGCGGGAGATCGCCCGCTCGGCTGCTGTCTGGTCCGCGAGGCATCCCATGGCGGAATTTTCGGTCGAGCAGGTCAGCCCGTCCGTTGCCAACACGTCGAGGACCTGCTGCGGACCATACTTCCAGCCGCTGCGGGCTCCGACCAGCAGGTGCGGCGCCTGGCTCATGCTTTCCATTCCGCCGGCCACGATCAGCCGTGCGTCGCTGGCGCGAATGGCCTGATCGGCCAGCATCACCGCCTTCAGACCGGAGCCGCAGACTTTGTTGACGGTGACGGCTGGAACGCTGCTCGGAATTCCCGCCGCCAGCGCCGCCTGCCGGGCTGGCGCTTGTCCCACGCCGGCAGAGACGACATTGCCCAGGATCACTTCGTCGATTCGCCCGCCATCCACCGCCGCCTGCTCGAGCAACGCACGAATCGCTTCGGCTGCCAATCGGGGCGCGGGCACACTCGCCAGCCCTCCCAAGAACTTGCCGATCGGGGTCCGTTTCGCAGCGACGATGTACGAGCGCGACATAGCAAGCAACTCCGCGTCGAGGAGCCAACTCGAAGAACCAAGCAACAGCTACAATGACTGTTTCTATTATTGCACTGACGCCCTCGAAAGCACTCGGCGAATCGCCAGACGCCTCCCGCGGCAGCGGGGCCTCGTCTGCCAACTCCCTCGACCGAGTTCGGAAAGTCGCTGATGACGACCACGGATGACAAGCGTCCTTTAGGTTCCACGGGCCTGCAAGTCTCCGCCGTGGCCATGGGCGGTTGGCCGATCGCGGGAGTGACGAGCCTCGATGTCAATCCACAAGACAGCATTGCGACGCTCGAGGAAGCCCTGGCCTGCGGCATCAACTTCTTCGACACGGCCTACTGCTACGGCCTCGACGGCGAGAGCGAGCGGATGATCGGCCAGGTGCTTCGCGGTCGTCGCGATGCGGCTGTGGTGGCAACCAAAGGCGGCATCCGCTTTGTCACCAAGAGCGAGCGAATTCTCGATTCGAGTCCCGCAACGTTGCGACATCAGTGCGAGACCAGCCTGCAGCGGCTGCAAATGGACTACGTCGATCTGTACTATCTCCACGCGCCGGACGGAGCGACGCCGGTCGAGCGCTCGGCGGAAGCCATCCTGCAATTGAAACAGGAGGGGAAGACGAAAGCCGTCGGCGCCTCGAATCTGGCGTTCGAGCAGCTACAGCGATTTCATGAGGTGTGCCCGCTCGACGCCTACCAGCCGCCGTACAACATGCTTCAGCGGCAAATCGAGCAGGACGTATTGCCCTGGTGCCAGCAGCGGAATATCTCGCTGATCATCTATTGGCCGCTGCTCAAGGGGCTGCTAGCCGGCAAACTGCCACGCGATTTTGTCTTTCGCCCCGGAGATGGGCGGGCGAAGTATCCGATGTTTCAAGGAGAGGAATGGCGGCGGAATCAAGATTTTCTCGATCGATTGCGCGAGATTGCCGACGAAGCGGGAAAAACCGTCGCTCAACTCGTCGTCAATTGGACGATCCATCGGCCGGGCATCACAGCCGCCCTCTGCGGGGCCAAGCGGCCGGAACAAATCCGCGAAACGGCCGGCGCCATGGGGTGGCGCTTGTCCGCCGAGCAATTGGGGCGAATCGAGGCGGCGCTGGCCGAGCGAGGCGAACCACTCGTGAAGGGCGCTGTCTAATTGGTATGACAACCATGGAACTGCACCCCGCCGCCGTAGCCGATCTGCCGCCTGGGCCGCGACAATCCAGCTTCTGGCAACTCCTCCGTTACTCGTTGTGGGCGCCCGATTTTCTGGAGGATTGCCACAGGCGCTACGGCGACCCCTTCACGATCGACTTGTTCCGCCACGGCAAGCTAGTGCTGCTCTCGTCCCCCGATGCGGTGCGGGATGTTTTTCGCGGCGATCCCGAGGCGCTGCACTCCGGCGAGGGAAACGAATTTCTCAGCCTGTCGGTTGGCAGGAACTCGGTGCTGGTCCTCGATGGTCCGCCCCATGCGCGGCAGCGGCGCGTGCTCTTACCGCCGCTGAAGGGGGAGCGGATGCGCTCCTTCTTCGCGGCCATGCAGCAGGCGACGCTCGACGAATCGGCTGCCTGGCCCGAGGGCAAGCCGATTCGCATGGACGAGCCGATGCGACAAATCACCTTGCGGGTCATCCTGCAGGCGGTCCTGGGTCTGCCGGTGGATGAGCAACTGGTGAGGATCGAGCGGATCGTGCACGAGATGCTGAAGTACTCGCGCAGCCGCTGGTCGCTTTTCACAGTGAAGATGATTTCGCCTGAGTTTGCCCGAAAGAATGCCCACCGGATCGGTTTCTTCCGCGAACTCACGAAACTCGACGCCGAGATCTACCGCCTGCTCGGAGATCGCCGGCAGCTCCCACCCGAAGCCCAAGGGGACGACGTTCTCGCCGCTCTGCTCGCCGCCCGGCACGAGGATGGCCAACCGCTGGCCGATGAAGAAATTCGCGATGGCATCGTAACCATGCTCGTCGCCGGCCACGAGACCACGTCGATCGCCCTTTGCTGGGCCTTGGAACAGATCGCCCGCCATCCGGAGGCTGTGCAGCGGTTGCACGACGAGCTGCAGGCAACCTGCGGAAGCGAACTGCCGACGCCGGCCGATCTGGAAAACCTCAAGTTTCTCGATGCAGCGATTCGCGAGTCGCTGCGCATCCGGACGATCCTGCCGTTCGTCGTTCGCAAGACAAAACGTCCCTTCGTTGCGGGCGGACGAGAGTATCCGCCCGGTGTTTTGCTTTCTCCCTGTTCGCACCTGATTCACCGCCGTGAGGACCTGTATCCGCAGCCGCACGAATTTCGCCCTGAGCGGTTCCTCGAGCGGAAGTTTTCGCCCTACGAGTGGTTTCCGTTCGGTGGCGGCAATCGGCATTGCCTGGGGATGCCGTTCGCGCTCTACGAGATGCAGGTCGTCCTCAGCACGCTGCTGACGCGCTTTAACGTCCAGCGGCCAACAGGCTGGCGTAGTCACTATGCACGCAAGGGAATCGTGCTGGCGCCCCACGATGGGGCACGGGTGATCGTCAATCGCCGGCGTTAAGCCAGTCGGTCGTTGAGAGCCACTCGGCACGCCGCCGCGCCGCAAAGTCGATGCAGCTTTCCTGGCTTTCCCGGTGTCAATACAACCGTTCAAGTCGTTGGGGCTCAGGCACCGATACCGTCCAATGCGCAGGTCTCATGGGGGGGCCCGGCGTTGATGAATGCCAGGGACGGCAGCAAATGCGCGTGGCCAAGAGCCTTGCTTTGATTTTGCTTGCGTCGCTGCCTCTGAGCAGCGCCCGCGCGCAGAATCCCACCGCGCCTCCGCCGGCTGCCTTGCCCAGCCAGGAATTGCCGCCCCCCTACGTGACGCGCCAGGCCGAGATCGAAGTCCCGTTTTCGGTCAAAGCGAGCACCGCCGACGCTCAGCCGGCCGCTGTTCGCATCTATGTCTCCTGGGACCGTGGCGCCAACTGGCACCTCTATAAGGAAAAACGCCCCGAGGAGGGCAAGTTCCGCTTCCGCGCCAAGCAGGACGGCGAATTCTGGTTCGCCACCCAAACCGTCGACGGCGTCGGCCGAACACCGAAGCAAACGCCTACGGCGCCTCAATTGCGCCTCGTGCTCGACACGCAGAAGCCGACGCTGCAAGTGGTATGTGTGCCCACCAGCGACGGCCAGGTCGAACTGAATTGGTCGGCCGCTGACCCGCATCTGAACGCGATGACGCTGAAGATCGAGTATCAGGACGCCAGCGGAAGCGGCCCCTGGACTTCGGTGGTCGCCAATCTGGCTGGCCCCACCGCGCCGGGGCAGAGCACGGGAAAGATCACCGTGCGTCCCACGTCGAACTCCGGCGCGGTCAACTTCCGTGCTGAGATCAGCGACGTGGCCGGTAACGTGGCCTACTTCAGCCAACGCGTCAGCCTCGCCCGCCCGGCGGCGGGAGCAAAACCGGGCGCCATACCGCTCGCCGTGGCCGATTCGTCCGCCACACCCTGGCCGGCCGATGATGGCGCCGCTCCGCGGAGGCCAGAAAGATCCACACTGACGGATGTCGATACGAGCCCCGACGTCGACTCGGGCAATGAAAATCGTCCCGGCACATTAGCCGGGTTGCCGCGCCACCTGCCGGTGACCAGTTCGACTCAGCCAGCCGTCGCTGGTCCGCCGAGCTACGACGCCTTACCAGCGCCCGATCAGGGCAGCGGGGATCGATCGCAGCCCGAGCTCAATCCCGCTTACCCATCCCAAGAGCCGCGTCCGGCGTTCCGCGGTCTGCCGAGCGCCGTCGGCGGCGTGCCGGCGTCGCCGACCAATTCGAGCTTGGAATTGCAGCGCCCGTTCAACAGTCTGCCGCGCGATCCAGGCAGTCCTCGTTCGCTCTTGCCCGATTCGGCCGAGTTGCCGCCGCCGGACCATGCCGACGGAGAAGAAGTCTCGCCTCGTCCCTCGTTCGATGGCCCTCGCGGAGCACCGGTTCCCGCAACCGAGGCGCTGCCGTCGCCCGAACCAGGTCGCACTGGAGGTGATTTGCCCGCGTCCCCCGAGCCGGTTAGCCCGCATCGACCCGGCGGCTCGGGGGACGTGAGCGGCGGAGCCGAGGAACCGCTCCCCGGCCGGCCACGAATGACGAACACGCGGCGGTTCAGCCTGGAATACGACGTGGAAACGGTTGGTCCTGACGGGCTCGCCGATGTCGAGCTCTGGGGCACCACCGACGGCGGCCAGTCCTGGTCGAAGTGGGGCTCCGATCCCGACAAGGTCAGTCCGTTCGACGTCGAAGTCAACGGCGAAGGCGTTTACGGCTTTCGCGTGGTCATCGTCGGTCGCAATGGTCTGGCCAGCAACACGCCACGCGCCGGCGACGCAGCGGATATCTGGATTGGCGTGGATCAGACGCGTCCCACGGCCCGCATCACCGCGGCCGCCTACGGCAGCGGCGCCCAGGCGGGCAAGCTCGACATTCGCTGGGAGGCCACCGACACCAACTTGGCGTCACGGCCGATCACCCTCTCGATGTCGGAGCGCCCGGACGGTCCGTTCTCGCCGATCGCTGCCGGCCTGCCGAATACGGGACAATACTTCTGGGAATTCGATCCTCGCAGCCCACGGCAGATCTTCCTCCGCTTGGAAGTGCGCGACGATGCTGGCAACATGACCATCGATCAGCTCGTCGAGCCGATCCAGGTCGAGGGGCTGGCCCCCAAGGGGCGCATTCGTGGCTTCGCGCCGGCGCCGGAAACCAGCCAGCAGCCATTCCGATCGCCGCTGTTTCGCTAAGATGATAGACGGCGGAACGACCCGCTCTCCCATCTCGCTACCGAGCCTCGACTCCGGATCGTCTTCGTAGCGTGCTCCGCGGCCTGTTCTCGGCATCCAACCCTCCCATCTATGGCTCGCATCCTGATTACGTCCGGTCCCACGCGCCAGTACCTCGATCCGGTTCGCTACCTCACTAACGGTTCCAGCGGTCGCATGGGGCGAGCGCTCGCCCAGGCGGCCCTCGATCTGGGACACGAAGTGCTGGTGGTGAGCGGACCGGTGAGCGTCGACTATCCGGCGGCGGCCGAGGTGATTCCGATTATCTCCACGGAGGAGTTGCTTGAGGTCTGTCGTCGTGAATTCGTTCGCTGCGATGGATTGATTGGCGCGGCGGCGCCCTGCGACTATCGGCCGGTGAAGGTGGAGCAGCAGAAGATCGCCAAGACCGGCCAGCCGCTCGAACTGTACCTGATCGAGACGCCCGACGTCGTCGCGACGCTCGGGGGCGAGAAGCGGTCCGATCAATGGGTCGTGGGGTTTGCGCTGGAGACCGACGACGCCCGCTTCCGCGCGATCACGAAACTGGAACGCAAAAGCTGCGACCTGATCGTCTTGAACGGTCCTTCCGCCATGGACAGCCTGGAAAACGAGGTTGAGGTTCTCGATCGGGCCGGATCAACCGCCGCATCGCTGCAGGGAACCAAGGAAGCCGTGGCGAAGGGCATTCTGGCCGTGATTCAAGAGCGACTGATCCGTTAGCCGTCTCCTAGAGCAAAACGCAAGATCCAGCCGACCCTCCCAATCCTCCCGGGCATCGGCCGCCCGGCGGTTTCACCGCTTCGCAACGGCACGTCACTTGCCTTTGCCCCTTGCCACAGCGCAGGGCGGCGTTTGCGAAGCTTTTTGACCAATGTTCGTGCTGCCCGTGCCTAATTAATCAGCACTCTTGCTGGGCAACGGCGGAACATGATCTTCGAGCAGTACGAAACCGACGGTTTTTACGACGAAATGTTCACCGCTGAGGGCCATCCGCGGGCCCGCAGCGAGTCCCTCGTCAGGCGGCTGTGCAATCTCTCGGAGGGGGAGCTTCAACAGCGCCAAAAAGCCGCCGAACTGGCGCTGCTCAACATGGGCATCACGTTCAACGTCTACGGCCACGAGGCGGGCGCGGAAAAGATCTGGCCCTTCGACATTATCCCGCGAATTATCGACGGTCACGAATGGGACACGATCGAACGGGGGCTCAAGCAGCGCATCGAGGCGCTCAACCTGTTCATCGACGACATCTACAATAAGCGGCAGATCGTCCGCGACGGAAAAGTTCCCGAATGGCTGGTCTACTCCGGCAAATGCTACTTGAAGCAATGCGAGGGAATGCGGCCGCCGCAGGGCGTATGGTGTCACATCACGGGCACCGACCTGGTCCGCGACGGCGACGGCCAGATGTACGTGCTCGAGGACAATCTCCGTTGTCCTTCGGGCGT